>JANOLJ010000269.1:0-14086 GCA_031419715.1 Burkholderiales bacterium | reverse complement strand
GACAAGGCGCCGATCACGGTGGCGAATTTCTTGCGGTACGTGAATGATGGTTTCTACAAGGACACCGTATTCCATCGCGTGGCGGTGAGCCCCATACCCTTTGTGATTCAGGGCGGCGGCGTGCGACTGAGCGGCGCGCCGACCAAGGGCGTATTTCCGCCCATCGCGCTTGAAGTCAACAAAGGTCTCAGCAACGTCAAGTGGAGCCTGGCGATGGCGCGCACGGGTGAACCGAATTCGGCCACGTCACAGTTCTTCGTCAACTTGTCCGACAACCTGAACCTCAACCCGGGTGCAAGTAGCGTCGGTTACGCCGTGTTCGGCCATGTCAGTGCCGGCACGGATGTCGTCACCGCGATCACTACGGCGCCATGCCAGGCGTTGCCGGGCTTCACCACGGTGCCGGAGTGCACGCCCATCCCCGCGATGGTGATCACGTCAATGATCCAGACGCAATAGCACCCACGCGATCCACCGCCTTCAAACCCAGTGCAACTTTGCACGGAGACCCTCTCATGAATCAAGAATCCTCGATCCGAGTTGTCACGCGAGGCAGCGTGCGCCTCGCGGCCCTCGCGACGCTGTTCGCAATGGCCGCCTGCGGTGGCGGCGGTGGCGCAAACGCGCCCACACCACCGCCCCCGCCGCCACCCGACCCCACCGTGAGCGCGATGTTCGTGAACCCGGCAAGCCTGGGGAACCTGCAGGAGTTGATGGTCACGATTCAAGGAACCGACCTCGGGCAGGGCCTGAGCGTGACTTCACCTCAATGCACGAGTTTGACGCGTAATGACGCATCACCCAACGCCAGCAGCGCCGCGACGGCGTACTACCGCTGCGCCGTGGCGCCCGCGGCAGCCACGGGAACTGTGGTGAAAGTTGACGCCTTGCTCAGCAAGGACAACTCTGCTCTCGGCACCGCATCGTTCACGATCGGCGCCACGACCATGGTCGCGACGGCGCTTGCTGGTGAGGGTGCCATGCCACCTGACGAAAACGGGAGTGCCGTTGCCGGGCAGGCCAAGTACGGCCAATTGATGACTGTGGCGATTGCCGGAGAGAACGTGAACCAGGGTCTGGCGTTCGAGTCCTTCGTTTGCTTGGGAATGTTCCTGAGCACCACGCCGCCGTTGGTCAGCACGCCCGCGCGGGCCTATTACCGCTGCCGGGTGACGGCGACCAACCTGAGCTTGAACCTGCTCGCCGTGAAGCGCCCTGGTACGGTGTCGGGGGATGACCTGGTGGTACCGCAATTCAACGTGCCCGCGCCGCAGGTCAGGCTGCGCATGGCCACGGTCGACCCGTCGAACCAGCGCAAGGCCGTCCTGGGCGATGTCCTATTGACACTCGCTCCCAACGACGCACCGAAGACGTCAAACAACTTCCTCGACTACGTGAACAGTGGTTTCTACGACGGCACGATATTCCACTTCGTCTCCACCCAGGCGAACCTGCCGCTGATTATTGGGGGGCGTTACAACACGACGACAGGAACGCCACCGCCCACTCCAAAAGCAGCCAGCCTGCCAGGCGCCGCGCCTGAACCGGGCGGCACCTACGCGAAGGGGTCGGTGGCGATGACACTCGGCACGGTGCAGGAGCCCGGCCTCGCGCAAATCTCCATCAGCACACTGGCCAACACCCACACCGGCTCAAGCATGGCTTTCGCCACCATCAGCGAAGGGCAGGCACTCGTCGACTCGATCGCGGGGGCCTGTGGACAGAACGTGTGCCAGTACCCGGTGCCGAACTTCACGATCGAAAGCGCCGTGCAGATACGCTGACGAATTCCTCGCGCACCCCGCCGGGCCGGCACCGTCAGCACCACGCTGGCGCTGCCGGCCCTTTGCATTGGCGCGCGCCCATCCGGCTGCTGCACAAGCAGCGCAGTTGCGCCGTCGCGCGCGAAAGCTTCGCTGAAGCCGCCTTGCGGGCAAGGGCTTAATCAATCTCGACTCTGGCGCCGGCTCTCACCTGCTTTCATGTTGAGTGCACCCCCCAATCCGGGTGGTGGTGATACGAGCAAGGCCGAATGTCCCGCAACTAAAACAGAAGTCAGATGACTCAATTTTCAGCAATGAAGAGTGGACAGTTTTAGTTCCATTTTCAATGCGCATTCCTACGCTCCCGCGAGACCCCCTTGTGCCCACCCACCCCCTAGTACTTGGGATGGCTTAACCATTCCTTAGGTCGCACAGTTAGCGTCGGCGACACGGTTTCTTAACCCTCTGCTCCGCACATCACTTCAATTCCATCAACTTTTGGGAGTTTCAATGGCCACCAATCCGCAATACAACTTCTGGGTCAACCGTGCTGACCTGGACTTCATGCTCAAGCAGATCAAGATTTCCGAGGCGAGCACACTGCCCGACGGCAGCGTCGATCGCGCCACATTGCTTGCGCAGATCGGCGGCGTCGGCGCCGATGTCACGTCGGCCGCGCTGCTGCCCTTCGGCCTGCGCACGGTGGACGGCACGTGGAACAACCTGCTGCCCGGGCAAGAGCGCTTTGGCGCCGCCGACAACATCATGCCGCGCCTGACGGCGCTGAACCTCGATCCGGCGGACCCGATCCCCGCGGGCTTTCCCGGCGCCGGCAGCCCCACCACCTACGCCAGCAACAGCGGCTTCGTGTTCGACGCGCAGCCGCGCCTGGCGAGCAACCTGATCGTTGACCAGACCGCCGGCAACCCGGCTGCCGTGCAGGCTGCCGCCGGCCTTGCTGCCGATGGCGTGTTGGGTGTATTGCCGGTCACCGCGAACGGCTCGTTGTCCATCCCCAACCTGTCGCCCGACATCGGCCTGTCGCCCCCGTTCAACGGCTGGACGACGCTGTTCGGCCAGTTCTTCGACCACGGCCTGGACCTGATCGGCAAAGGCCGCAGCGGCACCGTGTTCGTTCCGCTGCAACCCGACGATCCGCTGTTCGTTCCGGGCAGCCCGACCAACTTCATGGTGCTGACGCGCGCGACCAACCAGCCCGGCCCGGACGGCATCGTCGGTGACAACCCGGCAACGCCGCTCGTCAACGAAGCTGCCGACGATGTGCATGAGCACAAGAACTCGGTGTCGCCATTCATCGACCAGAACCAGACCTACACCTCGCACCCTTCGCATCAGGTCTTCCTGCGTGAGTACACGCTCGTCGGCGGCGACCCCATCGCCACCGGCAAGCTGCTGGCACACACCGTCGCCGGTGTGGGCATCACTGGCGAAGGCACCTGGGCCGACCTGAAGCTTCAGGCCGCCACGATGCTGGGCATCCGCATCACCGACCAAGACGTGTTCAACGTCCCGCTGCTCGCCACCGACCGCTACGGTGAATTCATTCGCGGCCCGAACGGCTATGTTCAGGTGGTCACCGCGACCGGCCTGGTTGAAGGCGACCCCGCAGCCAACGCCGGCCAGGGCGTGTTCCTGCCGGCAAACACGATCCGCACCGGTCATGCGTTCCTCGACGACATCGCGCACAACGCAGCTCCGGGCACCTTCGACAACGACGGCAATCCCGCGACACCGCAGATCCCTAAGACGCCCGACCTCGACACCACACCAGGCGCCCCGAACCCCGCGTTCAACCCGGCGCTGACGGTGGGCGGCACGAACCTGCCGTTCCTGCCGCAACCCACCGGCACCTACGACAACGAAACGCTGGACCGCCACTTCATGACGGGCGACGGCCGCGGCAATGAGAACATCGGCCTGACCGCCGTGCACACCATCTTCCACTCGGAGCACAACCGCACGGTGGAGATGAACAAGGAAACCATACTCGCGCAGCGGCTGGAAAGCGGCGCGATCGACCTCGCCTTCATCAACGAGTGGATGCGCACGCCCATTACGGCGGCGCAAGCAACAGCCAACGTCAACCTGCCGTGGGATGGCGAGCGCCTGTTCCAGGCCGCGCGCTTCTCCACCGAGATGCAGTACCAGCACATGGTGTTCGAGGAGTTCGGCCGTTCCGTGTCGCCGACGATCGACCCGTTCTTGTTCTCCAACAGCACCGACATCAACCCGGCCATCTTCGCCGAGTTCGCCAACGTGGTGTACCGCTTCGGCCATTCGATGCTGACGGAAACAGTGGACCGCACGAACTTCAACATGACGACCGACAACATCGGTCTCATCCAGGCATTCCTCAACCCCTTGGAGTTCAACAAGAGCGTCGGTGCCGCAGGTGTGGAGACGATCGACGACAAGGTCGCCGTGGGCGCCATTGTGCGCGGCATGACACGCCAGGTGGGCAATGCGATCGACGAGTTCGTGACCGAGGCGCTGCGCAACAACCTGGTCGGCCTGCCGCTGGACTTGGCGGTGCTGAACATGGCTCGTGCCCGTGAGACCGGCATGCCAAGTTTCAACGAAGCGCGCGCGCAGTTCTTCGCAATGACGGGTGACACGCAGCTCCAGCCGTTCACGAGCTGGGCCGACATGGCACCGAACCTGAAGCACTCCGCCTCGATCGTCAACTTCATTGCTGCCTACGGCACGCACCCGAGCATCGAGGCGGCACTCACGGCCGACGGCAAGCGCGCCGCGGCGCTCACGCTCGTCATGGGCGGCGCGGCGGCACCGGCCGACCGCGTTGACTTCCTGAACAGCGTCGGCACCTGGGCCGGCCGCGAGACGGGCCTGAACGACGTGGACTTCTGGATCGGCGGCCTGGCGGAGTTCGTCAACGAATTCCAGGGCATGCTTGGGCCAACGTTCAATTTCGTGTTCGAACAGCAGATGGAGAACCTGCAAAACGGCGACCGTTTCTACTACCTGAGCCGCACGCAGGGCATGAACATGCTCAATCAGCTCGAGAACAACTCGTTCTCCAAGCTCATCGCGCGCAACAGCGACATTGGCGAGGTCGGTGGGTCACACCTACCGGGCAACATCTTCATGACGCCGAACTGGATTCTGGAAGTGAACCAGGCCGCCCAGTTGAACCTGGCGCTGGCCAACGGCCCGGGACGCGACGGAATTTTGCTCGACGACCCGCTCACGCTGGTCAATGAGGCGGCCGACAACACGACAGCCACTTCAGACCCCTTCGGCGCAGACGCGATCCTCGAAGCCATCAACCCGATGGTGCAACGTGGCGCGAACTTCCTCAAGTACTCCGGCGCCGAGCACGTGGTGCTGGGCGGTAGCGCTGGCGCCGACACCCTGCGCGGCGGACGCGGCATCGACGCGCTGTGGGGCGACGCCGGCAACGACCGCCTGGACGGCGGCGACGAGGCCGACAAGGTGATGGGCGGCGACGGCGACGACATCATCACCGACCACGGCACACCCGCGGGCGGCGCCGACTTCCTGCACGGCGACAACGGCAATGACGTGATCAGCGGCGGCACCGGCAACGACGTGCTGTTCGGCGGCACCGGCAACGACTTCGTGATGACGGGCAACGATTCGACGCGCGTCTTCGGCGGCGAAGGCAATGACTTCATCCTCGGCGGCAACGGACCGGAATTCCACACCGGCAACGAAGGCGACGACTGGATGGAAGGCGGCGAAGGCCTGGACGGCCTGCACGGCGACAACTCGGAGCTGTTCTTCAACAGCCCGATCATCGGCCACGACGTGCTGAACGGCCAGGGCAACGACACCGACTACGACGGTGAGTCGGGCAATGACATCATGGTTCAGGGCCCGGGCATCCAGCGCAGCAACGGCATGCTGGGCTTCGACTGGGCGATCCACAAGGGTGACCCGGTGGGGGCGAATTCGGACCTGGGAATCGGCTTCTTTCCGACGCAGACCGTGTTCACGCTTCGCGACCGCTTCGACCTGGTCGAAGGTCTTTCAGGCTGGAGATTCAATGACAACCTGGTCGGCACCAGCTCGCCCACCGGCCAGGCTGGGGGCTTGAACACCGGCATCATCGGCGCCCCGGCGTCCGACAGCATGCTGCAGCAAAAGCATGTCGGAATGATCAGCGGGTTGCAAAACCTGCTGGGCGTACCGGCAACGCTGAACCCGGAAGCGGTGGTATTCAACCCGCAACTCGGTGCCGACATCCTGATCGGCGGCGCGGGCAGCGACGTGATGGAAGGCAAGGCCGGCAACGACCTGATCGACGGCGATTCATGGTTGAACGTGCGCATCGCCATCGCCCCGGGCGCGAATCCGGCCCCGGCGAGCGCCGAGAGCCTGAACGACATCAAGGCGATGATGCTGGCCGGCACCATCAACCCGGGCCAGCTGAGCATCGTGCGCGAGATCGTGACGACAGGTGTGAACGCGACCGACCTCGACGTCGCGGTCTACAACGGGCCGAGCAGCGACTACACGATCGCCGGGGCGACTGACGCCTTCGGCGGCCGGCGCGTCATCATCACCGACAACGTGCTCACGCCCGTGGTGATCAACGGCCTGATCGTACCGCTGCTGAACGACGAAGGCACGGACACGCTGCGCAATGTGGAGCGGGCACGCTTCATCACGCGTGACGCGGCAGGTCTGGTGATCAACGTTGAAGACATCGTGATCCAGAACTCGCCGCCCACGGGTAGCGTCACCGTGACGGAGACGACTGCGGTGAACCTGACGACCAACCTGCGGCTCGGCGGCACGCCCACCGAGGGCCAGGCTCTGGCCTCGACGGTGGCACTGGTCGATCCGGAGGGCATCGCGTCGGCATTTGCCTACCAGTGGGAGGCTTCGATCGACGGCGTGAACTGGGCCGCGATTGCCGGCGCGACAGCCGCGAACTTCACGCCGACCCAGGCCGAAGTGGGCACCTTCGTCCGCGTCATGGTGTCGTACATCGACGGCGCCGGATTCACCGAGACGTTTGCTTCGGGCGCGACAACGACGGTCGTGGGTGATGTCGTATTGGCGGCCGACTTCGTGAATCCGTTCAACGGCACCGCCGGTGACGACGTGGCAACCGGCAACGGTGGCGCGAACACGCTGAACGGCAATGCCGGCAACGACATCCTGAGCGGCGGCGCGGGCGCAGACATCCTGAACGGCGGCACGGGCGCCGACAGAATGACGGGCGGTACCGAGAACGACACCTACCTCGTTGACGACGCGGGTGACGTGGTGATCGAAGTCCTGGGCGGAGGGATCGACAGAGTAGACACCACGTTGAACGTCTACTCGTTCGCCGACGGCGCGCAAAACAATGGCAGCGGTGTTGCTCTGGACAACCTGACGTTCATCGGAACCGGTGACTTCACCGGGACCGGAAATCTGCAGAACAACACCATCATCGGCGGCGCCGGCAACGACACCCTGGACGGTGGACTCGGCAACGACATCATGAACGGTGGTTTGGGCAATGACACCCTCGTTGGTGGTGCTGGCGCCGATGGCTTGAACGGCGGCGGCGGCGATGACGTGTTGACCGGCGGCACGGGAACCGACACGATGACCGGCGGCGCGGGTGCTGACGACTTCATCTACACAGCGCTCAATCAGTCGGTGGCCGGTGGTGCGCGCGACATCATCGCTGACTTCCTCGCTGGCAGCGATCAGATCAACCTGAACGCGATCGATGCTGACTCGGTGACGCCTGGAAACCAGGACTTCACGTTCATCGGAACCGCGGCTTTCTCCGCCGTGGGGCAGGTGCGCGTGGCAACGGTCGATGGCCTGACTCGTCTCCAGGCCAACGTTGACCCCGTCTTGACCAACAACGGGCTTGGGGCGGACTTCTCGATTCAGCTTACTGGAGTTGCTCCGGCAGCGTTCCTCGCGGTTGATCTGATCCCCTGATCGAAAGCCGTGCCTCACACGCGTAGGTGCGCGTGTGCTAACGCCTTATGACCCCGCTTCGGCGGGGTTTTTTATTGGAAGACCGTCTTGCGCTACGGTGACAGCCAACGCCATGCGCGCGGCGGCGCCGCGGTGCCGCCGCGCAAAGGCTATCGAGCGCTCGCTCGATCGCGCAAAGTCGCCCTGGGCGAGCAGCGCGGCTGCCGTTGCCACGCCTTGGGCCAGGTCGGTGACCCGAATCGCCGCGCCTGCCTCCAATGCCAGTTCCGCCGCATCGGCAAAGTTGAAGGTGTGCGGCCCCAGCACGACCGGGCAGCCGCAGGCCGCGGCTTCGATCAGGTTCTGCCCGCCCAGTGGCGCGAAGCTGCCGCCGAGCAAGGCCACATGGGCCGCAGCGTAGTACACAGCCATTTCGCCGACCGAGTCGCCAAGCCAAACGTCGGCGTCATGCGCCGCTGGCCCTGGCGCACCTGCCCACTGGCTGCGGCGCAGGTACGACAGGCCACTGCCGTGCACTAGTGCAGCGACTTCATCAAAGCGTTGCGGATGACGCGGCACGATGAGCAGCAGCGGGCGCGGCTGAGGCAATCCAACCCATGCCTCCAGCAGCGCAGCCTCTTCGCCCTCGCGCGTGCTCGCGGCGAGGACCACGTGACGCCCCAGTGCGTCGCGCCAGGATCGGCCTTGGGCCAGCCCCGCGGGGTCAGGTGTCATGTCAAACTTGAGATTGCCAACCACCTCAAGCCGACGTGCACCGCTGGCTTCGAACCGCTGCGCATCCACTGCCGTCTGCGCGAGAACCAGACTCAGGCTGCGCAACGCCGGGCGCAGCAACAGTGCGAACCTCTCGCCCTTGCGCTGGCTCCTTTCGCTCAGGCGTGCGTTGGCCAGCACCATCTGCAGACCCGCGGCCCGCGCCGCGTGCAACAGGTTTGGCCAGATTTCGGTTTCCATCAACACGCCCACGGCGGGACGGAAATGCGCCAGGAAGCGACGCACCGCGCCGGGCGTGTCGAGCGGTAGCCAGACCTGCGCGTCGCCTTCGCGCAGCAGCGCGGCGCCGGCTGCGCGGCCGGTGGCCGTGCCGTGCGTCAGCAACAGGCGCATGCCGGGGCGAAGGGCGCGCAGTGCGTCGATCAACGCGGCTGCCGCGCGCGTTTCGCCGAGCGACACCGCGTGCAGCCAAACCGCCCCAGAGTCCGCCTGACCTGGATAGCGACCGAGTCGCTCACCCATGGCATGCCGGTACATCGGCTCGACGCGACCTCGCCACCAGTAGCGCAGCAGCACGGCGGGTGTCAGCAAACGCAGCGTCGCGCCGTACAGCGCAAGGGCGATGGTTTCGCCGAGCTTGTGGCTCTCCTTCATTTCCAGCCGGTCATCGGGCGGTGATTCCCGGCTCTTGCCGGGATGGCGCATTCATGCGTGCGCCGCCTCGACCACCCGGTTCCACGCGGCCCACACGGTTTCCAGCGTGGGGGTCGGCCGCGCCTGCACCGCCATTTGCTGGCGCAGGCCGTGTTCGGGCAACGGCCCGGTGCGCCAGGCCGTCGCGTGGTTGTAGATCTGCACATGCGGCAGCTTCAAGGCCACGGCGATGTGGCTCAGGCCGCTGTCCACACCGACGACGCTTTGCGTCGCGGCCAGTCGGTCCAGCACTGCGTCGATCTTCAACGACGGCCAGACTTCGAGCTGCGCGTTGTCGACGAACTCCCAACCCGCGGCAATGATTTCGGCGCGAGTCTGTTCGACCTCGTTGCCTTGCGGCAAGGCGATGCGCCAGCCGTCTTCGAAGATGCGCTTGCCGAGTTTCACCCAGTGATCGATCGGCCAGAGTTTGTCGTCGCGCGACGTGCCGTGCACGAAGGCGACGGTGGGTCGCTCGTGCTTGATGCTCGGTGGCTTGGTGCGCAAGCCGTATTCGGGAGGGCCTTGCAATTCATAGCCGAGCGCCCTGGCGGCGAGCACGCGCGAACGATCCAGCGCGTGAATGCGCGGCTCGATGGGAATGGCGTTGTCCACCAGCCAACGCGCTGGCCACTCGAAACTCGAGCCCTCGGTGGCGTTGGCCAGGCCGTGGCGTTTGCCTTCCCCCACCTGTGCGAGCCGCGCGATGACAGCCGATTTGGTGAGGCCTTGCAGGTCAATGACGGCGTCATAGCGTTCGCGCTGCAGGCGTTCGCGAAAGACACGCCATTCGCTGCGCACCGCCGCACTCCACCACTGCCGGCGCCAGCGGCGCAGCGGGCATTCAATGATCTCGGCGACGCCATGGACCCGCCGCACCAGCGGCGCGAACGCCGGCTCGACGACCCAGTCAATGATGGCTTCGGGATACGCCGTGGCGATGTCATGCACGACAGGCATGGTGTGCACCACGTCACCGAGCGATGAGAGCTTGACGAGCAGAACGCGCATGCGGCGTTTTTAGGCGCGGGACAGTGTCATCCCGGCGAACACCGCGATGACAGTGTCTCGCATCGCTTGTGACGTCGCCGATTGATTTGGCACTCAGTGCGCCGCGTTGTGAATTCGCGCGTCGGGCTTGACGCTGCGCAGCGCGGCCAGCATCGCCGTTTGGATGCGCTCCAGCGCCGCGGGCGTGTGGCCTTCGAAACGCAGCACGAGCATCGGCGTGGTGTTGCTGGAGCGGACCAGGCCAAAGCCGTCGTCGTATTCCACGCGCAAGCCGTCGATCGTGATGATCTCCGAGGCGCCGGGAAAACTCGCGGTGCGCTTCAGGTCTTCGACCACGCGCCGCGGCTCGCCCTCAGCGCACGCCACGTTCAGCTCGGGCGTGCTGAAACTCGTGGGCAGCGCGTTCAGCACGGCGCTCGGGTCCTGGCTTCGACTCAGAATTTCAAGCAGGCGCGCCGCCGTGTAGGTGGCGTCATCGAAGCTGTACCAGCGTTCGCCGAAGAAGATATGGCCGCTCATCTCGCCAGCAATCGGCGCCTTGAGTTCCTTCATGTGCGCCTTGATCAGCGAGTGGCCGGTTTTCCACATCACCGGCACGCCACCGGCGGCGCGGATCACCGGCGCGAGGCGCTGGGTGCATTTGACGTCGAAGATCACACTCGCGCCGGGATGGCGCGGCAGGATGTCGGCGGCGAACAGCATCAACTGCCGGTCCGGGTAGATGATGTTGCCCTCGCGCGTGACGACGCCCAGGCGGTCGCCATCACCGTCGAATGCCAATCCCAGTTCAGCGCCGGTGGCCTTCACCGTGGCTATCAACTCGACCAGGTTCGCCGGCTGGCTGGGGTCGGGGTGATGGTTCGGGAAAGTGCCGTCGACTTCGGAATACAGCTCCGTCACGTCGCAGCCGAGCGCGCGCAAGATCGACGGCGAGGTCGCGCCGGGAATGCCGTTGCCCGAGTCGACGACGATCTTCATGCGCCGCTTCAAGCGGCAGTCGTTGACGATGCGCTGCGTGTACTCGGCAACGATGTCCATTCGCGCAGACCGACCCGGCGACGCGGTGAAGTCACGCGCCTCGATGCGCCGCCTCAGCCCCTGGATCGCCTCGCCGTAGATCGCCGCGCCCGCGAGCACCATCTTGAAGCCGTTGTAGTCCTTCGGGTTGTGGCTGCCCGTGACCATGATGCCGCTGCGGCAACCGTGTGCACCGCGCGTCGCGGCCACGTAGTAGAGCATCGGCGTCGTCACCGGCCCGAGGTCCACCACGTCGAGGCCGGTGCTCGCCAGACCGCGGATCAAGGCAGCGCTGAGCCTGGGCCCCGACAAGCGGCCGTCGCGACCCACGGCCACTGCCCGGTCTCCTGCGAGCAGCACTTCGGAGCCGAAGGCCTTGCCGAGCGCCTCGGCGAATTCTTCGTCGATGGCCTTGCCGACGACGCCGCGAATGTCGTAAGCCTTGAATGAGGTGGGATCAAACAGCATCAGTTGCTTTCCGAAAGTTGATCCAGGATCGCCGGATTCTCCAAGGTTGACGTGTCCTGCGTGATCTTCTCGCCCTTGGCCACGGCGCGTAGCAGGCGGCGCATGATTTTGCCACTGCGTGTCTTGGGCAGGTTGTCGCCGAAGCGGATGTCTTTCGGCTTGGCGATCGGGCCGATTTCCTTGGCCACCCAGTTGCGCAGTTCGTTGGCGATTTTCTTCGCCTCCTCGCCGGTGGGCCGGGAGCGCTTGAGCACGACAAAAGCGCAGATCGCCTCGCCGGTGGTCTCGTCGGGTCGGCCCACCACCGCGGCTTCGGCCACCAGCTCGGTGTGTGCGACCAATGCGGATTCGATTTCCATCGTGCCCATGCGATGCCCCGACACATTGAGCACGTCGTCGATGCGCCCGGTGATCGTGAAGTAGCCGGTCTTGGCGTCGCGGATCGCACCGTCGCCCGCGAGGTAGTACTTGCCCGACAAGTCTTGCGGGTAGTAGCTCTTCTTGTAGCGCTCCGGGTCCCCCCAGATCGTGCGGATCATGCTCGGCCAGGGCTTCTTGATGACAAGGATGCCGCCCTGCCCCCATGGCACTTCCTTGCCGACCTCGTCCACCACCGCCGCGTCGATGCCCGGGAACGGCAGCGTGCACGAGCCCGGGACGAGCGGCGTGGCGCCGGGCAGTGGCGTGATCACATGGCCGCCGGTCTCCGTTTGCCAGAAGGTGTCCACCACTGGGCAGCGGCCACCGCCGATGTGCTTGTGGTACCACTCCCACGCGGCGGGGTTGATCGGCTCGCCCACCGTGCCCAGGATGCGCAGCGACTTCAGGTCGTAGCGGTCCGGGTGCACCGCAGCGTTGCCCTCCGCCGCCTTGATGAGGGAGCGGATCGCCGTGGGCGCGGTGTAGAACACGCTCACTTTGTGGTCCTGGATCATTTTCCAGAAGCGCCCGGCGTCGGGGTAGACGGGCACGCCTTCGAACACGACTTCGGTGCCGCCCAGTGCGAGCGGGCCATACGCCACATAGGTGTGGCCGGTGACCCAGCCGATGTCCGCCGTACACCAGAACACGTCGTCCGCCTTGAGATCGAAGGTCCACTTTGTCGTCAGCGCCGCGTGAACCAGGTAGCCGCCGGTGCTGTGCTGAACGCCCTTGGGCTTGCCGGTGGAGCCCGAGGTGTAGAGCAAGAACAGCGGATGCTCGGCGCCCACCCATTCGGGCTCGCAAGTCTTGGGCTGGCTTGCCACGACATCGTGCAACCATTGGTCACGCGGCGCGTGCCATGCCACCTTGCCGCTCGTGCGCTGGTAAACGATGACATCGCGGATCGACTCGCACCCGCCCAGCGCGATCGCGTCGTCGACGATTCCCTTGAGCGGCAACTGCTTACCCCCGCGCTGCTGTTCGTCGGCGGTGATCACCATCACGGCGCCAGCGTCTTCAATGCGGTCGCGCAGGCTCTGCGCGGAGAAACCGCCGAACACCACGGAGTGCGTGGCGCCGATGCGCGCGCAGGCCTGCATCGCCAGCACGCCTTCCACCGACATCGGCATGTAGATCACGACGCGGTCGCCTCGTCTGACGCCGCGCGCCTTCAGCGCATTGGCGAGCTGGCAGGTGCGTGTCAGCAATTCGCCGTAGCTGACTTTCGTCACCTTCCCGTCGTCAGCCTCAAAGATGATCGCCGTCTTCGCGCCCAGGCCCGCATTCACATGGCGGTCCAGGCAGTTGTACGACACGTTGAGCGTGCCGTCTTCGAACCACTTGAAGAACGGCGCGTTCGACTCGTCGAGTCCTTTCGTGAACGGCGTCTTCCAGCTCACCAGTTCGCGCGCCAGGCGCGACCAATAGCCCACATAGTCTGCCTGCGCCTCTTCGCAGAGCTTGTGGTAGGCGGCCATGCCCGACACATGGGCGCCGCGCATCGCGGCCTCGGAGGGTGGGTAGAGGGTGGAAGGGCTCGTCATCATCGTCTCCTGGCGATCACTCGTTTGGCGTTATCCCCGCGCGCGCCGGCATGACAGCTGCGCGAGGGTGGTTCATCCCCTGGACTTTAGCGTCTTCGCGCGACGTGCCACCCCGACGCCGCAACTACAATTCGCCGCCCCTTGATCTCCCCCAAGAAAGCCCCTCGATGCCCCAGATCCTCGATCCGACCGAAGCCAGACTGCGGCCGATCCCGAACTTCATTTTCATGAGCCGCTGGCTGCAGCTGCCGCTGTACCTGGGCCTGATCCTCGCGCAATGCGTCTACGTGTTCCATTTCTGGGTCGAATTGACGCACCTGATTCAGGCGGTGTTCGGCGACCGGGCGGCGCTCGAAATCCTGGTGGGCGGCATCGGCTACAAGGGCGATTACGGTGGCACCGTGCCGAAACTCAACGAGACGATCATCATGCTCGTCGTGCTCGGCCTGATCGACGTGGTCATGATCTCCAACCTGCTGATCATGGTGATCGTCGGCGGCT
>JANOLJ010000268.1:0-9643 GCA_031419715.1 Burkholderiales bacterium | reverse complement strand
GCTGCTGTCCAGCCCGACGCCGATGAAATGGCGCTTGTGCGGCAACGCTTCGTCGAGCGTCGCCAGCGCTTCTTCCTCGCTCAGGTGCCGCAAGAAGCACAGGATCAGTTTCGCGCTGAGGCCGAGTTCCGCATGCGCGCGCCGGCAGGCGTGTTCCAGCCCTTGGATCACGGCACTGAACGGCACGCCGCGCGAGGTGTGCGTCTGCGGGTCGAAAAACAGTTCGCCGTGCACCACGTTGTCGGCTCTAGCGCGTTCGAAGTAGGCCCAGGCCATGTCGAAGAAGTCTTGCTCCTTCAACAGCACGCTCGCGCCAGCGTAGTAGATGTCGAGAAAGCTCTGCAGGTCGGTGAAGGCGTAGGCCGAGCGCAGCGCGTCGACGCTGGCGTAGGGCAACTTCACACCGTTGCGCTGCGCCAGCCGGAATATCAGCTCGGGCTCGAGCGAGCCTTCGATGTGCAGGTGCAGTTCGGCCTTGGGCATGGCGCGCAGCAAGGCGGGCAGGCGTTCGCGCGGGATGCGCGAGGCGAAATCGGGAACGGGCAGAGGTTTCATGGTCGAATCCCACCAGCGCGGCGCCGCGCTGTCGAGGTGATTGTCTGCCAGGAGTCGGGGCGGGCCGCGCCGGCCCTCGCGCAGATCACGTTCTACGAACACGAGGGATTCCGCGGCCGCGCTCACACCACGGCGGGCGCGCTCGACAACTTTGCGGGTTGGAGCTTCAACGACCGTGCTTCGTCGGTGGTGGTCGACAAGGGGCGCTGGGAAGTCTGCGAAGGCGTCGGCTTCACCGGACGCTGTGCGGTGCTGCGCCCGGGCGCCTACGACCGGCTCAGCGCCTTGGGCCTGAACGACCGCCTGTCGTCGGTACGCGTGGCCCCGGCCCGCGTCAGCCACGACAACGAAGCGCCGCCGCCGATGCCGCGCCCCGACTATGCCTACCGCCAACGCCCGCGCGAGCGGCTGTTCGAGGTGCCGGTGAGCGCGGTGCGCGCCGTGCTCGGCGCACCCGAACAACGCTGCTGGGTCGATCGCCAACCCGGACAACGCGACGGCAGCAGCGCGGGACGCGGGGTCATCGGCCACCAGAGCGGGCGCAGCGTCGTGCGACGCTGCAAGCAGGTCACCGACGACACGCCCGCCTTCTGGGAGGTGAGCTACTCCTTCCGCGGCCAGGCGCACCGCATCCAGATGAACGAGCCGCCGGGGCGAACCATCACCGTCAACCGCGCAGGCGAACCGCGCATGTGATGCGGCCGCCTGCGGCGCCGAGCACCCTCAACGCCGCAGGGGCATGACCCGTCCAGGGGCGGGTCGGCGCAGCAGCTTCATGCAGGCCAGGATGCTGGCCGAGTACTCCCTCTTGCCGTGATCTTCCAGAAGCGTCCACACATGATCGAACGCCTCTTCGGTGCCCGGGTCCGCCAGAGGAGTGCACCACCAATCCGCGTGAGGCACGCCGAAGGCTTCGGATGGAAATAGACGTGAACGCAGGGACGAAGAGTTGCCGCCCCCGCGCCGGGGCACGGGCCTTGGAGGCTGCGGCGACCGTCGTGCTGTCTGTCTTGCTGCACGCCTGCGGCGGCGGCGCGGGCCAGGCAAGTGCGAACCCACAACCCAGCCCCGGCCCGGGTCCGGACCCCGGCGGTACCCCGATCGTTGCGTGGGGCGACAGCTGGACTTCTGGCGTCGGCGCCATTGATGGCATGAGTTTTCCGGATCAGCTGCGGATGGGCGGCAACAACTTCTTCGAGCCCGAGGGCGTGAAGTCCGACATGGCGAAAGCCGTCGGGTTTCTGTTCACCGGCAAGTTCATCGTGCTGGGCCTGCTGAATGCAGGATCCGAACCGAGAGGCAGCGCGTCGCACGCTCAGATCACCCGGCTCAACACGGATCTCGCACGCGCGTATCCGGACAACTTCCTCGACATCCGCGCGATCCTCGTCGCGAGCTACGCCCCGTCCAGCCGGCAGGATATTGCAGACCATGCCAACGACGTCCCGCCCGCCTCGCTGCGAAATGACGACCAGCATCCGAACGAGGCAGGCTACGCGATCGTCGCTCAGCAAGTAGCGGGAATCATCAGGGCGAAGGGCTGGTAGGCCTGGGCTGCGCCCTTGCGCCATCTGCGGTATCCACGACGACGATCCTGGAACCCAGTTCCCGCGGCGGGCCCTACGCCGCAGCGCACAGCTGCGGCGGCTGAAGCGCGGCGAGACTGGCACACTGCGCAGTGAACCATGGCCACGCTGATCCCCTCCATCGGCACCTGCGTGTCGCGAATGACGCAGGGCGAGCGCAGGCTCGCCGAGCGACTGGAGCAAAAGCTCGACGACGACTACCTGGTCTGGTACGACGTTCCCGTCGGCCCCACGCAAACGCACCCCGACTTCGTGATCCTGCACCCGCGGCGCGGCCTGCTGATCCTGGAAGTGAAGGACTGGCGCCTGGACACGATTCAAAAAGCGAACAGGCAGGTCTGGGAGATCGCTCCCGGCGGCGTACCGAAGAACGTGTCGAACCCGATCGAGCAGGCGCGCCACTACGCGCATCAAGTCGTCGACGCCTTGTCGCGCGACAAACAACTGATCTCCGAGGCCGGCAAGGCGAAAGGGTCGCTCGCCTTCCCGTGGAGCTACGGCGTCGTGTTCACGCACATCACGCGGCGCCAGTTCGAGTCGGCTGATCTGAACCAGGCGATCGATCCGCACCGCGTGATGTGCTCGGACGAAACGACGGAGCCCACCGAGGCCGAGGACTTCCAGAGCCGCCTGTGCGACATGTTCCCCACGCTGATGCGCGGCGTGCTGTCGCTGCCGCAGATCGACCGCGTGCGCTGGATTCTGTTCCCCGAAGTGCGCGTGAGCCCGCAGCTCGGGCTGTTCGATGTGCCCGACGCCAACAACGCAAGCGACAGCAGCGCCGACGCCGTGCCCGACATCGTGCGCGTCATGGACCTGCAGCAAGAGCAACTCGCGCGCAGCCTGGGCGACGGGCACCGCATCATCCACGGCGTGGCTGGCTCGGGCAAGACGATGATCCTGGGTTACCGCGCCGAGCAGTTGGCCAAAGCGACGGCCATGACAAGCGCCGCCGCCAAGCCCATCCTGATTCTTTGCTACAACGAGCCGCTCGCCGTGAAGCTGGCCGCGGTGATGAAGGCAAAGGGCCTCGCCGACCGCGTGCTGGTGCGCCACTTCCACAAATGGTGCCGCCAGCAGTTGGTGGCGTTCGGGCAGCGGCTTCCCCCGCAGGGCCCGCAGCTCTTCGAGCAGATGGTCGACAACGTGATCCGCGGCGTCGAGCGGCGCCAGATCCCCTCGGGCCAGTACCTCGCCGTGCTCATCGACGAAGGCCACGACTTCCAGCCCGAGTGGCTGAAACTGATCACGCAGATGGTCGACCCGAACACGAACTGCCTGCTGCTGCTCTACGACGACGCGCAAAGCATCTACGAGCGCGCGCGAACGCGCCAGTTCAGCTTTAGAAGCGTGGGCATCCAGGCGCAGGGCCGCACGACGGTGCTGCGCATCAACTACCGCAATACGCGCCAGGTGCTGAACACGGCGAACCTGATCGCCGCCGACCTGTTGCGGCCCGAGGACGGCATCAATGACGACAACGACAGCGACGGCATCCCCAAGCTGCAGCCCATCAGCTGCGGGCGCGAAGGGCACGAGCCCGTGGTGATCCGCCTGCCGAACCTGCGCGACGAAGCGACCCAAGTCGCCGAGCTGCTCGGCGCCGCGCACGAGCAGGGCTTTGCCTGGGGCGACATGGCGATCATCTGCCGCCGCCACGCCGTGATGGACGCCTGCGCCGCGGCACTGCGCCAACGCCGCCTGCCGCACCACGTGCGGCGCGGCTCAGGCAGCTTCAACCCGACAACTGACACGATCAAGGTCATGACGATGCACGCGAGCAAGGGGTTAGAGTTTTCGGTCGTCGCGTGGCCTGGAGTCGGGCACATGCCCGAGGCGGGCGAGGACGAAGCGGACGAAGCGCGGTTGTTCTACGTGGCGGCGACGCGGGCGACGCAGACGCTTTACATCACGTTGAGTGGGGATGGGGCGTTTGCGAGGCGGCTTGGGGGGTGATTCGGGTTTGCGTTGGATCACATGGGAGCGACGGTCAGCAGGTGGTCACGAATGAATGATCAATCGCGCTGGCCGAACGATTGCATCTACCGCATCGGCGACGTTCGAGTCACCTCGTTGAATGTTCGCGATGTGCACGGAGTGATCATTCACGGACGAGCGCTGAGAGTCGGTGGACGACCATCAACAGTCGATCACCAACGACCGCTTCCTGGCAACTCGGTCAGGCAAGTCATGCGTCGACGTTCGTAGGTGGCGCTGACTTCATGGGCGGCGGCACGGGGGGGGTTAACATTTCGCATGAGGAGCGCCGACAAGCGATTCGACGTGGCTATCGTTGGCGGCGGCCTGGCTGGTATCGTCGCCCTGGCATATGCGCGTCGGGCCGACCTCGAAGCCATCGTGCTCGAGAAGCAGGGCCGTGTCGGCGGGCTGTGGCGTGACCTCCCCGCGTGGCAGGACATCCAGATCAGTGCTGCCGACTGGACGCTTGGCGATTTGCCGCTGCAAGGCGCCACGCAGCCGCACATCTTGGCCAACATCGAAGCCTGGGTCGAACGCTTTGGCTTGGCCGGCGGAATCCGGTTGAACACACCTGTGGAGTTGGCCCGTGAAGACGAATCAGGCTGGGAGCTGTCGACGCCCGAGGGGTTGGTGCACACGCGTCATCTCGTCGCGGCGACAGGCGCCCACAACACGCCGTTAATTCCAGAGGTCTCGCGTGTGACCAGTACCGTGCGCGAGTTTCACTCGAGTGCCCTTCATGACCCGAACGTGTTGACTGGTCGCGACGTGCTCGTGGTCGGTGGCGGTGCCTCGGCCTTCGATCTGCTGGACCTATGTTTTGAACATGGTGCTCGGCGTGTGACCTGGGCCTTCCGCGGCACGCGTTGGTTCATGCCCACGCGCAAGCCCAAGCACATCGCGGGTAGTGTTCGAGGGTTTGCCAGGATGCAGACCAGCGGCATGTCGGGCGAACAGCAGAGCGCTGCCATCGGCGCCGACCTGCGATCTCGCTATGAGAAATTCGGAATCACCGAGATCATGCCTAGGCATGACTTCGACGTGCGACGCGACCAGCTCATTCCCGGCCGCCCCGGGATGCTGGAACACTATGGCTCCATTGAGCGCCATCGCGCCAGCGTGGACGCCATCAATGGCGGCACGGTGAAACTGTCGGACGGGCATGGTGTCGACGCGGAATTGCTGCTCTGGGGCACGGGCTACAGCGTCGACCTGTCGTACTTCGCATCCCCAGAGATCAGCTCCATCCGCACGCTCGATGCGCTGGCTGCACGGTGCGGTTGCATCTTCCGCAGCCTCGATGCCGCCAACCTGTATTTTCCTGGCGTGGGCCTGGACGGCATCGGCTCAGCTGCCTGGTCTTATTCGCTCCTTTGCCGTTCGATCATGTCGCACGTCCGGGGTACCGCACGGCTCGACAACGAGGCGCTCGGCTTCAGGCTCAACCACTTCGACATAGTCGACTACCTGGCCCCGCGAGATCCAGCGAGCTATCCGCCCGACGCTTGGCGTACCCACTATCGCGATATCGCGCTAAACACGCCAGACGATCAGCCCTATCCCATCCCGTAGCGCAACGATGGCGTTCATTTGCACTGTTGATTGGCAGCTCCGCGGCGATCGGAACGTGGCTGCGGCTGACGCCTCAGGATCGATCTCGTAAATCAAGCGCGGCGGCTCAAATGATCGCGATGTGAGTACATTGAACTTCCACACGCTGGCGAGCAACGCTGCCTACGTCGCCGTTGCCGACGATCGGATCCTGCGGTCCGGCCTCTCACCCGACTCCCGGGCCTTCACAGGCCGACTTGCTGGTGCTTCAGCATGCCAGCGCCAGGCTGAAAGCAGTGGCGCCCCTCGGTGATGACGAGGTCGATGCGTTGGTGATGGACTTCCAGGCCGAACGCAAAGCGGCCCCACGTGGAAAGCAGCGATGAAACCGTGACAGTTCGCCCGATCCACTCGGGGTTGATTCGAAGCAGCAGACTTATATACTCTCTATATACCATTGAGGGCCAGCCCATGCCGACTTCCGCTTCCTCTCTGCTGCTGAAATTCCGCGACAAAGACACCCAGTTCGGCGTCACGCGCGAGACGGTGAAACAGATTGCGCTGATGTTCGATCTGTCCGAGACCGAGGTCGTTCATATGGCGCTTTCGCGCCTGGCCAAGCAAGAGTTGCCGGCCTACGAGCCCGATGCCGGACCCTTGACCGCTCGCGAGCTTCAGGCCGTGCGCAAGATTGCCGCCGCCAGTCTTCCAAGCGGCAAGGTTCTCAGCAAGCGGTCTCTGTTCTGATGGTGGCCGCCTGGTCGCTGCCGGCGCCCGGCGACGTTGTCTGGTGCCGTTTCCCCGAGTTGCCCAAGAGAAACCCCGGGCCGAAGCCTCGGCCTGCGCTGGTACTGGTCGTGACCGAGCGCAAGGACGGCGCGTCGGTCACCGTCGTCTATGGAACCTCCCGGCAGCTCAACAAGCTCTCAACGGGAGAGTTTGCGATCACGCGCCAGAGCCACGCGGCGGCGTATCAGGCAGCTGGTCTGTCCTTCGACACCAAGTTCGACTTCAAGCAGTCCGTCGAATTGCCCTGGAATGAAGGGTTCTTTGCAGTGCCTCCCGGGGCGCCCCACGGACAACAGCCGAAGCTCGGGATCCTGCATGCGTCCATGCACCGGGCCGTCGCGGCTGCACATGCTGCCAACAAGGCTCGGTAAACCAATAAGGCTCGACATTGCGCAGAGAGTCGGATGTTGACTGCCATTCGTACAGGGGCCAACGCGAAACGATATGACTCCTCAACGCCGCGCCACCATGTCGATCTCGATGCGCGCACCCTTCGCCAACCCGCTCACGCCGACGCAGGTGCGCGCCGGCCGCTTGCCGGGCAGAAAGTAGCCCGCATACACGGTGTTCATCGCCGCGTAGTCTGCATCGAAGTGCAGCAGATAGACGCGCGCTTGCAGCACGTTGGCGAGCGTGAGGCCGCAGCCCTTCAGCACGTTTTGCAGGTTGCGCATCACCTGATGCGTCTGCGCCTCGATGCCCTGCGGATACGGCTCGTCGATCGACGTTCCGGCGAACGGCATCTGGCCGGTGATGAAGACCCAGCCGTCGGCCTCGACGGCGTGGCTGAACGGGGCCACCGGGTCGGGCGCGCCGGCAATCATGTGGAAGATCGGGTTCATGGCACTCCTTGGTGAGGGATTCGGCGCGACCGCGCTGCCGCGCGTCAATCCTGCGGGTACAGGCCATGCACGCGGCCGAACAGGCGCGTCAGGCCGAGCAGTGCCGCGATGTTCGGCGCGGCGATTCCGAGGCGCTGCGCGATCTCGTGCACCGCGCCGACGATCGCATCCAGCTCAATCGGACGGAGCGCGTCCACGTCTTGCAGCATCGAGCTGCGGAACGCGCCGAGCCTGGCGGTCACGGCGTGCCGGTCTTCGGGCGTCTGCTCAATCGCGCAGCCCAGGCGCGCGCCGATCGCAGCCGCCTCGATCATCGCCGCGCTGCAGAACTCGCGCACCAGCGGGTCGGCGAGCACGCGGTCGATGCTGGCGCCGGTGATCGCGGATACCGGGTTCATCGTCACGTTGCCCCAGAGCTTGTACCAGATGTCGTAGCGGATGTTGGCCGAATGCGTGGCGTCGAAGCCCGCATGCACCAACAGATCGGCGATGCGCTGCACGCGCTCGCTCTTCCCCCCGCCCGGCTCGCCGACGATCAGCCCCTGGCCGAGACGGTGCTGCACCAGCCCCGGCTCGGGTGTGGACGTGCTCGCATGCACCACGCAGCCGATCACCTGCGCGAACGGTATCGCCCGCGCGACCAGGTCGCCGGGGTCGACGTTTTTCAGCGGCGCCGCGTCGATGCCGGCCACACCATTGCAGAACCACCACGGCACGCCGTTCATCGCCGGCAGCACCAGCGTGTGGGCGCCGAGCAGCGGCGCGATGCCCTGCGCCACGGCCGTGAGCGCCGGGCCCTTCACGGCGATGATGACCAGGTCTTGCAGACCCAGCTCTTGCGGCAGGTCAGTCGCGCGCGCCGGGGCTTGCAGCAGCGCGTTGTGACTGCGTACGCGCCAGCCGTGCTCGCGCAGCGCAGCGAGCGTGGCGCCGCGCGCGACGGCGCTCACTTCGGCACGCCCGGCCGCGGCCAGACGCGTGCCGATGAAGCCGCCAATGGCGCCGGCGCCGATGATGCAGACCTTCATTCCGTTCGATCTCGCCCGTTCACAGGTCCGCATTCTCGTTTGCGGTGACTTGCCCTCGCCGATGAGAAGGTCGCAATCTAACTCGGCCGCCATTTCGATGAACTGCTGAGGGTTGCGTTTGAAGTCATCGAGCCGCCCGCTCTCGACCAGAATGCGCTGAATGCTGCGGCGCGTGAGTTGCGTCTTGTCCTGTAGGTCGGTGAGGATGTCGGGCAAGTCGATATCGCTTTCGTCGACCGTCACCGCAGCAAAGTTGGCCGTCTCCTTCGTGTCCACGCCGGAGCGCCCGATGGCGAGGTCGGCCTTGCGCCATTGCAGGCGCGTCTTGGCGATGACGAAACTTGAGTCTCTGATTGCCTGCGTGCACGTCGCGAGAAGGGCCGCGTTGTCGAACTCGACGCGGTAGGTGGTCTTGTGCTTGATGCGATCCCACAGCGCTTTGAAGTCCGCGCCTTGCAACACGGCCTGGCGAGTCTTCACCTGCCTGCGGTCGTCGGCGTTCTTGATTTCCAAACGTCCGGCAAGCTTTCGCAGCATCTCTTTCACCTGCGGCAGTTGCGCGGCGAAAGGCGCCGGCAAGGTCAGCGTGCCGTCGTTGAGTTGTTGGCGCAGGGTGTCCTGCACTTTGCCTTGGGCATTCACGAGGCCGGCGGAGCGCAAATGCTCCCAAAGTACTTTTGATTGCTCGAAGCCCAGCGGCGCGGGTTGGCCGTCGGCTGCCGTGGTGCTGATTCCGGCGAACTGGTGCGCCTCGACGATGCCGAAGCGGATGCCGGTGTCTTGCTCGATTTCCTTTTGCAGGTTCTCGGCGAACTGTTCGTAACTCTCGGTCGCGATCACCGTCAAGGTGTTCACCTCGAAGCCACGCAACCGATCGCCGTACTGGTTCACGCACAGGCGCAAGCCGCGCCCGATGGTTTGCCGACGCTGCTGCTCGGAAGCCATCTCGCGCAGGGCGCAGATTTGAAAGACGTTCGGGTTGTCCCAGCCCTCACGCAGGGCGGAGTGGGAGAAGATGAACTTGAGCGGAGTGTCGAAGCTCAGCAGTTTCTCCTTGTCGCGCATGATCAGGCTGTAGGTGTCGTCGTCCGCCTGAGTGGTTCCATTGCCTTTGCTATTCTTGAACACCTCCACCGTCTTGGTGCCGACCCTCTTCTTGTCAATGGAAAAATAGCCGTTGTGCACGTCCTCGGCGGCGGTGGTGAGGTCCACTTCCTTGAAGAGGCTCTGGTAATCGGGATGCGTGGCGAGGCGGCGGTATTCCTCCTCGAAGATGCGCGCGTACTCGCCCTTCACCGGGTTGCCGTCGGTG
>JANOLJ010000267.1:0-5364 GCA_031419715.1 Burkholderiales bacterium | reverse complement strand
CTACATCGGGCGCGCAAAAGATGCGCCGCCAGGGCACCAAATCATGTGGCAGGGCTATGCAGAACTGCAATCACTTTGCAGAGGTCTGTCTCTACGCGATTGGACTTCGGGTTAGGAAATAAATCTCTGGGTAAAGGGCAGGGCTAGGGTTCGCGCTATCAATCGCGGGCGTCGAGCTCGCGGTGACGGATCAGCGTGGCCACGCGCCCTCCAAAGCGGTAGGCGAGCGTTTCCACGAAAAACACCGAACGGTGTTGGCCGCCGGTACAACCGATCGCCACGGTCAGGTAGCTGCGCTGATCGTCCTCGAACGCGGGCAGCCAATGAGAAATAAAAGCGTCGATCTGCGCCATCATCTCGTTCACTTCGGGTTGCAAGCGCAGGTACTGCGCCACCGCCTCGTCGCGGCCGGTCATCGGCCGCAACTCGCGAATGTAGTGCGGGTTGGGCAGGATGCGCACGTCGAAGACGAAGTCCGCATCGAGCGGCACGCCGTGCTTGAACGCAAAACTCTCGAACACCAGCGTCAGGCGGCTCGCGTCGGCGCGGACCAAGTCGCGCATCCATACGCGCAACTGCGCCGGGCGCAACTGGCTGGTGTCGAGCACGGTGGAGACTTCGCGCATCTCGGCGAGCAACTCACGTTCGAGTTCGATGGCGTCGATCAGCGCACGCCGGCCGTCGGGCGCATGGTCTTCCTTGCGCCGACCCGGGGCGGGGTCGGCGCCTTGGTCGGACAGGGGATGCGGACGCCGGGTTTCCGAGAAGCGTCGCACCAGCGCGTCGGTGCTCGCATCCAGAAACAGCGCGCGAATCGACACGCCTTCGTGGCGCAACTGCTCCATCAGGGGCAGCAGGTGCGGCAGCGAGCCGGCACTGCGCACGTCCATCGCGATCGCGACGCGGCGGTGCGATCGCTCATGCTCCAGCCGCAGGAATTCGCGCAGCAGTTCGGGAGGTAAATTGTCGACGCAGAAGAATCCTGCGTCCTCAAGGGCGTGCAGGGCGACAGACTTGCCGGACCCCGAAATGCCCGTGACCAAGACGACTTGGCGCGGCTCGGCAACTGCCCCAGTGTCAGCCGTCACGTCGAGAGAGCCTATTTGAGCCATTTGAGTAGCGTGGTGTGCGCCCGGAGTGTCATGGGCGGCCTCGTTTGCGTGCGGGTGCGGGCGCGGTCAACGTGGCGGCGGCGCCCGCGAGCATCTCTTGCGCGTGCGCAAGGCTTGTGCCCGACAGCCTTTCGCCGCCCAGCATGCGTGCCACCTCGGCCACACGAGCCTCGCCTGCAACCGGCTCGACGCTGCTGCGCACGCCACTGCCTTGCGCGCGCTTGGAGACGACGAAGTGATGGTCAGCGCAGGCCGCGACCTGCGGCAAATGCGTCACCGCCAGTACTTGGCGGTCGCGCCCGAGTTGTTTCATCAAGCGTCCCACTGTCTCGGCCACGGCGCCGCCGACGCCAGCGTCGATTTCGTCAAAGATCAAGGTGCCTGCTTCGCCCAACTGGCTGGTCGTGACCGCCACGCTCAGCGCGATGCGTGATAGCTCTCCGCCCGAGGCAACCTTGGCCAGCGGTTTGGGCGACGTGCCGGCGTGGCCGCTGACCAGCAGCTCGGCAGCCTCCAGGCCATACGACTGCGGCGTCGTCACTTCGACGAAGCCTACCTCGAAGCGCCCCCCCTTCATGCCGAGCAATTGCAGTGCCCGGGTCACGGCCTGTGCCAGGCGAGGCGCGGCTTCGCGCCGCGCGAGCGAGACGCCGCGGGCCTGCGCGTCGTAGGCACTCTGGGCATCACTCACGGCGCGTGCCAGCTGCTGCACATCGCTCGCGGCTTCCAATGCGCGCAACTCCGATTTCCATTGCTCCAGCGAGGCCGGGAGCTCTTCGGGCCGGCGCCGAAACCGCCGCGCCAAACCAATCCAGCTGGCGATGCGTTCGTCGAGCGCTAGCAGCCGCTGCGGCTCGATGTCGGTGTGGTTCAGGTAGGCGCCAAGCGTTCGAGCGGCGTCTTCCAATTGCACTTGCGCGCCGCGCAATACGTCGATGACCTCCGTCAACCGGGCATCGAACGCCGACACGCCCGCCAGCGCATCGATGGCGCGACCGGTCGCGCCGGTCGCATTGGCGTCGGCTTCCGAGATGAAGTCGAGTGCGCCGCGCGCGGCGCCGAGCAGCGACTGCGCGTTCGACAGCATCCGATGTTCGGCCTCCAGTACGATCCATTCTTCCGCGCCTGGGCGAAGCTTGTCAACCTCGCCGATCTGCCAAACCAAGCGCTCGCGTTCGCGCTCCAGCTCAGCCTGCTTGCTGCGCGCCGACTCCAGTGCCTCAGTGGCGGCGCGCCAGGTGCTCCACGCCAGTGCGAGGGGCTGGGCATCGATGCCGGCATAGGCGTCAAGCAAGCCTCGCACTGCAACGCCTCGCGTCAGGCTCTGCCAAGCGTGCTGGCCATGGATGTCCACCAGCCTGTCAGCGGCCTCGCGCAATTGCCCCAGTGTCGCGCTGCTGCCATTGATCCAGGCGCGGCTCTTGCCCTGGGTGTCGATGGTTCGGCGCAGCAGCAGGGTGTCGCCAGATTCGAACCCCGCTTCGTCGAGCCATTGCGGCATCGACTCTGGCGTATCGAACTCCGCGCTAATCTCGCTGCGCGCCGCGCCTTCGCGCACCACGCCGGCCTCGCCACGGCTGCCCAGCGCGAGCTGCAATGCGTCGACGAGGATCGACTTGCCCGCGCCCGTCTCGCCGGTCAGCACCGAAAAGCCGCCCTCGAATTCGACTTCGAGTTCATGCACGATGACGAAGTCGCGCAGCAGCAGGCGGCGCAGCATCTCAATGCCCGCCCGGCCGCCATGGGCCACGAAGGGGCCCACTCTCGTGGGCTCGGGGCATTGAGCGCCCCAAGGGCCTCGAAGAGGCCCCTGCGTGGCCCTTGGGGCAGCGAACGTAGTGAGCTTGGGGGTCCCGCTTCATCAGTTCACTCCCGCATTCCAGCGCAACTTGCGCCGCAGCGTCGCGTAGTAGCTCCAGCCGCGCGGGTGCAGGAAGCGCACCTGATCCTTGGAGCGCCGCACACTCACCCGGTCGCCGTGCAGCAGGCTGGCCTGCGCCTGCATGTCGAAGCTCACGCTCGCGTCGCCACCGGCCACGACTTCGATGCTGATCGCCACCGTGTCTGGCAAGACGATGGTGCGGTTCGACAAATCATGCGACGCGATCGGCACCAGCACCCAGGCGGCAACCCCGGGGTGAAGAATCGGCCCGCCTGCCGACATGGCATACGCCGTGGAACCCGTGGGCGAGCCGACGATCAAGCCATCGGCGCGAAAGTTCGCGACAAATTCCGACCCGATGTCGACCTTCAGTTCGACCATGCTCGATGTCGCGCCGCGGCTCACCACCACGTCGTTCAATGCGAACGACTCGAAAACGACTTGGCCGTCGCGCCACACGCCGCCTTCCAGCATCGTGCGGTGCTCTTCTTCGTACTCGCCGGCAAGGATCGGCGCCAGCGCCTGCGCATAGTGTTCCGCGGCGATGTCGGTGATGAAGCCCAGGCGCCCTTCGTTGATGCCCACCAGCGGCGTGCCGTGGTGCGCCAACTGGCGTGCGATGCCCAGCATCGTGCCGTCGCCGCCCACCACCACGGCCAGATCGCACTCGCGACCCAGTTCTTCCGGCGTGAGCGAGCCGTGGCCGAGGATTCCGGTGCTCAATGCGGTCTGCTTTTCCAGCGACACCTCAAGCCCTTGGCGCAACAGGAAGTTCGCGATTTCCTCCAGGTCGCTGGCCGCTCCCGCGTTCTGCCGGGCCAGGTACTTGCCCACGAGCGCAGCATGACGGAAGCGGGAAGGCATGCGCGGAATTACACCACAGGGCCCCGACGCGCACAGCGCGCCGAGGTCACGCGCCTACAATGAAAATCATGCTCGACGAACGCGCCAAAACCCTGCTCAAGGCGCTGGTGGAACGCTACATCGCCGACGGCCAGCCAGTGGGCTCGCGCACGCTGTCGCGCGCGAGCGGCCTGGAGTTGTCGCCAGCGACGATCCGCAACGTCATGTCGGACCTGGAAGACCTGGGCCTGATTGCCAGCCCGCACACGAGCTCGGGGCGCATCCCCACGGCGCGCGGCTATCGGCTCTTCGTCGACACCATGCTCACCGCGCAGGCACTTCAGTACAGCGCCGGCAGCGCGCTTGAGCCGCAACTCGCCCACGACCAACCGCAGCGCGTGATCGCCAACGCGGCGCAGTTGCTGTCCAGCCTTTCCAATTTTGTCGGAGTGATTACGGCGCCTCGCAAGGCCAGCGTCTTCCACCACATCGAGTTCATGCGCTTGTCGCAGCAGCGCGTTCTCGTCATCCTCGTGGCGCCCGATGGTGATGTGCAGAACCGCGTTATCTTCACCGCCGCCGACTACACGCAGGCCCAGTTGATCGAAGCCAGCAACTACCTCACCACGCATTACTCCGGCCGCACCATCGAAGAGGTGCGCGAGCG
Source organism: Burkholderiales bacterium (assembly GCA_031419715.1). GTDB lineage: Bacteria > Pseudomonadota > Gammaproteobacteria > Burkholderiales > Burkholderiaceae_C > JAEMQF01. The sequence goes on along the minus strand of JANOLJ010000267.1, from coordinate 860 downwards.
CTTGAAAACCGAAGTCGACGCCCTGCGCAGTGAAATCGCGGCGTTGATGCAGGCCGCCGTGCAGGCTGGCAGCGAGGCGATCGCCGACAGCCAGGAGCAGGTGGTGATCTCCGGTGAGCGCAACCTGCTGGCCGTGCAGGATTTTTCCAGTGACATGGGCAGCCTGCGCAAGCTGTTCGACATGTTCGAGCAGAAGACCCAGCTCATGCGCCTGCTCGAAGGAAGCAGCCGCGCCGAAGGCGTGCGCATCTACATCGGCGGCGAGAGCAAGATCGTGCCCTTCGAGGAACTCTCCGTCGTGTCCGCACCCTATGAAGTCGACGGCCAGGTCGTCGGCACGCTCGGCGTCATCGGCCCGACTCGCATGGCCTACGACCGCATGATCCAGATCGTCGACATCACGTCGCGCCTGGTGAGCAACGCGCTCAGCCAGAAGTAGCGCCGCCCACCCGCTCCCTACAATCGCGCCGAGTACGGGCCGTTAGCTCAGTTGGTTAGAGCAGAGGACTCATAATCCTTTGGTCGCTGGTTCGAGCCCAGCACGGCCTACCAAAATTCTTCTTTCCCATCAGTGACTTGCGGTCACTCGCCCTTCGACTCGTTGGGTGCCGTTGCAGGCGACTGTGCCGAATTTGTGCCGCGCTTTGCCAGCCGGTCGTTCCACGGCGCGAGGTGTTCCGCACCCAGATGGGCGTACCTCGAGACCATCGCGCTTGACTGTGTCCCTCCGGCAAGGCTGCTTGATTTGAACTGAGTTGTTCAGGTGGGTTGCACGGCAGTGGGGACGGCGTGGTTTTCTTGCCCCCGGGGGGCTTGCGTTCTAAGCGCGGTTCGACTACGCTGCGCGCCATGCGGGAACC
>JANOLJ010000266.1:0-3796 GCA_031419715.1 Burkholderiales bacterium | reverse complement strand
GGGCGTTCGGGGGGGGGCCACCCGGGAATCTGGCGCTGCGCCGGGGGCGGGCGGCGCGCGCGCGCCCGCCCCACGACTGCGAAGTTCCGCAACGGCACGCGGCAGGCTGCCGATTCGGACTCAAGTTGCACGCAACTGCGCCGAAAAGAGCGAATCCCCCATTCGCGTTTCAATGCCATGACGACACTTTCCGCCACCACCAAGGCCGCCGGGCTCCCGAGCAGCCCGGCCACGCCACGCATCGTCGGCAGGTTGGCGTCGATGACGGTGCAGGCCAAACTGCGCCTGATCGCGGCCCTGGTATCCGTGGGCCTGTTGGTCGTGGGCTGCGTCTCGGAGATCGCACTCGCCCGCACCCAGAGCGTGACCGACGAAGTGGTGCGGCGCGCCGCGGCGCTGAGCCTGCTCCAGACTGCGGACATGTCGCACGACGGCCTGCGCTCGGTGGTGTATGCCTCACTGCTGGTGGGTCAGGTCGCCGAGGTCAGCGCCGACGAGGTGCGCAAGGACGCCAAGATGCACGCGAAGTCGCTGCGCGAGGCGCTTTCGGGCATGGCTGCCATCGATTTCGGCAGCGAGGCTCACGACCAACTGCTCGCGGTGCAACAAGTCGCCGACAAATACCTGGACGCGGCCGAAGCGATGATCGCCTCGGCCCTGGTGGACCGCCGCGCGGCACAGGCGGCACTGCCAGGCTTCAATGCGGAGTTCAACGACCTGCTCGTTGCCTTCGAGAGGGAGACGCTTCTGTTGCGAGCGCTCAACGGACAGGCCGTCGCGCAAAAAAACGCAGTCAAGACTCAGGCCATCCTCACGGTGGTGGTCGCCGCGCTTCTCACGCTCATCCTGACAGCGTTTTTGGTGGGCTGGATCGGGCGTTCGATCCGCACCTCGCTGCAACGCGTCCAGTGTGTCGCCTCAGCGGTCGCGTCCGGCGACCTGGACCGACGCGCCGACGCGGCGCTCGACGACGAAGTCGGGCGGCTCGCCGGCGCCGTGAACAGCATGGCCGACAAGCTGCAGAAACTCCTTGCCGGCGCGATGGCGGACTCGGCACACCACACGTTCAGCAACGACTTGAACGACGCTCTCGACATGGCCGACTCCGAGCCCGAGGCGTACCTCGTGATTCAGCGCGCGATGGCCGGCGTGGCTGCGGACCGGCCGATGGAACTGTTGCTGTCCGACTCGAGCCAGGCCGTGCTGCAACGCGCCACCGAACACCCGGTGGCCGGCGCACCCGGCTGCAACGTGGAGGCGCCGTTCTCCTGCCAGGCGGTGCGCCGCGGCAACAGCATCAGCTTCCCCGACAGCGAGGCGTTGAACGCCTGCCCCCGCCTGCGCGGCCGCCCCAACCAGGAAGGCGCCATTTCCGCGGTGTGCGTTCCGCTGCACTTCATGGGCCGCGCGCTCGGGGTCTTGCACAGCACCGGCCCGGCGCATCAGTCCATGGGGCAAAGGCAGCTGGAGCAGTTCACGGCAATCGGCGCCCAGGCGGCGGCGCGGCTTGGCGTTGTTCGCGCGTTCCAGCGCACGCAGCTGCAGGCGGCCACCGACGCGGCGACGGGCCTGCCGAATCGGCGCTCGCTCGAAGCGGCGGTGCGCGAGCTGACGCGCAAGAAACAGCCGTTCGCCTTGCTGATGGCCGACCTGGACCGATTCAAGATTCTGAACGACACCTACGGCCACCTGGTCGGCGACGAGGCGCTGCGCCTGTTTGCCGACACGATGAAGAAGTGCATTCGCGATCAAGATCTGGTCGCGCGCTGGGGTGGCGAGGAATTCGCGATGCTCCTGGCCGGGGCCAATGCGGAGCAGGCCTGCGCCTGGGCCGATCGCGCGCGCGCACGTCTGGCCGCGGCTCTGGAAAGCAGCAAGGTACCCAAGTTCACAGCGAGCTTCGGCGCCGCCGACTCGACCATGTCGGAGCGCCCCGAGGAGCTGATGCGAATCGCCGATGAGGCGCTATACCGCGCGAAGGATCAGGGCCGCAACCGCGCAGAGATCGGCCACGCCCTGGCGGCAAATGAACCGCTCACCCGCCACGCCAGCGAGCACGAGGCGAGAATCGACCTTGCGCAGATGAACGCTGGCGCCTGAGAGCCGGAACCTCAGTTCGCCGCGAAGCATTCACTTCGCCGCGGACGGCGGCGGCAGCGCATCCAGCGCGATCACGCGCCGCTTGGCACCGCTGTCTTCTTCCGCGGCCGCGCTCGTCCGCGGCCAGTCTTCGACGTTGCGGATGATCGTCGGCTTGATGAGAACGACGAGTTCTTTCTTGCGCCCGATGTCGGCCTGATTCGAAAACAGGGTGCGCGTGAAGATGTTGTCCGACGCACCCGGCAGGCCCGAGTTGCGCCTCGTGCTTTGCATCTGCATCAGGCCGCCGATGGCGACGATGTTGCCGTCGGTGACGCGTACCACGGTATCGGTTTCGTTGACGCTGCTCGAGGCCAGCGGCAGGCGGTAGTTGCCGATCGTGCCGAGGTCGATCTGCTTCGTCTTTTCCGTCACCGCCGTCACCGACGGGTGCACGTGCAGCGTGATCATGTTGGCGTCGTCGATCTGCGGCGTCACGTCCAGCGCGATGCCGGAGAAAAACGGCGTCAGCGTCACGGTGGGCAGGGTTGTCGAGCCCGCCGTGTTGTTGACGTTGTTGTTGATCGTTCCACCGGAGACGTTGGTGACGAAGTATTCGTCCACGCCGACCTTCAGCACCGCCTTCTGGTTGTTCAAGGTGGCGACGCGCGGGCTGGAGAGGATTTGCACGGTGCCATGGCTTTCCAGAAAACCGAGCACGGCCGAGAAGCCGTTGGTGGCGAGCGCCAGGCCCAGCGTGCCGGCGCCCGCCGACGGCAGCGAAACGCTCTCGGCGATGAGCCCGCCGATCGTCTGGGGCAGCGTCGGCAAGCCGTTCGGGTTGGTGATCAGCGGATTGTTCGGGTAGCCGCTGGTCTGGCCGACGCTGCCCCGGCCGCGCAGCACCGACCAGTCGATGCCGCTCTGGAAACCCTCGTTCAGTTCGACTTCGACGATCTTCGCCTCGAGCATCACCTGGCGCTCGACGGCGAGCCGGGACATGCGCAAGTAGGCCTCGACCTGGCGCAGCTCCTCCGGCATGGCGCGCACCGCGATCGTTCCCGACTGCGGGCTCACGATCACCTGGCGTCCGTTGCCGGTGCCGACCATGGCGCGCAGCGCCTCGGCGGTCTCGCCCCAGATGTCGGAATTCGAGCTGGTGGAGACGTGGCTGCTTTCGGGCATGGTCGCCGTGCCGCCTTGCGGCGACGCGCCGCTGGCCGGCTGCGCCGCGGTGCTGCTGGTTTGCATCGCGGCTGAGCCGGCGCTGATGCGCACGTCGCTGCGCCCCTGGCGTTTGGTGTGCAGGTAGTTCACCGAGAACATGCGCGTTTGCATCGTCGCTGGGAACATGGTGATGCGGCGGCCGTCAGCCTTGAAGTCGTAGCCGTAGACGTCGCGTATCGATTCCAGCGCCTCGCGCAGCGTCACGCCGCGCAGCGTGACCGTGAGCGCGCCCGCGACTTCGGGGTGCAGCAGCATGCTGTAGCGCGTGTCGGCGACCATCGACAGGAACACGTCGCGCGCTTGCGCGCCGTTCACGATGAGGTCGAAGCGCGCTTCGCTCGGTGCTTCGGCGCGCGGCGGCGCGGGCGCGGGCGCGGCCGGCGCGGGGCTGGGCGCGGTGCGCGCGGGCGGCGCGGCGAGTTCGGCGCGCAGCTTTTCCAGCGGCTCGATCTGCTGTTTCATCGGCGGCTGGGCGCAGCCCGCGGCGAGC
>JANOLJ010000265.1:0-10982 GCA_031419715.1 Burkholderiales bacterium | reverse complement strand
CGCGGCCGCGGTGCAGGACCAGCAGCCCGGCGCAGCGCCCACGCCGCATGAAGTCATCGATGTTCAGGCTCAGGCCATCGGCGACGTAGCGCACGTCAAGCGACGGCGCGGCGCTCAGCTCGCTCACGTGCTCGCCTCGCGCGATATTGCGCGTGGGATACAGGCTTCGCATGTCGGCGAACGCGCGCAGTTGCTCCGCTGCCGGCAGCGCGAACAGGCTCGCGTAGTTGCGTCGCGCTGCCGGCGCGACGTGGCCGGCAGACGCCGGGCTGGGAGCCGTCACAGGATTCGATGCTGCCATTGCACGGCCTTGTCTTTCCAGATGTCGTCGGGGCTGATGAAGTTGTCGCTCAGCTTGAAACTCACGCCGGCCTTGCGAAAGCACTCCTCCACCAGTTCGGAGCAGATGTACTTGCGGTCGCGCGTGCGCCGGCCGATCCGAAACAGGATGCGCAGCGCGATGCGCAGGATTTCGAAGTTGTCGTACGGCTTGGTGAGCTCGTCCATGCCGAAGCTGACGGCGCGCTTGATGCCTTCCGCGTCGATGGCGGGCAGCACCCGCGCGACGACGATGTTGCCGCGGTACGGCCGGTTGCGCCCATGGTAGTCGCGCAGGTACTTCGACACCGGCGCCAGGCGCACGCCGATCGCGGTTTCGCTTTCCAGCACGAACACACGCTGCAAGTGATCGTCTTTGTAGACGATACCGACATGGCTCCACACCGAGCGCGTGAAGCGCTGGATCAGCCCGGAGAAGAAGTACGAACCCGAGCAGAACACCAGGTCGCCGGTGCGCAGATCGGCGCGCAGCGTCTCGTAGCGGGTGACGGGCAGTCGTTTGATTTGCGCCTTGCTGATCTGCTCGGCCACGCTGCGCTCCGCTGATTGAATTTGACCGATGATAGGGTCCGGCAGGCGAGCCCCGCCCCGAACCACCCTTGCATGGCCCACCCTCATGAACCTCAGCGACCCTGCACCGGCTGCGATGAGCGCGGCGTTCTGGCGCGTCATTCCGGCCGACGCCGACCCCATGGAGACGCGCGAGTGGCTCGAGGGCTTTCAGGCCCTGGTGCGCAGCGCCGGCACCGAACGCGGCACCTATGTGCTGCGGCGCCTGCTCGACGAAGCCAGGCGCCTGCGCGTGCCGCTGCCCGCGGTGCTGAACACGCCCTACGTGAACAGCATTTCGCTCGATCAGCAACCGCAGTTCCCGGGCAACCTGGAAATCGAAGCGCGCCTGTCGGCCATCGTGCGCTGGAACGCGCTGGCGATGGTCGTGCGCGGCAATAAATTCTCCGGCGACCTGGGTGGCCACATCGCCACCTACGCGTCGATCGCCGATCTGTTCGAGGTCGGTTTCAACCACTTTTTCCGCGCCGGTCAAAACGGCGACCTGGTGTTTTTTCAGCCGCATGCGTCGCCAGGGGTGTATGCGCGCGCCTTTGTGGAAGGGCGCCTGGATGAGTCACGCCTGACACGGTTTCGGCAAGAGACGCTCGGTGCGCGCGACGTGCGCGACGCCGCCACGACGACAAGCTCCGCTGCCGTGGGTGGCAACGCCGGTGCAGTGCCGGCCCGCACCGGCAACGGCGGCCTGTCGTCGTACTGCCACCCCTGGCTGATGCCCGACTTCTGGCAATTCCCCACCGGCTCGATGGGCCTGGGCCCGATCACCGCGATCTACCAGGCGCGCTTCATGCGCTACCTACGAGATCGCGGTCTGCTCGACACGCAAGGCAGAAAAGTCTGGGCTTTCGTGGGCGACGGCGAAATGGACGAACCGGAGTCACTGGCCGGTCTGTCGCTCGCGGCGCGCGAGGGCCTGGACAACCTGGTGTTCGTCGTCAACTGCAATTTGCAGCGGCTCGACGGCCCGGTGCGCGGCAACGGCTCGGTCGTGCAGGAACTCGAAGGCCTGTTCGCCGGCGCGGGCTGGAACGTCATCAAGCTGCTGTGGGGCAGCGACTGGGATCCGCTGTTCGCGAGGGATGTCGACGGCGTGCTGCTCAAGCGCCTGCATGAAACCGTGGATGGCGAATTCCAGGCCTACGCCGCAACCGACGGGCGCTTCAACCGCGAGCACTTCTTCAACAAATACCCGGAGTTGCAACAGCTCGTCGCCCACATGTCGGACGATGACATCGACCGCCTGCGCCGCGGCGGCCATGACCCGGTGAAGATTCATGCAGCGTATGACGCGGCGGCCAAACACAGCGGCCGGCCCAGCGTGATCCTGGCGCAGACGAAGAAGGGCTACGGCATGGGCCACTGGGGCCAGGGCCGCATGGGTTCGCACCAGCAGAAAAAACTCGAAGGCGATGCGCTGCTCGCGTTTCGCGATCGCTTCGCCGTGCCACTCAAAGACGACGCAGTGCGCGCGCTCGAGTTCTATCGGATGGACGCCGACAGCCCGGAGATGCGTTACCTGCATGAGCGCCGCAAGCTTCTCGGCGGCTACCTGCCAGCACGCAGCAGCGTGGCGCCGCGCCTGCCCACGCCCGATGCCGCAGCCACCGCCAAGCTGATCGAGCGCCTGGCCGGGCGCGAGCAGTCCACGACGATGGTGTTCGTCGCCCAGCTCACGCAACTGCTGCGCGATGAGCGCATCGGCAAACACATCGTGCCCATCGTCGCCGACGAAGCGCGCACCTTCGGCATGCAAAGCTTGTTCCGCGAAGTGGCGATTTACGCCGCGCAGGGCCAGCTCTACGAGCCCGAAGACAAGGACGAGTTGCTGTACTACAAGGAGTCGCGCAGCGGCCAGATTCTGGAAGAAGGCATCACGGAAGCCGGCGCCATGAGCAGCTGGATCGCCGCGGCGACGAGCTACAGCACGCACGGCGTGGCGATGCTGCCGTTCTACATCTTCTATTCATGCTTCGGTTTTCAGCGCGTCGGCGATTTGATACTCGCCGCCGCCGACTCGCGCGCACGCGGCTTCCTGATCGGCGCCACAAGCGGGCGCACCACACTCTCGGGCGAGGGTTTGCAACACCAGGATGGCAGCAGCTTGCTCGCCGCGTCCACCATCTCGAACTGCCGCGCCTACGACCCGGCGTTCGGCTATGAGCTGGCGATCATCATGGGCCACGGCGTGAAGCGCCTGCTCGACGAGCAGCGCGACGAGTTCTATTACCTCACCGTGACGAACCAGAACCTTGCGCAGCCGGCGCTGCCCACGCACATCGCGGACCTGGAAGACAGCGTCGTGCGCGGCCTGTACCGCTGCCGCGACGCACCGGACGGCGCGGCGCAGGTGCGGCTGCTCGGCGCCGGCGCGATCCTGCTGGAAGCGCTTGCCGCCGCCGAGCTGCTGCACCAGGATTTCGGCGTGCGCGCCGAGGTCTGGAGCGCGACGAGCTTCGTCGAACTTGCCCGCGACGCACGCGACGCGCAGCGCGCGAACCGTCTACAGCCCGGCCTGCGCCCCGACCAACCGCCACGAACCAGCCACGTGCAGCAATGCCTGGACGGCACGCTGCCGGTGGTGGCCGCGACCGACCATGTGCGCGCCGTGCCGCAGCTCATTGCCGAATACCTGAACGCGGCCTCTTACACGACGCTCGGCACCGACGGTTTTGGTCGCAGCGATACGCGCGTCGCGCTGCGCGCATTCTTCGAAGTCGATCGCTTCCACATCGCGCTGGCCGCGCTCGACGGTCTGGCGCGCTGCGGCGCGGTAGACGCTGAACTCGTGTCGCGTGCGATCACGCGCTATGCGGTCGAGGCGGACGCTCGGGCGCCGTGGAGTGTCTGAGACCCCTCAACGTTCCAGCGCATAGGACAGACAAGTGGGGAGAGTTCGTTTTCTGGGGCGTTGCCGACCTACGTCCCGAGCTGCATGCCAGCGTCGAGCAGCGTGGCAGGCGGCCTGGGGTACGTTCTCCGGCCCACGCTCGCGGGGCACCGGATTCGGCCCATCGACGTTGCGCAATCAACAAGGTGTTCTCATGCGCAGGTCGAGGACACCGCGAATGGGACCTGCGCCCGTACCCCAATCCGCCCGCCCCGACACCCGGGCGGTCACGTCGTCCTGAATGTCACGCGCCTGTCGCGCGCGGGCGCCGCGCCTTACCCCTGTTTACGCCTGCCGCCGCGCGAATTCGGTAGCCTGCGCGCCATGAAGATCAAGTACATCCTTGCGAACGGATTCCCGGGGCTCTTGCCTTGTTGGTTGCTGCTGCTGGCGGGCTGTGGCGGCGCGGGCGATACAGCGGCAGCAGCACCCTTCCCCACGGCCGCGTCGAGCTGTGGATTGGCTGACTTTCAAGCGGCGTCGCTCGCGCGGGTGAACCAGTACCGCGCCCGCGGTGCGACCTGCCGCACCGCGGGCAACTTCGGCCCGGCCGCGGCGCTGCGCTGGAACAACCCGCTGACCCAGGCCGCAGAAGCGCATTCGCAAGACATGAAGGCGAACAACTTCTTCTCGCACACCGGTTCGGGCGGGGGCACGTTGCGGCAACGCATCGACGCCACAGGCTACGCGTGGAGCGCGATCGCCGAGAACATCGCCGCGGGGCAGACGACGATCAATCAGGTGATCGACGGCTGGATGGGCAGTGATGGGCATTGCGCGAACCTCATGGACCCGAACCTGGTCGACATCGGCCTGGTGTGCGTTGCCGCAGCGCCGGGCGATAGCCGCCGGACCTACTGGACCATGACCCTGGGTCGCCCCCGGTAGCCAGGCCGACTCAGGCCTACTGCGCCGCCTCGATCACGCCACCGCCCAGGCACACTTCTCCGTCGTACAACACCGCTGATTGGCCCGGCGTCACGGCCCGCTGCGGCGCGTCGAAACTCAGCGCGAATTCGCGGCCGTGCGCATCGCCGGGCGCACTCAGCTCGCACGCTGCGTCCGCCTGGCGGTAGCGCGTCTTCGCGCTGTGCCGCGCCGCAATCGGCGGCGCGCCCGCGACCCAGCTCGCGTCGAGCGCGTGCAAGCGCAGCGATTGCAGCAGCGCGTGGTCATGGCCTTGCACGACGACGAGCGTGTTGTTCGCGATGTCCTTGCGAGCGACGAACCAGGGTTCATGGTCACCCCCGCCGCGCGGCGCGCGCTTGGGCTTCACCCCGCCGATGCCCATGCCCTTGCGCTGGCCCAGCGTATAAAAGCTCAGGCCCACATGTTCACCCACGGTGCGGCCACGCTCGTCTTTGATCGGGCCCGGTTGATTGGCGAGGTAGCGCGCGAGGAATTCGCGAAACGGCCGCTCGCCGATGAAGCAGATGCCGGTGGAGTCTTTTTTCGCGGCCACCGGCAGGCGCGCCTCTTCGGCCAGGCGCCGCACTTGCGTCTTGGGCAGTTCACCCACCGGAAACAGCGTCTTCGCGAGCTGCGCCTGATTCAGCCGATGCAGAAAGTAGCTTTGGTCCTTGGTGCGGTCCAGGCCGCGCAGCAGCTCAAAACGTCCGCCAAGTTCGCGCACCCGCGCATAGTGGCCGGTCGCAATTTTCTCGGCGCCAAGAAGCAGCGCATGGTCGAGAAACGCCTTGAACTTGATCTCGGCGTTGCACAGTACGTCGGGGTTGGGCGTGCGCCCGCACTTGTATTCGCGCAGGAACTCGGCGAAGACGCGGTCCTTGTAGTCGGCGGCGAAGTTGACGTGTTCGATCTCGATGCCCAGCACATCCGCCACCGCTGCCGCGTCAATGAAGTCCACGTTCGCCGAGCAGTATTCGCTGTTGTCGTCGTCTTCCCAGTTCTTCATGAACACGCCCACGACCTCGTGGCCGGCGCGCTTGAGCAGCCAGGCGCTGACGGCCGAGTCCACACCGCCAGACAGGCCGACGACGATGCGTTGAAGTTTCGCGCGGGTCACGGCGGGGATTATCCTGGCCGGGCTCGTGCGGTGGCCCGTCGTGGAGCTGCAGCCGCTGCTGCGCACCGCCCGGGGCACCGGCGTCGGCGCGCGCGGCAACTCAGGGCCGCAATTCCGGTTGCCACAACGAGGCGTCGGCGTGCAACAGATCCAGGCTGTAGCGTTTACCGGCGAGGTGATCCTCGATGCAGCGCAGCAGCAGCGGGCTGCGATGGCGTGCCACACTGGCGCGCACTTCGGCGGGCGTCATCCACAGGGTGCGAACGATGGGCACATCGAGCGCGAGGGTCGGGTCTGCCGCGCCGACCGTGCCGCAAAACGCGATGCGCAGAAACGTCACGTCTTCGCCGCTGCGCTGGCGCCGAAAGCGCGACAGGTAGATGCCCAGCACGGCCTGCGCCTCGAAGTGACGCGCTGTTTCCTCCAGCGTCTCGCGCACCACGCCTTGCAGGGGCGATTCACCCGGGTCCAGGTGGCCCGCCGGGTTGTTCAGCTTCAAGCCTTCGGCAGTGTTTTCTTCGACCAGCAGGTAGCGTCCGTCGTGCTCGATGATCGCGGCGACGGTGACGCTGGGTTTCCAGCGCTCGCCCTGGCTGACGGGGGGCGAATTGACTGTGTTTGCGGCCATGCGCCATTGTGGCGCGCCGGCCTGGCGCCGATCTTGCTGTAGGCGTTTGAGGCGCTCCTGCCGCCCCGGCGTGTAGGGATAAGCACTCTTTGAGCTCGGCCCCGGCTTGGGCACCATGCGCTGACCGTCGGGTGCGACGCCGTGTCGTGCCTCAACGTCCCCTGTGACTCACTGCTTCAGAAGGAGTACCGATGTTCCGCAATCACATTCAACGCCGTCTTTGGCTGGCCCTGGCCGGTGCGCTCACGCTTGTCGCACCCGGCCTCGCCCTCGCCCAAGCCAAACTCAAAGTCGCCGGCATCTACACCGTGCCCTTCGAGCAGCAATGGGTGAGCCGCATCCACAAGGCGCTGAGCGCGGCGGCAGCGCGCGGCGAGATCGAATACAAGGCGAGCGAGAATGTCGCGAATGCCGATTACGAGCGCGTGATGCGCGAATACGCGACGGGCGGCAACACCTTGATCGTCGGCGAAGTGTTCGGCGTCGAAGCCGCCGGGCGCAAGGTGGCGAAAGACTTTCCGAAGGTCGCTTTCCTGATGGGATCGTCGGGCAAGCCCGTTGCGCCCAACTTCGCCGTGTTCGACAACTACATCCAGGAGCCGGCCTACCTGTCGGGCATGGTCGCGGGCGGCATGACGAAGAGCAACAAGATCGGCATGGTCGGCGGCTTCCCGATCCCCGAGGTGAACCGCCTGATGAACGCCTTCATGGCCGGGGCGAAAGAGGTGAACCCGAAGGTCGAATTCACCGTGAGCTTCATCAACAGTTGGTTCGACCCGCCGAAAGCCAAGGAAGCGGCGATTGCGATGATGGACAAGGGGGCGGACGTGATGTACGCCGAGCGCTTTGGCGTGTCTGATGCCGCCAAGGAAAAGGGCAAGCTCGCCATCGGCAACGTCATCAACACGCAAGACAAATACCCCGACACCGTGGTCGCCTCGGCGCTGTGGCACATGGAGCCGAGCATCGACCGGGCGATCAAGCTGGTGAAGGAAGGCAAGTTCACCGCCGAGGACTATGGCCCGTACTCGATGATGAAGCACAAGGGGTCGGAGCTCGCGCCGCTGGGCACCTTTGAGAGCAAGGTGCCGGCCGACGTGGTGGCGAAGATGCGCGCCAAGGAGAAGGCGATCCTCGCCGGCACCTACACCGTGAAGGTGGACGACAACCAGCCGAAGTCGACGGCGAAGTAAGCCGGCCCCTTGACCGAGCCCATCCTGCGGCTGAAGGGCATCACCAAATCCTTCGGCCCGCTGCTCGCGAACGACTCGATCTCGCTCGACCTGAATCGCGGCGAGGTGCTCGCGCTGCTCGGCGAGAACGGCGCGGGCAAGAGCACGCTGGTGGCGATTTTGTTCGGCCACTATGTCGCCGACGCGGGCTCGATCGAGGCCTTCGGCCACGCGCTGCCGCCGGGCCAGCCAAGCGCCGCGCTGCTTGCCGGCATCGGCATGGTTCACCAGCATTCGACGCTGGCCGACAACTTGAGCGTGCTCGACAACGTGATGGTCGGCACCGAGCCGCTGTGGCGGCCCTGGTCGCGGCGCGGCGTGGCGCGCCAGCGCCTGCTTGAGGTCGCGCAGCGCTTGGGCTTGAGCGTGCAACCCGACGCGCGCGTGGCCGAGCTGTCGGTCGGCGAGCGCCAGCGTGTGGAGATCCTTAAAGCGCTGGTCGGCCGCGAAGGCCACCGCGGCGCGCGCGTGCTGATCCTGGACGAACCCACCGCGGTGCTGACGCCGCGCGAGAGCGAGGCGCTGTTCGAGACCTTGGGCCGCATGGTCGAGCAAGGGCTGTCGATCGTCTTCATCAGCCACAAGCTCGACGAAGTGCTGCGCGTCTCGAACCGCATCGCCGTGCTGCGCGCGGGCAAACTCGTGGAGCTTGAGCAAGCGGCCGACGCCAGCGCGGCGCGGCTGGCGCGCAGCATGGTCGGGCACGACGTGGAGCAACCGCGCCGAACCGACGCGCACGCGTCGGCGCAACCGCTGTGCGTGCTCGACGCCGTGCACACGACCGGAGGCGCGCGCGACCGCCTCGACGGCGTCTCGCTCGCGTTGCACGGCGGCGAGATCGTCGCAGTGGCCGGCGTGTCGGGCAACGGCCAGCTCGCCCTGGCCGAGCTGCTGTGCGGCACGCGCCCGGCCAGCGCAGGAACCGTGAGCCTGCACGGCCGGCCGCTGCCCGCCGACCCGGCGGCGCTGGTTGAGCTGGGTGTGGCGCGAATTCCCGAAGACCGGCAAGGCACCGGCGCGGTGGGCGATCTGCCGGTGTGGGAAAACGCCTGCGCCGAGCGCCTGGGAAGCGCGCACTTCAGCCGCGCGCTGCTCGGCCTGCGCTGGGTGCGCCGCGACGCCGCGCGCCAACATGCACAACACTTAAGCGAGCGCTTCGACGTTCGTGGCGCCGGCCTGGACGCGCCAGCGCGCGCCTTGTCGGGCGGCAACTTGCAAAAGCTGATCCTGGCGCGCGCGTTGACGGCCCCGAGCGGCGAGCCGCCGCGCCTCATCGTCGCGCACCAGCCGAGCTGGGGTCTGGACGTCGGCGCGGTGGCCTTCGTGCAGCGCCAACTGCTCGCGGCGCGCGACGCTGGCGCGGCCGTGCTGCTCATCTGCGACGACCTGGACGAAGTGCTGGCCCTGGGCGACCGCATCGCCGTGCTCTACCGCGGGCGCTTGAGCGCGGCGCGGCCGGGCGACGAGTGGACGCGAGAAAACCTGGGCCTGGCGATGGCCGGTTCCGGGTTGCATGAGCCACGACATGCCGCCTGAAACCGCCAGCGACACCGCCAGCGACACCGACACCGACACCGACACGGCGCAGTGCGGCGCGCTCCCGGTGCGTCGTCAGCGCGAGGGCGGCGCATGAGGCTCGAGCCGCGTCACCAGGCGAGCGGCGCGGCGCTGCTGCTCGCGCCGCTCGCGGCGATCGCTTTCACGCTTCTCGTGAGCGCCGGGCTCGTCGCCTGGGCCGGCGCGCCGGTGGGAAAGACCTACGCGCTGATGCTGCAAGGCGGCTTCGGCTCCGTGTTCGCCTGGAGCGAAACGCTGACGCGCGCCGTGCCGCTCATCCTCACCGGCCTGGCGGCGACCGTCGCGTTCAAGGCTCGCCTCTACAACATCGGCGCCGAAGGCCAGCTCTATGCAGGCGCGCTGGCCGCGGTGGCGGTGGGCGGTGTGGCGGCAGGTGCTGAACTCGCGGCGCCGGTGTGGCTGATGTTGCCGTTGATGCTGCTCGCCGCGGCCGCGGCCGGCGCGGCGCTGTTGCTCGTGCCAACCTTGTTGAAGGCGCGCCTGGGTGTCGATGAAGTCGTGACGACGCTGCTGCTCAACTTCATCGCACTGCTCGGCGTTTCGGCCCTCCTCGACGGCGCGATGAAAGACCCTGCCGCGCTCGGCTGGCCACAAAGTCTGGCCTTGGCCAGCGAGCTGGAGCTGAGCAAGCTGATACCGGGCACGCGCGTGCACAGCGGCCTGCTGATCGCCGCGCTGCTTGCGCTCGGGCTCAGCGCGATGTTCAAGTACACGCTGCTCGGCTTTCAGATCCGCGCCAGCGGCGCCAACGCGCGCGCCGCGGCGTTCGTCGGCGTGCCGGCCCTGCGCACCACCGTGATCGTGGCGCTGCTGTCGGGTGCACTCGCCGGCCTGGCCGGCGCAGTGGAAGTGGCCGGGCGCACCGGCTATGTGACGCTCGACATGTCCCCCGGCTACGGCTACAGCGGCATCGTGATCGCGATGCTCGCGGCTCTGAACCCACTGGGCGTGCTCGCCGCGGCGATCTTCATCGCCGGAATTCTGGTGGGCGCCGACAGCATGAGCCGGGCGATCGGCGTGCCGACTTACATCGCCGATGTGATCGTTGCGACTTCGTTGATTGCGGTGTTGGTGGCGACGCTGTTCACGCAGTATCGGGTGCGGTGGCGAGAGGGCGCGCAGTAAGGAGTTCGCGGCGGCCTTCGTTGCTGGGTCTTGCGGTGTGCAGTCTGGCTTCTCGAACGGAAGCGTTGTTTGGCGCCTCGATGCGGCCGTCGCCCGCGAAGCGCATCGACGCCGTCCAGTGGCTTTTGAATACCCGCCCACATCTTTCGGCGTGCATACTCCAGAATGAGGCCTCGACGATTCGGCCGTCCTCATAGATCTGGTTGGAGCTGGCGAGCGCGTCGGCCTGCAAGACGCCGCGGAAATACACAAACACAAGGCACTACATGGCGACCCGAACTGCACCAAGGCACTCAAGGAACCCGGCAAATGATTCCTGAACTCGGCCATTTCCTGCTCTGGCTGGCATTGGCGCTGGCGCTGGCGCTAGGCACGCTGCCGCTGGTGGGCGCCGCTCGCAATCGCGTCGAATGGATGGCCGTGGCGCGTCCCGTGGCGTTGTGGCAGTTCGTGCTCGTGGTCGCCGCCTTCGCCTGCCTGATGACGAGCTTCGTGCAGAACGACTTTTCGGTCCTCAACGTCGCAGCCAACTCCAACAGCGCGCTGCCGGTGCAGTACCGCATCGCCGCGTCCTGGGGCAGCCACGAGGGCTCGATG
>JANOLJ010000264.1:0-4619 GCA_031419715.1 Burkholderiales bacterium | reverse complement strand
GCGCCATGCGCGCCGCCGCCTTGCAGCGCCAGGTTCAGCGGCGGCGCGCGCCGGGCCAGGGTTCGCCGCAGGCGGTTGAACCATGTTGGGGTCTTGTCGGTCATCGAGTTCCCTTCGGCGAGATTTCGTGCCTGCGAGCATGCCCTGGATTCGAACTCGTTTGGCGTATGGCTAGCCTGTCATTGAAACATTGCGCCGCTGACGCAGGGGTGTCACGAACGCGCACCCATCGCCAGATGCCGATGCTCTTAAGGAAATGTGGTTCTGCCACTTTCCTTGATTCCCGCAGGGGCCGGCCGGCTTCGGCCGGCATTGGGGCTCAAAGATGATAGGTGACCGAGGGCAATGTGCAGTACCTCTGTCACGAAACTGTCGCGCAAGCGTCATAAACTGGTTTGATGAACGATGCCTGCGCCGCGCTCACCCAGGAGACGCCGGCATTGCTGAATCGCGAACGCGCGATCCTGGACTTCAACCGTCGTGTGCTCGCGCAGGCCCAGCGCGCTGACGTACCCTTGCTGGAGCGCTTGCGATACGTGTGCATCGTGTCGTCGAACATGGACGAGTTCTTCGAAGTCCGCTTCGCCGACTACATCGAGGCGGCTCGGCGTCGCGGTGCGGGTGTGTCAGCCACTGACGTGGCAGCGGTCGCCGCCGACGCGCACGCCCTGATCGACCGGCAGTACGCCGTGTTCAACGAAGAGGTCATGCCCGCGCTGACGCAGCAGGGCATCCGCATCGTCAGCCATGCGCAACGCAGCGCTGCGCAGGCGCGATGGGTGGGCAAGTTCTTCAACACCCAGGTTCGCCCGCTGCTGGTGCCCATCGGCCTGGACCCGGCGCACCCGTTTCCCCAGGTGGCAAACAAGTCGCTCAACTTCATCACCCGCCTTGCCGGCCAGGATGCCTTTGGCCGTGCCAACACGATCGCCATCGTCAAGGTGCCCAGAGTCTTGCCACGCGTCATCAAGATGCCGCAGCACTTGGGCGGAGCCGGCCAGACCTTTGTGCTCCTGACCAGCGTGATCCGAGCCCACCTCGCCAAGTTGTTTCCGGGGCGCGAGGTGGAGGCGTTTTCCCAGTTCCGCGTCACCCGTGACTCGGACCTCGAAGTCGATGAAGACGATGTGACCAACCTGCGCCAAGCCTTGCGTTCCGGGCTGACCAAGCGCAACTTCGGCAAGGCCATCCGCCTGGAGGTCGTCAACACCTGCCCGGCCGAGTTGGTGGCGTTCCTGCTTCAACAATTCGAGCTACCCGACAGTGCGTTGTACCGCGTGAACGGCCCGGTGAATCTGGTGCGGCTGAATGAGTTGATCGACCAGGCAGACGCGCCCGCGCTTCGCTTCCCGCCGTTCCAGCCGGCCTGGCCGGCTGCACTGTCACGCAAGCAGCCGATCTTCGAACAACTGAAAAAGGGCGATGTGCTCTTGCACCACCCGTTCGAGTCTTTCGAGCCGGTGGTGCAGTTCCTGCGCGAAGCGGTCCATGACCCCAACGTGCTGACGATCAAACAGACGATCTATCGCACCGGTGCGGAGTCGCCACTGATGCACTTGCTGATCGACGCAACGCGCCAGGGCAAAGAGGTCACCTGCGTCGTTGAGCTGAAGGCACGATTCGAAGAGGAGGCCAATATCAACTGGGCCGATCGCCTCGAAGCGGTGGGTGCGCAGGTGGTGTATGGCGTGGTCGGCCTGAAGACGCACGCCAAGCTGCTGTTGGTGACACGCCGTGAGGGGTCGAGGCTCAAGCGCTACGCGCACCTCTCCACCGGCAACTACAACCCGAAGACCGCAAGCCTATACACCGACGTCGGCTACTTCACCGCCGACCCGGAACTCACCGCCGACGCTGACGCGGTGTTCCAGCAACTCGCCAGCCTGGGGCGCATGAAGCCGGCGCATGCGCTGTTGCAGGCGCCGTTCACGCTGCACAAGCAGATGCTCGCGCACATCAGGCGCGTGCGGATCGCCGCCGCGGCCGGGCATGATGCACGCATCGTCGTGAAGATCAATGCGCTGACCGACGTGCCCTTGATCGACGCACTCGTCAGCGCGGCGCGTGCCGGGGCGCGCATCGACCTGCTGGTGCGCGGCGCGTGCATGCTGGCAGCGTCGGTTCCCGGTGTGACCGATCGGATCCGGGTTCGCAGCGTCGTGGGCCGCTTCCTTGAACACACGCGCGTGCTCTATTTCCGTTGGGGCGATGGCGAATCGCGCGAGGCGCTTTTTTTGTCCAGCGCCGACTGGATGGGGCGCAACATGTTCGGTCGCATCGAAGTGGCCTGGCCCGTGCGCGACAACCTGCTGCGCCAGCGCATCATCGACGAGTGCCTGGTTCCCTACCTGCACGATCGACAGGACGCCTGGGACTTGCGCGCCGACGGGAAGTACCAGCGCGTGGCACAGGGCGGAGCCAGCGCGCAACAGGCTCTGCTCGCTCGATTCTCGAATGTCGAGGCCAATGATCTATGATCTTCCATCAAGCCAAACTGCCAGGTGAACTCATGTCTGACTCGACCCCAGTCAAGGTATTCAGTTTCTGGACGTTGGACGGCAATGTCGAAACGCCGACCTTGGCACCGTTCAAGGCGACCCGTGAAGCGATCTCGACGAAATGGAACGGCAGGGTCGCCGAAGGCACCGAGCAGCTTGTCACCGAAGACGAACTCGACGGCAGCGGCCGCTATCGGCGCATCGCCAGTGGCTGGGGTGAACTCGCCTGAACGGGCGCTCGCGCGCTCAGGCTTGAAGCTCCAGGCGAAACAAGTTCGTTCGGTCCCAGAACTGCACTTCTTCGTTGAAAAGATAGACCGAGCGTGGCTTGGCCTCGCCCCAGCCCGGTGGAAAACTTAAACCGACCTTGTGTCCCGTCGCCTCCAGACGAATCGCGCCCGCATCGACGTCACCGCGCGCGTGGCATTTGATGATCGCCAGCCGCAGGCAGAGCAGCTGCCAGGCGAACGCTTCTTCCAGCAACGGCGTTTCGACCTTGCGCAGGCCGCCTCGTTGCCCCAACAGGAGGGCCGACAGGCGCCGCAACTGGCTCTGTGAGAACCCCGCCGCATCAACATGCGCCAGCAGGTAGGCGCTGTGCCGGTGGTGGTCGTGGTGCGACACCATCATGCCCATTTCGTGCAACGCGCAGGCCCACAGCAGTTCGCGGTTCGCCTCGACGTCAGCGTGTGGCTGAGCGCGTTTGTACAGACGCTGGGCGACGCGGGTGACGCGCTGCGCATGGTGGGTATCGACCATGAAGCGGCGCTGCAAGTCACGCACCGAGGCATCTCGCACATCGTGCCCCACCTGGTGCAATGACGCGGCTTGGCGGCGCTCGTCAAGGTCGAAGATCAGGCCTTGGCGCAGCGCGCCCTGGGTGGGGCGAAGGTCGTTGACGCCAAATTGCGCTGCAAGCGTGTACAGAATCGCCACACCCCCGGCAATGACGAAGCGGCGTTCTTCTTTCAGGCCCGGCAACGTCAGACGCTGGATGTTCCCGGCTTCGATGCAGCGCAGGATCAGCCAACGCAGGCCCTCGGGGGTGATGCGGCCATCGGTGATGCCACTGGCAGCGAGCAATTGCGATACGGCGCTGACGGTTCCCGAGGAGCCGAGGGCTTCTTGCCATTGATTCCGCGCGAACGTTTCAAGGCCTTCCTCAAGCTGCGCTCCTGCGGCGATCTGGGCCGCGCGAAACGCTGCGGCCGTCATCGCGCCGTCGGGGAAGTAGTTGACCGACAGGCCCACGCAACCGACACCGAATGACTCGGCCTGGCGCGCGTGGCGCCCCTGGCCGAGGATCATTTCAGTGGAGCGCCCGCCGATGTCCACCACGAGGCGCGGCAGGTTCGTCGTGTGCAGACGCGCGACGCCTTTGTAGATCAGGCGCGCCTCTTCGCGGCCGGAAATCACTTCGATCTTGTGACCGAGTGCGGCTTGGGCCTGCACCAGGAAGGCGTCGCGGTTGCGTGCTTCGCGCAATGTCTGCGTCGCCACCGCGCGAATTTGCCGCGGCATGAAGCCCTGGAGGCGGCCCGCGAACCGAGACAGGCAGTCCAGGCCACGTTGCGCAGCCTGCGGCGTCAGCATCCCGTTTTCGTCGAGGCCGGCACCGAGGCGGACGGTTTCTTTCAGGTAATCAATGCGGCGGTAGCGGCCCTGAATCAGCTGGCCAATTTCCAGGCGAAAGCTATTCGACCCCATGTCGATGCCCACCAATTGGCCGGGCCAGCGCGAATCGCGGTCGAGCAAGACGTTCGTGGCATCGGACATGGCCGGCATTGTCGGGGCAAACTTCAGGGTTTCTTGGCGGCAAGCGCGCCCTGCGCATGTTCATAGAATGCGGCTGTCAATCACACTGGACGCTCGCACGCAATGACGACGACCGAACTGGACAGCCTGACCCCAACGCGCGAATTCACCCGGCGCGACTTCGTGCAGACCAGCGTGGGCAGCGGTTTCGCTGCAGCCGTGCTACCCGTGACTGCGCAAGCCATACGCACCGACAGCGAAGGCCTGAGCGTCGGTGAAGTCACGATCATGGTGGGCGACTTCAAAATGCCGGCCTATCGCGCGATGCCCACGGGCAAGAGCAACCTGCCGGTGGTGCTGGTGCTC
>JANOLJ010000263.1:0-42108 GCA_031419715.1 Burkholderiales bacterium | reverse complement strand
TGTCGGCAACAAAAAGCCTGCTGGAGCGGCGCGATGTCGTGATTGTTGCGTCGGTGAGCGCGATCTACGGCATCGGCAACCCCGCCGACTACATGCAGATGGTGATGCTCATGCGCGTGGGCGACAAGATCGGCCAGCGCGACGCGATCGCGCAGTTGATCCGCATGCAGTACCAGCGCAACGAGACCGATTTCAGCCGCGGCACGTTTCGGGTGCGTGGCGACACGATCGACGTCTTTCCCGCCGAGCACTCGGAGCTCGCAATCCGCATTGAACTGTTCGACGATGAAGTCGAGTCATTGCAACTCTTCGACCCGCTCACCGGCCAGATCCGGCAGAAGGTGCCGCGCTTCACGGTCTTTCCGAGCAGCCACTATGTGACACCGCGAGAACGCGTCGTCGCGGCAATTGAAACCATCAAGGACGAGTTGCGAACCCGATCCGCCGAGCTGGTCGGCCAAGGCAAACTGGTCGAAGCGCAACGGCTCGAACAGCGCACGCGCTTCGACCTGGAGATGCTTCAGGAAGTGGGCCACTGCAAGGGCATCGAAAACTACACGCGCCATCTGTCCGGCGCGCTTCCCGGCGAACCCCCGCCCACGCTGGTGGACTATCTGCCGGCCGACGCGCTGATGTTTCTTGATGAGTCGCATGTGCTGATCGGCCAGTTCGGCGGCATGTACAACGGCGACCGATCGCGCAAGACCACGCTCGTCGAGTATGGGTTTCGCCTGCCCAGCGCGCTGGACAACCGGCCGCTCAAGTTCGAGGAGTTCGAGCGCAAGATGCGTCAGGCGATGTATGTGTCGGCGACCCCAGGAGCCTACGAAGAGCGAACTTCAGGGCAGGTCGTCGAGCAGTTGGTGCGACCCACCGGGCTGGTGGACCCCAGCGTTGAGGTGCGCCCGGCGGCGCGCCAGGTCGACGACGTGCTGCAGGAAATCCGGCTGCGTGTCGAAATCAATGAGCGCGTGCTCATCACGACGCTCACCAAGCGCATGGCCGAGCAGTTGACCGACTACCTCGCCGAGAACGGCGTCAAGGTGCGCTACCTGCACAGCGATGTCGACACGATCGAGCGCGTCGAAATTCTGCGCGACCTGCGCCTTGGGGCATTCGACGTGCTGGTGGGCATCAACCTGCTCCGCGAGGGGCTGGACATTCCCGAGGTGTCGCTCGTCGCCATCCTCGATGCCGACAAGGAGGGATTCCTGCGCTCGGAACGCAGCCTGATCCAGACGATAGGCCGCGCGGCGCGCCACTTGAACGGCGCCGCGATCCTTTATGCCGATCGGATCACCGATTCAATGCGTCGCGCCATCAACGAAACGGAGCGGCGGCGCAATCGGCAGGTGCAGAGCAACGCCGACGCAGGCATCACGCCGCGCAGCATCAGCAAAAAGGTTCGCGACCTGATCGACGGTGTCTACGGCGACAAGGGCGCGAAAGACGATCTCAAAGCGGCCAATGATGCCGTCGCCTTGCAGGGTCTGAGTGAGAAAGACCTCGGCAAGCGCATCAAGCAGCTGGAAAAGCAGATGCTCGACCATGCGCGCAACCTGGAGTTCGAAAAAGCAGCCCGCGTGCGCGACGAGCTGGCGCGCATCCGCGAGCAGGTTTTCGGGGCCTCGGTCGTGGAGCAGATCGCGCAGCCCGACCCGCCGACGGGCAGAGCGGGCGCCTGAGTTCGCTCGTCCGCAGGCCGCTCACCAGGCGCGCGGACGCGACTTGAAAAATCCATGGAACTTGCCGGGTCAATCCCGACCAAATCAGTCGGCTACACATATACTCGACTAATCTAGTCGGGCTCTAGGAGAACCCTTATGCGCTTGACCACCAAAGGCCGCTTCGCGGTCACTGCAATGATAGACCTCGCGTTGCGCGAGCACACCGGGCCTGTGGCGCTGGCGGCAATCAGCGCGCGCCAGCAAATTTCGCTGTCTTACCTTGAGCAATTGTTCGGCAAATTGCGCCGTCAGCAGTTGGTGGAAAGCACGCGCGGCCCGGGTGGCGGCTATTCGCTGGGCCGCAAGGCCGATGAAATTACCGTTGCCGACATCATTCTGGCCGTCGATGAACCGCTCGATGCAACCGGCTGCGCCGGCAAGGAAAATTGCATGGGCGACGACTCCGGCCGCTGCATGACCCACGACCTGTGGGCGAGCCTGAATTCGAAGATGCTCGAATTCCTCAGTTCCGTGTCGCTGCGCAATCTCGTCAATGACCAAGTGAACAAAGGCGTGTCGATCCAGGAACACCCGATGAAGCGGGCGATTTCCAGCCAGCCCGTCGTCAAGCCCATCAAAATCACTGCACCGAACTCCGTGTTCGCGCTCGGAGCCACGTACTCGAAGTAGGCGCGTAACCAGCGCGAAGCCAGCGAACTCCTGACCCATCGCCCCGACTCCCATGGACATGTCTCCGCATTTCCCCATCTACATGGACTACGGCGCCACGAGCCCGGTGGACCAGCGCGTCGTTGACGCGATGATTCCCTGGTTGCGAGAGCACTTCGGCAACCCGGCGTCACGCAGCCACGCCTGGGGTTGGGAAGCCGAAGCGGCGGTGGAGCGGGCGCGCGAGCAAGTCGCGGAGCTGGTGGCTGCGGACCCGCGCGAAATCGTCTGGACTTCGGGCGCCACCGAGTCGATCAATCTGGCGATCAAGGGCGCGGCGCAGTTCTACAAGACGCGCGGCAAACACCTGATCACGCTGAAAACCGAGCACAAGGCGGTGCTCGACACAATGCGCGAACTCGAGCGCCAGGGCTTCGAGGTCACCTATCTCGATGTGCAGGAAGACGGCCTGCTCGATCTCGCCAAGCTCGAAGCCGCAATGCGCGCGGACACGATCCTCGTCTCGGTGCTCTACGTGAATAACGAGATCGGCGTGATCCAGGACATCCCGGCAATCGGCAAGCTCTGCCGATCGCGCGGCATCATCTTTCACGTTGACGCAGCCCAGGCCACAGGCAAACTGGCGATCGACTTGCAGACGCTGCCGGTGGACCTGATGAGTCTGGCGTCGCACAAGACCTACGGCCCCAAGGGCATCGGCGCGTTGTTTGTGCGTCGCAAGCCGCGCGTGCGCCTGGAGGCGCAGATGCACGGCGGTGGCCACGAGCGTGGCATGCGTTCGGGCACGCTGCCGACGCACCAGATCGTCGGCATGGGCGAGGCTTTTCGCATCGCACGCGAAGAAATGGGTGTGGAGAACGAGCGCATCCGCATGCTGCAGCAGCGCCTGATCAGAGGCCTGTCCGACATCGAGCAGGTGTTTCTGAACGGGCACCCGGACAAGCGCGTTCCGCACAACGTCAACATGAGCTTCAATTTCGTCGAGGGCGAGTCGTTGATCATGGGCATCAAGGGCATCGCCGTATCTTCGGGCTCGGCGTGCACCTCGGCGAGCCTGGAGCCGAGCTATGTGCTGCGCGCGCTCGGCCGCAGCGACGAACTCGCGCATTCGAGCCTGCGCATGACGATCGGCCGTTTCACGACGGAAGAAGAAATCGACTACGTCATCACCACACTGAAAGACCGCGTCGCCAAATTGCGCGAGCTGTCGCCGTTGTGGGAAATGTTCCAGGACGGCGTGGACATCAGCACGATTCAGTGGACAGCCCACTGATCACATTGGAGAGACACCATGGCATACAGTGAAAAAGTCGTAGACCACTATGAAAACCCGCGCAACGTGGGCTCGTTCGCAAAGGGCGATGAGACGGTCGGTACCGGCATGGTCGGCGCGCCGGCCTGCGGCGACGTGATGAAACTGCAGATCAAGGTCAACCCGACGACGGGTTTGATCGAAGACGCGAAGTTCAAGACCTATGGCTGCGGTTCAGCCATTGCCTCGAGTTCGCTTGTCACTGAGTGGGTCAAGGGTAAGTCGCTCGACGAGGCCCTGACGATCAAGAACTCGCACATTGCCGAAGAATTGGCGCTGCCGCCCGTGAAGATCCACTGCTCGATCCTCGCCGAAGACGCGATCAAAGCGGCGGTGAACGACTACAAAGCCAAGACCGGCTTGACGCACTGAAATCACTGAAATCACTGGAAGCACAGCGAGACAGAAGATGGCAGTCACCCTGACCGAAGCAGCAGCGCGCCACGTCACGCGTTACCTGAGCAAACGCGGCAAAGGTGTCGGCGTGCGCCTGGGCGTCAAGACAACGGGCTGTTCGGGCCTGGCCTACAAGCTTGAGTACGCTGATGACCTCGCCCCCGAAGACATCGTGTTCGAAGGCCACGGCGTGAAGGTGCTTGTCGATCCAAAGAGCCTGCCCTACATCGACGGCACCGAACTCGACTTCGTGCGCGAAGGCCTGAACGAGGGCTTCAAGTTTCACAACCCTCGCGAGAAGGACCGCTGCGGTTGCGGCGAGTCGTTCCGCGTGTAAACCGGCTCACCCTACAGCGCTGCGCGGCCCTGAGCCGCGCTTTTTCTTGCCCATGTCCGCCGAGCCCACCATTGCCGTCCGTGCCGAGAGCCCCGATCAGCCCGAGGTTCGTGCGCTGCTGGCCGAACTCGACGCCTACTTGTCGGGTCTGTACGAGCCGGACCACAACCATCTTCTCGATGTGCAAGCCTTGCTCGCCCAACATGTGTACTTCGTCGTCGCGCGGCGCGCAGGCGAGGCCGTGGGCTGTGGGGCGGTGCGTGTCATGCCGCCCGAGCCTGCGACCGAAGACAAGCCTTACGGCGAAATCAAGCGCATGTATGTTCAGCCGCAATTGCGCGGCCAGGGAGTCGCCCGCGCCTTGCTCGAAAAGCTCGAAGCACGTCTGCTCGGCAGAGGCGTTCAACTCGCGACGCTTGAAACCGGTGATCGGCAGGCCGAAGCACTGCGCCTGTACGAGCGCTGTGGCTACGTGAAACGCCCGCCGTTCGGTGGCTACGCAGACAACGGCACGAGCGTTTTCTACGCGAAGAATCTCTCGGGCTCGCGATGAGGCTCGACAGCGATGACTTCGAGCTGTTCGGGCTTAGGCGTTGCTTCGCGCTGGATCGCGGCATGCTCGACGAACACAGACGCACGTTGCAGGCGCAAACCCACCCCGACAAGTTCGCTGCCCAAGGCGCCGCGGCGCAACGTGTGGCGCTGCAATGGGCCGTGCGCGTCAACGAAGCCCATGAGCGCCTCAAGGATCCGTTGCGCCGCGCAGCCTATCTCTGCGAGCTTCAAGGCCAACGCATCGATGCCGAGACGAACACGGCAATGCCCGCAGCCTTCCTGATGCGGCAAATGGAACTGCGCGAAGCGCTGGACGATGCGCGCACCACCGCCGAAATCGAATCCCTCGCGGCGAACCTCGCGGCCGAGCGCGCCGCCGCGCTACTGCGTCTGGAAAACCTGCTCGACGTGAAGCGTGACGCGGCCCGCGCTGCCCAAGAGGTGAGAGCCCTCATGTTCCTGGAGCGCTTTGCCGCCGACATCGACGGCCGCCTCGAGGCGTTGGGACAATAGCCGCATGGCATTGCTGCAAATTTCCGAACCCGGCGGCGCACCCGACCCGCACCAGCGGCGCATTGCCGTGGGCATCGACCTGGGCACCACGCATTCGCTGGTGGCCGCCGTGCGCCACGGTGTCGCCGAGTGTCTGCCTGACGAGGGCGGGCATGTGATTCTGCCCTCTGCCGTGCGCTACCTGCCCGAAGGGCGCCGTCAGATCGGCGCCGCCGCGCTCGCCGACGCGGCGTTCGACCCGCGCAACACTGTCGTCTCCGTCAAACGATTCATGGGCCGCGGCGTCGCTGACATCGCTGGCCGCGAGCGCCTGCCCTATGAGTTTGTCGACGCACCGGGCATGCTGAAGTTGCGCACCGTGGCGGGCGACAAATCGCCGGTGGAAGTGTCGGCCGAGATTCTGGCCAGCCTGCGCCAGCGCGCCGAAGACAGTT
This sequence comes from Burkholderiales bacterium, assembly GCA_031419715.1. Classification (GTDB taxonomy): domain Bacteria; phylum Pseudomonadota; class Gammaproteobacteria; order Burkholderiales; family Burkholderiaceae_C; genus JAEMQF01. The sequence goes on along the minus strand of JANOLJ010000263.1, from coordinate 36,204 downwards.
TCGACGACGACCTGTTTGGCGCCGTCATCACGGTGCCGGCCTACTTTGACGACGCGCAGCGCCAGGCGACGAAAGACGCGGCGCAGCTCGCCGGCCTGAACGTGCTGCGCCTGATCAGCGAGCCCACCGCCGCAGCCATCGCTTACGGCCTGGAGCATGGCGCCGAGGGGCTCTATGCGGTGTACGACCTGGGTGGTGGCACTTTCGATATTTCGCTGCTGCGCCTGTCGGCCGGCGTCTTTGAAGTCATCGCCACCGGCGGCGACTCAGCGCTGGGCGGAGATGACTTCGACGCTGCGCTGGCTGACGCCGCACTGCAGCGCAGCCACCTGAGCGCGCAAACGCCACAGGACAAGCGAGCCCTGCTCGTCGCGGCGCGCGCCGCCAAGGAAAAGCTTTCGTTCGCCGACCACGCCACGTTGGCGTGCCCGCTCAGCAGCGGAAGCGAACTGTCGGTGCGTTTCACGCGCGATGAATTCGAGTCCCTGGTGCAGGGCCTGCTCGCGCGCACGCTGACGGCGGTGCGCAAAGTGCTGCGCGACGCCAAAGTCGACAAGACCGAGGTCAAAGGTGTCGTGATGGTGGGTGGTTCGACCCGGATTCCGAAGGTTCAGCTATGCGTTGCCGAGTTCTTCGGCAAGGCGCCGCTGACCAACCTGAACCCCGACGAAGTGGTCGCGCTCGGCGCGGCGATTCAGGCCAACTCGCTGGCGGGCAACGCGGGCGCCGACGAATTGCTGCTGCTCGACGTGATCCCGCTGTCGCTCGGGCTGGAAACGATGGGCGGCTTGGTGGAGCGCATCATCCCGCGCAACAGCACCATTCCTACCGCGCGCGCCCAGGACTTCACGACGTTCAAAGACGGCCAGACCGCGATCGCGGTGCATGTGCTGCAAGGCGAACGCGAGCTTGTTGCCGATTGCCGCTCGCTCGCCAAGTTCGAGTTGCGCGGCATCCCGCCGATGGTGGCTGGCGCGGCGCGGGTGCGCGTGAGTTTTCAGGTCGATGCCGACGGCTTGCTCAGCGTCAGCGCGCACGAGCAGACCTCGGGCGTGCAGGCGTCGATCAGCGTCAAACCCAGCTATGGCCTGAGCGACACCGACATCGCACGCATGCTCACCGACAGTTTTTCCTCGGCGGAACACGACATGCAGGAGCGCAGTCTGCGCGAATCGCGTGTCGATGCCGAACGGCTTGTGCTGGCCACGCGTGCTGCCCTGGTGATTGATGGTGACTTGCTCGATGCAGCGCAGCGCGAGGACATCGAGGCGCTGCTGACGCAGGTGCAAGGTGTGCGCGAGAGCAGCGACCACCACCACATCGACGCCGCTGTGGAAGCCCTGGCGCACGGCACTGAGGAATTCGCCGCGCAGCGCATGAACCGCGGCATTCGCAGCGCCCTCGCGGGCAAACGCGTCCAGGACGTCTGAGCCTGCAACTCATCTCTTCACAGGCTCCGAGCATGCCCATCATCAAAATCCTGCCGCACGCCGAGTACTGCCCGGCGGGTGCCGAAATCAGAGCCGACTCCGGCACGTCGATCTGCGAAGCGCTGATCGAGCACGACATCGACATTGAACACGCCTGCGAGTTGAGCTGCGCCTGCACCACCTGACATGTCGTGGTGCGTGAGGGCTTCGAGTCGCTCGGCGAAATGGACGAAAGCGAAGAAGACCTGCTCGACCGCGCCTGGGGCCTGGAGCCGACCTCGCGCCTGTCGTGCCAGGCGATCCTGGCGCAACGCGATGTGGTGATCGAGATTCCTAAATATTCGATCAATCACGCCAAGGAAAAGGGTGGCGGGTAGAGGCCGGGTGGATCCCGGTGTTCGCCGGGATGACATACAAGAGCGAAGCCCGCCAAGCGCGGCAATCAGTACACTGTATGCGTGTACAGTATTGAGAAGCCCGCTGATTCGGCCCCGCAGTCGATAGCCCGATCTGCGTTGTCGCGCCTGCCGCGCTATGCCGAGCTTCACTGCCGCAGCAATTTCAGCTTTCTGAGCGGTGCGTCGCACCCCGAGGAGTTGGTGGCGCGAGCGGCACTGTTGGGTTACGCGGCGTTGGCGATCACCGATGAGTGTTCGCTCGCCGGTGTCGTGCGCGCGCATGTCGAGGCCAAGCGCCATCCGCGACTGCACCTGATCATCGGCTGCGAGATGCGCTTGGCCGCGCCCGCGACCACGCCTACGCCAGCGACCCCATCCGCGATCCCCTCCCCGGCCCCCGCGGCGGACCAGAGCCGCGGCGGCATACCGGCTGAAGCGGCGTCGGCGTCGGCTTCAGCGTCGACGTCGGCGCCACGCCTGGTGCTGCTCGCACAAACGCGGCGCGGCTACGGCAACCTGTCGCAGTGGATCACGGTGGCGCGGCGCCGTGCCGAGAAGGGTAGCTATATCGCGTTCGCTTCCGACGTCGAAGGTCGGGTGCCGCATGCGCCATTCCTCGCCGGCCTGCCCGATTGCCTGGCGCTGCTCGTGCCGCATACCGGCCAGACATTCGAGTCGCTGTTCGCTCAGGCGCTGTGGCTCAAGACCTGGTTCCAGGAGCGCGCCTTCATCGCGATTGAGCTGTTGCATCGCGGCGCCGACGATCAACGGCTCGACACGGTGCAGCGTGTGGCCGCGCTGACGGGCCTGGCGTTGGTGGCGGCGGGCGATGTGCTGATGCATGTGCGCTCGCGCAAGCCCTTGCAAGACGTGCTCAGCGCGACGCGCCTGGGCCTGCCGGTGGCGCAGTGCGGTTGGCACCTCGAGCCCAATGCCGAAGCGCATTTGCGCTCGCTGGCGCGGCTGGGAGGGTTGTACGAACCGGCCTGGCTTGAGCAGACACTGGTGCTCGCCGGGAGCTGCCGCTTCTCACTCGACGAGCTGCGCTATGAGTATCCGCAGGAGATCGTGCCGCCGGGCCACACACCCACCTCGCACCTGCGTCAGCTCACCGAAGCAGGGTTGCAACGCCGCTATCCTGCGCAGCGCTTTCCGCAAGGGCCACCGAGCGAAGTGCGGCGCCTGGTGGAACACGAACTCGCCTTGATCGCGCAACTGAAGTACGAGCCTTACTTCCTGACGGTGGCCGACATCGTGCAGTGGGCGCGCGGCCAGGGCATCTTGTGCCAGGGGCGCGGCAGCGCGGCCAATTCGGCGGTGTGTTACTGCTTGGGCGTCACGGAAGTCGACCCGGCGCGCATGAGCGTGCTGTTCGAGCGTTTCATCAGCGCCGAGCGCAACGAGCCGCCCGACATCGACGTGGACTTCGAGCACCAGCGGCGCGAGGAGGTCATTCAATACATCTACCGCAAATACGGCCGGCACCGCGCCGCGCTCACAGGCGTGGTGATCAGCTACCGGCCGCGCTCCGCCGTGCGTGATGTGGGTCGGGCGCTGGGCATCGACCTGGACCGCATCGACGCCGTGGCGAAAAGCCAGCAGTGGTATGACGGCAGGTCCATTTCTCCCGAGCGTCTGCGCGAGAACGGGTTCGACCCCGAATCACCGGTCGTGAAACTCTGGGCTGAACTCACGCACCAGTTGATCGGCTTCCCCCGCCACCTGAGCCAGCACCCGGGCGGCTTTGTGATTGCGAAGGAGCAGATCGCCTTGCTCGTGCCTGTGGAAAACGCCGCGATGCAGGGTAGAAGCGTCATTCAATGGGACAAGGACGACCTGGATGCACTCGGGCTGCTCAAGGTCGACGTGCTCGCGTTGGGCATGCTCAGCGCGATCCGCCGTGCGCTGGGGTACATCGGCGCCAAGCTCGGGCGCAGTCTCGCGGACCCGTTTGAGATGCAAGACGTGCCCGCCGAAGACCCCGCCACCTACGACATGGCGTGCAAGGCCGACACCGTGGGTGTGTTCCAGATCGAGAGCCGCGCGCAGATGAGCATGCTGCCGCGCTTGAAACCACGCTGCTTCTACGACCTGGTGATCGAGGTCGCGATCGTGCGCCCGGGGCCCATCCAGGGCGGCATGGTGCACCCTTACCTGAAGCGGCGCAGCGGTGAAGAGGCGATCGAGTTTCCGAGCGCCGAGGTCGCGCAGGCCCTGCAGCGCACCTGCGGCATACCGATCTTTCAAGAGCAGGTGATGCAGCTCGCCGTGCTCGCCGCCGACTTCACGCCCGGTGAGGCCGACCAGTTGCGCCGCGCGATGGCGGCGTGGAAGCGCAAGGGGGGCCTGGGGCCGTTCCACGACCGGCTGGTCGGGCGCATGGTGGAGAAGGGCTATGCGCCCGACTACGCCGAGCGCATCTTCAAGCAGATCGAGGGCTTCGGTGAGTACGGTTTTCCCGAGAGCCATGCCGCGAGCTTCGCGCTGCTCGTCTATGTGAGCTGCTGGATCAAATGCCATCACCCCGATGCCTTTCTCGCCGCGCTGCTGAACAGCCAGCCCATGGGTTTTTACGCGCCCGCGCAGTTGGTGCGCGACGCGCGTGAGCATGGCGTGCAGGTGCGGCCCGTCGATGTGCGCGTGAGTGCGTGGGACAGCACCCTTGAAGCGGCTGCGAGCGGTGGCCCCAACCGGCACACGCCAGACGCGGGCAGGGTGGATCAAACCGTACCGCTTCAGGCGGTACGCCTGGGGTTGAATCGCATTTCGGGTCTGTCGCAAGACGCAGGGCAACGCATCGTCGATGCACGAACCCAGGCGCCGTTCAGCGGTGCCGAAGACCTGGCGCGGCGCGCACGCCTGAACGCCCATGAACTGCGCGCGCTGGCGTTGGCCGACGCGCTGCACGGCGTCGTCGGTGGGGTTGACGGAAATCGCCACCAGGCCGCCTGGGCGGTTGCTGGAGTGGACACCCGACCCACCGAACTGCTGCGCGTCACGCGGCTGCATGAAGCGCCGGTGCAGCTCGCCGCACCGAGTGAAGCCGAAGCGATGCTCGCCGACTACCGCTCGCTCGGCCTGACACTGAACCGGCACCCAGTGGCAATGCTGCGCGAACAACTCGCCGCCTTCAAGGTACAGCCCGCCGCCGTACTGCGCAGCTATCCGAATGGCCGCATCGCGCGCGCCAGTGGCCTGGTCACGCACCGCCAACGCCCCGAAACCGCGAAGGGCACAGTGTTCGTGACGATCGAAGACGAAACCGGCTCCGTCAACATCATCGTCTGGCCGGCGGTGGCCGACGCGCAGCGCAAGCCGCTGCTCGGCGCACGCCTGCTCACGGTGTATGGCCAATGGCAGCGCGAAGGCGAGGTGATGCATTTGCTGGCGACCAAGCTGCTCGACCATTCGGCGTTGTTGCAGGGCCTGGAGACGCGCAGTCGCAATTTCAGATGAACCTTGGCCACGCGAGCGGCTGGCGCACCCACGGATAATGCGCGCCCACATGCACACCGCGATCCCCCGCCGCATCCTGCCCGCGATCGCGCTGTCGCAATTCGCCGGCACGTCGTTGTGGTTCGCCATCAATGCGGTCATGGCCGACCTGCAACGCGAGTCCGGCCTGCCCGACGCCGCGGTGGGCTGGTTCACCGCGGCGGTGCAGCTCGGTTTCATCGCCGGCACGTTGGCGTTCGCGCTGTGGACCATCGCCGACCGGTTTTCGCCCCGTCGCGTGTTCTTGGTGTGTTCGCTTGCCGGTGCGGCGTGCGCCGCGCTGTGCGCCTGGTTGCCGCCCGCCGCGGGCCCGCTCATCGTGCTGCGTTTTCTCACCGGCGTGTTTCTCGCCGGCATCTACCCCGTGGGCATGAAAATCGCCGCCGGCTGGTATGCGCAGGGCCTGGGCTTGGCGCTGGGTGTGCTGGTTGGCGCGCTCGTGCTCGGCACCGCACTGCCCTTCGGCATGCGCGCGATCGGCGCCTCATGGCCCTGGCAGGGCGTGATGTGGGCGGTGGCGGTGATCGCGGCGCTCGGCGGTGTCGTCATGGCCCTGTGGGTTCCCGACGGGCCGCACCTTGCGCCCCGCGGAAAGTTTTCACCGCGTGCCTTGCTCGTCATCGTGCGGGATCGCAAGGTGCGCGCCTCGGCATTCGGCTACTTTGGCCACATGTGGGAGTTGTATGCCTTCTTCGTGCTGCTGCCCTTGATTGCCGCGGCGCGCTGGCAAAGCGCGGCGGCGGCGTGGTGGGTGTTCGCGGCGATTGCGGTGGGCGCGCTCAGCTGCGTGCTCGGCGGTCTGTGGGCGCGGCGCTTCGGCAGCGAGCGCGTCGCCGCGTTCCAACTGTTTTGCAGCGGTGCTTGCGCGCTGCTCGCGCCGTGGCTGCTTGAGGCGCCGGTGTGGGCCTGGGCGATCTGGATCATCGTCTGGGGCGCCACGGTCTCGGGCGACTCGCCGCAGTTCAGTGCCCTCACCGCGCTCAACGCGCCGCGCGCTCAAGTCGGTAGCGTGCTGACGCTCGTCAACTGCATCGGCTTTTCCATCTCGGTGGTCACGATCTCCGGCTTCGTCTGGATGGCCACACGCCTGCCGCTGGCCCAGGTGCTGCCCTGGCTGGCATTCGGCCCGGCGCTGGGCTTGCTGTGCATGAAGCCGCTGCTGTTTCCGGCAAAATTGCGAGCATGACGATGCAACCCGTGACCCCTGAACTGCGCGAGTGGATCGTCGCCCAGGCCACGGCGGGGCAAACGCCCGACGTGGTGCTCAAGGCGATGCTCACCAGCGGCTGGAGCGAAGACGTGGCGATCGCGGCGCTCGAAGAAACGCTGCGCGGCCATCTCAGCGAACAGGCCAAGACGGCGGGTTTGCCACCGCCCAGCATCGTGCCCGAGCCGTTGGCCGCTGGCCCCGCGACGACGTTGCGTGCCCACGAGCACGACGTTCGCGTCGTCATCGCGATGCGCAATCCGCGCATCATCGTGTTCGGCGGATTGTTCAGCGATAGCGAGTGCGACGAACTCGTCGAGTGCGCGCGCGCGCGGCTGGTGCGCTCCGAGACTGTGCAGATGGCCACCGGCGGCAATGAAGTGAACGAGGCCCGCACCAGCGACGGCATGTTCTTCACGCGCGGCGAGACGGCGTTGATTCAGCGGCTCGAACAGCGCATTGCCGCGTTGCTCGCCTGGCCAATCGAAAACGGCGAGGGGCTGCAAATTCTTCGCTACCGGCCGGGTGCCGAGTACAAGCCGCACTACGACTATTTCGACCCGGCGCAAAGCGGCACGGCGAGCATCCTGAAGCGTGGTGGGCAGCGTGTGGCTTCGCTGGTGTGTTATCTGAATACGCCGGCCGAAGGCGGCGCGACGGTGTTCCCCGACGTGCACCTAGACGTCGCCCCTTGCAAGGGCAATGCCGTGTTCTTCAGCTACGACCGCCCGCACCCGATGACGCGCTCGCTGCACGGCGGTGCACCGGTGATCGCCGGAGAGAAGTGGGTCGCGACGAAGTGGCTGAGAGAAGGCCGGTTCGAGTAGGTGCGCGTGGGGCCGAACGTGCCGCCTGCATTTGACAACTCGATACACCTGCCAGGTCAACTCGGCCTCGCCTGACCTCGTTGTTGAGGGCGAGCAATCTGCTCGTTGACACCCTCAATCCAAGGGACATTCCAATGAAGAACCTCATCACCGCTTTGATCGCCTCGTCCTTCACACTGGGCGCGTTTGCCCAAGCCGCAGCGCCAGCAGCAACACCGACGGCGACGCCGGCAGTTGCCGCCAAGCCGGCTGTGTCAGCCACGCCCGCAGCCACGCCCGTGGCCACGCCGGCCGCGCCGGTGGCGGTGACAACGGCTGCGCCCGCGGCTGCAACAACGCCAGCCACAGCGGCTGCCCCTGCGGTAGCGGCGAAGCAGGAAGTCGCCAAGAAAGAAGTGGCGAAGAAGGAAGCCGCTGTGAAGAAGGCCAAGCCCGCGGCTGAAGCCAAGCCCACGGCCGACACCAAGGCCAAGTCGATGGACGCGAAGGCGATCGACCTCAAGCCGGCGCTGAAGTAATCAAGTCGCTTTCATCGGCTCGAATCAAAAACCCGGCTGCGGCCGGGTTTTTCTTGGGCTCAGGTGAGCACCGGTCGTGGCAGCGGCCGCACGCGCTCGTAGGCGCGCGCCGCGCGCAGCACAGTCGCATCGCCAAACATCGGCCCGACGAATTGCAGGCCGATCGGCAGACCGCTGCGCGTCAAGCCGCAGGGGATGCTGCATGCCGGTTGCTGCGTCAGGTTGAACGGGTAGGAAAACGGCGTCCAGCCGAGCATGGCTTTCGGGTCCATGCGCATCTGGCCGGGCGGGCGCGCGTCGAATGCGGGAACCGCCACCGCGGGCGTGACGAGCAAGTCGAAGCGTTGCATGAACTGGCGCATGTGGGTGCCCAATGCGCCGCGCTTCAGCGTGAGCCGCTGCACGTCGAGTGCGCTAAAACTCGCACCGAGCTGCGCCTCGGCGCGAAAGTCAGGGTCGGTCAGTTCTTGCTGGCGCGGATCGAGCGTGTTCCAGATCGTCCATGCGCCGACGAACCACAGACCTGTGCAGATGTCGAGCGGGTCTTCGATGCCCGGGTCGACCTGCTCGACCACGGCGCCAAGATTCTCAAGCTCGCGCACCGCGGCGGCGACACTGCTCGCCACTTCGGCGTCGACCACCCCCCGCGCATAGCCGAGCTCGGGCGAATAGGCGATGCGCAGGCCGCGTATGCCTTGCTCCAGGCCGTCGAGCATGTCACTCGGGTCGTATTCCAGCGATGTCCAGTCGCGCGCATCGGGCTGCTTGAGAACGTTCAACATCAAGGCGGCATCACGTACGCTCATCGTGTGCGGGCCGAGGTGGGCCACGCTGCCGAACGGCGACAGCGGGTAGGCGGGCACCCGGCCGAAGCTCGGCTTCAACCCGAAGTTGCCGCAAAACGCCGCTGGAATGCGCACCGAGCCGGCACCGTCGGTTCCCACCGACAAAGGGCCTAGACCCGCGGCCACCGCGGCGGCGGTTCCACCCGAAGAACCGCCCGGCGTTTTATCCAGGTTCCACGGATTTCGCGTGATGCCCGTCAGCGGCGAATTCGTCTCGCCCTTGCAGCCGAATTCTGGCGTCGCGGTTTTGCCGAGCAGCACCGCTCCGGCTTCGCGCAGACGCGCCGTCACGGGGGCATCGGTGTCCCAGGGTTGCGTCGGGTCGACGGTGCGGCTGCCGCGCAACGTGGGCCAGCCTTGCGTGAGGATCAGGTCCTTGATCGACACCGGCACGCCGTCCAGCGCGCCCAGCGGCTCGCCCTTGGCCCAGCGTGCTTCGCTGCGCGCGGCGGACGCCAGCGCCTGCTCATGTGCGACGAGGCAGAAGGCATTCAGGCGCGGATTGAGCGCGTCGATGCGTGCCAGCACGGCGCGCGTGGCTTCAACCGGAGAGGCTCTGCGCTCGCGGTACAACTGCAAGAGCTCGCTCGCCGTGCAGGACGTGAGCTGCGTGGGGGCACTGGGGGGTGTGGGCATGGGGCACTCCTGGCGCGCATCGTAGCGCGGCTGCGGCGTTGCCCGGCGAACGATGTGATTTACGCGGTCAGTCCGAACAGATCGCGCAAGGCTTCGCGGTACTGGAAATGCCCGACGTTGTGCGTGTCGTGATGCGAGCCGCCTTCGACCAGGACGAAGCGCTTCGGCGCGGTGGCGCGATCGAACAGCGCACGGCCCATCGTGTGGCTGATCAACTGATCGTTGCTGCCGTGCACGACGAGCAGAGGCGCCGTGATTTGGGCGACGCGATGGAACGAGTCAAAACGCTGCGTGATTAGCGCGCGCAGCGGCAGCCAACCCCATTTCAATGTGCCGAACACCTCGGGGATCGAGGTGAAGGTGCCTTCCACGATGACACCGGAAGCGTCGTCAATCTGCGTGGCGAGCTGCACCGCGATGGCGCCACCCAGCGAATGGCCGTAGACATAGCGTTTCGCCTGGGGGTGCTGCGCGGCAAGCCAGTTCCAGGCGGCGCGCGCGTCCTCGCAGGCACTGCGCTCCGAAGGCAGCTCCAGGGTGCTGCGGCCGAAGCCTCGGTAGTCGATGCCGAGCACGGAAAACCCGAGTGCGTGGAGTTGCTGCATGCGTTGCGCGCTGCCCGAAACGTCCCAGCGCGCGCCGTGCAAGTACAGCAGCACGGGAGCGTTTGCTTCCGGGCGCTCCAGCCACAGGGAGTGCAGGCATACAGGTTTGCCCGTGACCTCGGACTCGAACTCGATCCAGCGCTCGCCCATGTCCTGGCAGTCGGCATTGCCGGCTTCGCCGGTTCGCGTACCGAGTTGAAAGATCAGTTTGCGCTGCTGCGTCTCGATGCCGGCGCTGCTCATCAAGGCCGCCAGCGCCGCTGCCATGGTGCGCGCCAGTCCGCGCATCAGCCAACTCGGCCGGTGTGGCCGTGACTTGTTGAGGGTCAGTGGCAGCGTCTGCATGGTGAGGCCATCGTGGCACTCCATGGGAACGCTGCCCATCCCGCGATCGGATGCTTCCTATTGCGTGCGTGCCGAAATCACCCCCTGTGAGTGGGGGAAGGAATTACCAGCGCGTGAGCGGATTGGCGTATCCGCTCAGGTCTGGACGACAAGCTCGAAGTGCGCGCGAACGCCGTCGACCACGGGCTCAAACGGCCGCGTCAATGCGGCGCGGTCCGGGGCGCTGAGGCGGCGCCACAGCCCATCGCCGGCATTGTGCGGGTCGCCTTCCACGTACCACTGGGTCGTCAACAACTCGCGTCGCGCAAGTTTCACCTTGACGTGGATGTGCGGCGTGCGCCCGGCGTAGTGGGCGGGCCGGATCGTGCGGAAGCGAAATGCGCCGTCACTGCCCACCGTGGCGCGGCCGAAGCCCTGGAACGCCGGGTCGGCGCGGCCGCCGTCGCCCGGGTGGTGGTAGCGGCCCTGTAGGTCGCATTGCCAGATCTCGATTGCCGCACCGCTCAGGGCGCGGCCGGCGGTGTCGGTCAGCGTGCCGTCCAGCCACGCCGGCTGGCCTTGCAGGTAGCGCAGCTTGCCGTGCGCGAGCAGGTCGGCATCGCTGTCCTCGGGCAGTGCGACAGGGTAAAACGGCCCCTCGGTCTGAGGCGGCGTGGGCCGCCGGTTCTCCTGCGCCAGCGCGCCACGCACGAAGACCGGCGCCGCGATCAGCGCCACCGCGCCCGAGATCAAGCGGCGCCGCAGCACCGGTGCGCTGCCGCAGCGCGAGATTGCATCGTTCATGAAGACCTCCTGTGCAATGGCGCCAATGATGCACGATACAGCCCGCGTGCGCTGCGCCGAACCGGCCCGACACGGGTTCGCGCGCGGCCCCATCCGACGCCGCCGCACGGGGCTGCGTACAATCGCCTCCGTTCGGGGTGTAGCGCAGCCTGGTAGCGCAACTGGTTTGGGACCAGTAGGTCGCGAGTTCGAATCCCGCCACCCCGACCACAGCCCATCACGTCACCCGCCGGCCACAGACTGCCCGTAGCTCAACCGGATAGAGCACCAGCCTTCTAAGCTGGGGGTCGGGGGTTCGAGTCCCTCCGGGCAGGCCATCGATGCCTATCAATGCCTATCGTTTGGCGTACTGCTGCTCGCCGAACAGCACGTCACGCGCCTTGTCGTCCATCAGCGGCTTGCGCAGGCTCGCCAGCACCTGAACGCCGCGCTGCACCGCGGGTCGCGCTTCGATTTCGTCGAACCAACCTTTCAGGCGCGGACAGTCGCTCCACTCGATGCCCTGGTTCTTCCACGAACGCAGCCAGGGAAAGATGGCGATGTCAGCGATCGAATACTCGGCGCCGCCGATGTAGCGGCTTGTCGCCAGGCGTTTGTCCATCACGCCATACAGGCGCTTCGCCTCGTTGGTGTAGCGGTTCACCGCGTACTCGATTTTCTGTGGCGCATAGATGCGAAAGTGGTGCGCCTGGCCGAGCATCGGCCCGACGCCCCCCATCTGAAACATCAACCACTCCAAGACCTCATAGCGTGCCCGCGTCGTCTCTGGCAGGAACCTGCCGGTCTTGGTGGCGAGGTAAAGCAGGATCGCGCCGGACTCGAACATCGAGATCGGCGCGCCGTCGGGCCCATGCGGGTCGACGATGGCCGGGATCTTGTTGTTCGGGCTGATCGCCAGGAATTCCGGCGCGAACTGCTCGCCGCTGCCGATGTCCACCGCATGGGCGTGATACGGCAAACCGCACTCTTCGAGCATGGTGTGAACCTTGTGGCCATTGGGCGTGGCCCACGAATACACTTCGATCATGTTGCTGCGCTCCGGGCCTGAGGGTGGAGCGTCACTCTAGTGCAAAACTCGAATACGGGTCTCGACCGGAAGTGGGAGCGTGCCATGCTCGAATCGTTCAAGCGTTTGTTCACGGCTCCAGGGCAGGGCGCTGACCTTGCCGAAATCTCGGCCTGGGCCGGCAAGCGCGGTTACGCCTATGCGCCCATGGAAGATGGTTTCGCGGTCGATGGTCAGTTCCAGGGCGCGCCCTGGCAGCTCGAATGGGCACCGACGCTGCGGCCGTTCATTCAGGGGCATGAGCTGCGTTTGCAGATCCGGTGCGGCGTTTCGCCTGAACTGCACATGATGCTGATGTCGCTGCCGCTGATGCAATCGCTCGAGAAGCAGGCGTATGCGCAGTTCACGCAGAACATGCAGACGCAGATCGACGACTCCTCGCCCGAGGAAATGCGTTGGCTCGTGATGTTCGCCAAGGTCGATCTCTCCGCGGTGCCCGACGTCGCCGCACATTTCGGGGCGATCGCCAATTCACCCGCCAAAGGCCGCCTGTGGATTGAAGGGCCTCTGGCGAAACTGCTTGAGCGTGGCACCGGCACGTTGATGGTGGGCGACCCGCCGTTCGCGCTGACGGTCTCGCGCGGACGGGTCACGATGCGGCTGGAACTGCCCGATGTCTCGTCGCCCTTCCTCGGCGCGGCAATCAGCCTGTTCGAAACCGCGGTCGCCCAGGCGATGGGGCACCAGCCACCCTGAGCGCTGCTGCTGCTGCTGTGCCGCGCCAGGGCAGGCCGGGCCGGGGCCTGCACCTGTACCTGCGCCGAGCGGCGCGCGACCCTCAGGCTCAGGCGTGCCGGCCCAGCTCCATCTTGGCGATCGCGTTGCGGTGCACTTCGTCCGGGCCGTCGGCAAAGCGCAGCGTGCGAGCCGCAGTGAAGAAGTAGGCGAGCGGCGTGTCCTGGCACATTGCCGCGCCGCCGTGCACCTGCATCGCCCAGTCGATCACCTTGCCGGCCATGTTCGGTGCCACGACCTTGATCATCGCGATTTCGGCCTTCGCGGTCTTGTTGCCCGCCAGGTCCATCATCCACGCGGCCTTCAGCGTCAGCAGCCGCGCTTGCTCGATCATGCAGCGCGCCTCGGCGATGCGCTCGCGCGTCACGCCCTGGTCGCTCACGGGTTTGCCAAACGCGACACGGCGCGTCGCGCGCGTACACATCAACTCAAGCGAGCGCTCCGCCAGCCCGACCAGGCGCATGCAATGGTGAATGCGCCCGGGGCCGAGGCGCCCTTGCGCGATCTCGAAGCCACGGCCCTCGCCGAGCAGGATGTTGCTCGCGGGCACGCGCACATTGTCGAAGCGCACTTCCATGTGGCCGTGCGGCGCGTCGTCATAGCCGAACACCGACAGCGCGCGCACGACCTTGATGCCCGGCGTGTCGGCGGGCACGAGGATCATCGACTGCTGTGAGTGGCGCGGCGCATCGAGGTCCGTCTTACCCATGAAGATATAGATCTTGCAGCGCGGGTCGCCCGCGCCGGAGGTCCACCACTTGACGCCGTTGATGACGTAGTCGTCGCCGTCGCGCACGATGCGCGCTTCGATATTCGTCGCGTCGCTTGAGGCGACCGCCGGTTCCGTCATCGCGAAGGCGCTGCGGATCTTGCCGTCCAGCAACGGCTCGAGCCACTGGCGCTTGTGCTCGGGCGCGCCGTAGCGCTCGATTGTTTCCATGTTGCCAGTGTCGGGCGCCGAACAATTGAAGACTTCGCTGCACCAGGGCACGCGGCCCATGATCTCCGCGAGCGGAGCGTAGTCCTGGTTGCTCAGGCCCGTGGCCGCCGCAGCGTGGCCGCCCTTGCCTGACTTGGCGCCTTCGGCGCTGGGTGGCAGGAACAGGTTCCACAGCCCCTGCGCGCGCGCCTTGGGTTTGAGTTTTTCGATCGTCTCCAGCGGCGTCCAGCGCTTGCCCGCTGCCGTGTTGGCTTCGATCTCGGCGACGATGTTCGGCTCATTCGGGTAGATGTGCTCGTCCATGAAACGCAGCAGTTGCGTGCGCAGCGCTTCGGTGCGCGGGGAGTAGCTGAAGTCCATGATGTGCCTTTCGTGGGCGAGGGTCAGTGGGGGAATGGAAACGCGGGCGTGGCGCCCGGCGGGCTCTACTGCTGGGCGACTTTCCAGCCCATCTCGGCCAGCGGGCGCGCGCCGGCCGCGGAAATTCTTGCTTGCGTGCTTGCCGCCGTGCCGTCAACGACGCGCCGCGCGATGCCTTGCAGGATGCCGGCCATGCGGAACAGGTTGTAGGCCATGTAGAAGTTCCAGTCGGCCATCACGGCATTGATGGAGCCGCCCGGTGCGATGCGGCCGGTGCGTTCGCAATAGCGCGTCACGTACTGGTGCTCGTCAGGAATGCCCAGTGCCGCGTAGTCCAGGCCACCAATGCCACGAAACGTTCCCGGCTCGATGTGCCACGACATGCAGTGGTAGCTGAAATCGGCCAGCGGGTGGCCGAGCGTGGAGAGCTCCCAATCGAGCACGGCGACGATGCGTGGCTCGGTCGCGTGGAACACCATGTTGTCGAGGCGATAGTCGCCGTGCACGATGCCCACCTGGCTCGGGTCTCGCGCACTCGGCGGAATGTTCTGCGGCAACCAGGCCATCAGGCGATCCATCGCCTCGATCGGTTCCGTGATCGAGGCGGTGTATTGCTTGGTCCAGCGCGCGATCTGGCGCTCGAAATAGTTGCCGGGTTTGCCGAAGTCGCCCAAGCCCACCGCGTTGAAGTCGACCTGGTGCAACGCCGCGATGACGCGGTTCATCTCGTCGTAGACGGCGCCGCGGGTGGGCTTGTCAGCGTCGGCCAGCGACTGGTCCCACAGCACCCGACCCTGCACGAACTCCATGACGAAGAACGCGCGGCCGATCACCGACTCGTCTTCGCACAGCAGGTGCATGCGCGGCACCGGCACGCCGCTGCCATGCAAGGCGCGCATCACCTTGTACTCGCGCTCGATCGCATGCGCCGAGGGCAGCAGCTTGGCCGCGGGGCCGGGCTTGGTGCGCATCACATAGGCGCGTTCCGGGGTGACCAGCTTGAATGTCGGGTTCGACTGCCCGCCCTTGAACTGTTCGACCTGCAGGCTACCGTCAAACCCCTCGTGATGCTGGCGCAGGTAGTCGCGCAGTGCGCCCACGTCAAAAGCATGCTGCTCGGTGACGGGCTTGGTTCCGGAATAGGTGTCCATGGGTGGCGTGGGCAACAGTCGGGTGCCCATCGATCATACTGTCGCACTTCGCCCGCCGAGCCCAGGAGAACCATATGAGCGAATCGAGTCTGAAGATTCCCAGCCTGAAGAATCGCGTCAGCCCCGAGGAATGGCAACTGCGTGTTGACCTCGCCGCGGCGTACCGCCTGGTGGCCCTGTTCAAGTGGGACGATCTGGTGTTCACCCACATCAGCGCGCGCTTGCCCGGGCCCGAACACCATTTCCTGATCAATCCCTACGGCCTGATGTTCGAGGAGATCACGGCATCGAGCCTGGTGAAGATCGATCTGCGCGGCGAGAAAATGGAGGCGTCGCCATTTCCCGTGAACCCGGCGGGCTTCACGATCCACGGTGCGATTCACGAAGCGCGGGACGACGCGCAGTGCGTGCTGCACACCCACACACTGAATGGCATCGCCGTGTCGGCGCAGCGCGGCGGTGTGCTGCCGATTTCACAGCAGTCGATATTCGTCCTGGCCAGCCTGGGCTACCACGACTACGAGGGCGTGGCGCTGCGCGCCGACGAAAAGCCGCGTCTGGTGGGTGACCTGGGCTTGAACCACTTCCTGATGCTGCGCAACCATGGGCTGCTGACCGTCGGCGCCAGTGTGGCCGAAGCGTTCTTGAACATGTATGTGTTCGAGACCGTTTGCACCATCCAGGTTCGCGCGCAAGCCGGTGGCGGCACACTGATTCCGGTGGATGCGCGCATCATCGACAGCGCGATGGAGCAGGCCCGCCAAGCCACATTGGGCGGTGGCGCGGCACTCACCTGGCCGGGCCTGTTGCGCCGGCTCGACCGTGCCGACACGAGCTATCAAAGCTGAATTCGCGGCAGCTTCGCCTGCCCTTTGTCGCCTCGTCCCTCGTGCATCCGCAGGGCGCGCAGCCAGCGGCGGCGCGAGTACCTCATGCTAGAGTGCGTGGGCACTCTATTCCTTCGCCTCCCCAACGCATGCGCAGAGATTTGATCCCGCTGGCCATCGGCTTCGCGCTGTGGTTCGCGGCGGTATCGGCCCAGGCCGTGGGTTTTGGCCGAGCGAGCAGCCCGACCGTGTTGGGCCAAACGCTGAACTTCACCGTGGTGGTGCGGGTGGAGCCCGACGAAACCCTGGCCCCGGAATGCGTCAGCGCCGAAGTCCTGTCAGGCGACAACCGGCTGGCGAGCGCGCTGCTGCGCATTGCCGTTGAGCCGGGCCCGAGTGCTTCGGAGAGGCTGGTGCGCGTGACGAGCAGCGTCACTATCGACGAGCCCGTCGTCACTGTGACGCTCACCCTCGGTTGCGCACAAGGCATCTCGCGGAGGTTTGTTGCCTTCGTCGACCCGCCCATCGTCAGCCTGCCGCAAACCTCGATCGTGGAATCGAGCCCGGCCGATGCGCCACGGGCGCAGGCCGCGGCGTCGGCACCGAATGGCGCTCGCACCAGCCCGGTGGCCGCACCTGCGCCCGCGGCCCCCACACCGCTTGCCGCCGCGGCTTCGGCGCCGACCCCCAGCAAGGCAGCACCAACGCCACGTTCGCGCCCGGCCGCGGCCGCCACACCGGGCGTGGCCGCGGCGCGCGCCACTGCGGCGCCGCCTGGCAGAACGGACGCGCCGACGCGGCAGTCACGCGCCTCCGCGAGCCCGACAGGCCCACGCTTGCAGCTCGAAGCCATGGCGCCTGTACGCGGCCGCGCGACGCTTGAGCCGGATTCCGCCACGGCAGTTGCCAACGCGGCGCAGCGGGTCGACTCGACGGTGAGCTTGCTCACCGAACAATCCGAAATGCTCGCCAAAGAGCGCGCCCGCTTGATTGCGCTCGAAGAAAACCTGACCCGGCTGCGCACCGAGTCGCAGGCCACGCAGGCGTCGCTCGCGACGCTCCAGACGCGGCTGAAGGCGGCAGAGGCGCAGCAATATTCCAACCCTTTGGTCTACGTGCTGGGCTGGGCTTCCGTCATGCTGGGCATCGCCGTGGCTGTCTTGGTGTGGCGCCTGAAGGCGGCCCGGCGTTCCCCGCAATGGTGGGCGCAACAGGCCGCGGCGGCTCCTGTGGCCCCAACGCCGAACGAAGTCGCCATCACCAGGCCGGCGGCCGCGCCGCCGCCGCCGGCCCCACCACGCGCGTCCAGTGGTGCCCCGGCGTTGGTGGACAGTTCCCGGCCGATGTGGGCCGAGTCGCGCCTGACGGAAGCGCCGCCCGACATGGTGCCCGAGCCGCGGCGCGACCTGTCGGTTGAAGAATTGATTGACCTGGAACAACAAGCCGAGTTCTTCGTTGTGCTGGGCCAGGACGAAGCGGCGATTGACCTGTTGATGGGCCATGTGCGCAATACGGGCGGCATCAGCCCCTTGCCCTACCTGAAGCTGCTGGAAATTTACAAGCGACGTGGTGACCGCAGCGCCTATGAGCGCATCCGCGAGCGCTTCAACCGCCGCTTCAACGCCTACGCACCCGACTGGGACGCCGATCTGCAACAGGGCAAGTCTCTCGAAGACTATCCGGAGACGATGGTCAAGCTTGAGGGGCTGTGGAGCGTGCCGCAGCGTGTGATGGAAACGCTGGACGCCATGCTGTTCCGGCGCGACGACGCCGCTGACGCCTACGACCTGCCGGCCTACCGCGAGCTGCTGTTCCTGTACTCGGTGGCGCGCGACTTCACGACGCGAGGCGCACCGGAAACGCTCGAAACGACTGCGGTAGACCTGTTGCTCCCGCTGGACGAGCCGCTCACGCTCACGCTGCAGACCGCGCCGCACGCAACCGCTGCGCCACGCAGCGGGCTTGGCGTACCGCTCGACCTGGACATGACGAGTCCCATCCCTCCAGATTTCGAGGCGACGCCAAGGCCGCGCAACGCGGCCGTCACGTCGGCGGCGAACTTGAACTCCGATTTCCTCGATCTGCCCGAGCTTCCCACAGGCCCCGGCCGGCTCGGCCCCAGGCGTTAGCAGTGGCTCGGCCTGCCAGGCGCGGCCCCTGCTATAGCTTGGCCAGGCGTTGCAGCGCGAGGTTCAGCGTCTCGTCTTTCTTGGCAAAACAAAAGCGCGCCAGCTTCTGCTCGAAGCCGCCGCTGTAAAACGCCGACAGCGGGATCGCCGCGACGCCGATCTCGCTGGCGAGCCAGCGGCAAAACGCCTCTTCCGTTTTGTCACTCACGGCCGAGTAATCAACGCACTGGAAATAGCTGCCCTGGCTGGGCAACAAGCGCAGGCGCGTTGCCGCCAGCCCGGCGCGGAACAGATCGCGCTTGCGTTGATAGAACGCCGCCAGGCCGAGGTGGTGCGAGGGATCGGCCATGAAGCGCGCCAGGCCATGCTGCATCGGCGTGTTCACCGTGAACACGTTGAACTGGTGGACCTTGCGGAATTCCGCCGTCAGCGTTGCCGGCGCGGCGGCGTAAGCCACTTTCCAGCCGGTGACGTGATACGTCTTGCCGAAGCTCGAGATGAGGAACGCGCGCGCCGCGAGTTCGGCAACACGCGCGACGCTCTGGTGCAGCGCACCGTCGAACACCATGTGCTCATACACCTCGTCGGCGATGAGCACAATGTCGGTGGGCCGCAGCAGCGCGCTCAGGCGTTGCATGTCCTCGTGCGACCAGACTGTCGCGCTCGGGTTGTGCGGCGTGTTGACGATCAACGCCCGCGTTCTGGGCGTGATGGCCGCGGCTATTGCGCCGAAGTCGGGGGCGAACGTGCCCGGCGTCAGTGGCACATGCACCGGCACACCACCGGCCAGCAGGATGTTCGGCTCGTAGCTGTCGTAGCAGGGGTCGAGCACGATCACTTCATCGCCAGGGTGAACGACGGCCAGGATGGCGGTGAGGATGGCTTGCGTGGCGCCCGCGGTGATCGTGACTTCGGTTCCGGCGTCATAGGCGCGGCCATACAACGCTTCGATTTTTTGCGCCACCGCTTCGCGCAGCGCGGGCACACCAGCCATTGGCGGGTACTGGTTCAGGCCGGTGCGCATCGCGTGGTTCACGGCGTCGAGCAGGTGCGGGTCGCAATCAAAATCGGGGAATCCCTGCCCCAGATTGACCGCGCCGCGCTCCTGGGCCAGCGCCGACATCACGGTGAAGATCGTCGTGCCGACCCGGGGCAGGCGGCTCGCGATCACAGGCGTGCGTGCGGTCGGGTGGGCGGCAGTCGAGGCGGGCTCGCGGTTCATGGTGGGTGAGTTCAAAGTTGATAGTCGTGTCCGTCGCCAGCGATGGCTCGCTCCAGCAACGGGCGGCTCAGCCGGTCAGACAACATCTCGGCAAAGGTGTAGACGTAGTTTCGCAGGTAAGCGCCGCGCCTGAACGCGATGCGCGCGATGTTGCTGCCGAACAGGTGACCCAGGGGCCGCCACACCAGCTCACCCGGTGGCTCGTCGCGCACCGCGGTCTCGGCCACGATGCCCACGCCCAGGCCGATGCGCACATAGGTCTTGATCACATCCGCGTCGATCGCCTCGAGCACGATGTTAGGCGTGAGGTGTCGCGCGGCAAACGCCTGATCGAGCCGGGTGCGACCGCTGAACGACGGGTGGTACGACACGAGCGGATACGCCGCGAGGTCTTCCAGGCTGACGCGTTCCAGCGCCGCAAGCGGGTGACCCGCCGGCATCACCAAGGCGTGTTGCCAGTCGTAGCAGGGCAGGCTCACGAGTTGGTCAGAATCGTCCAGCGACTCCGTGGCCAGGCCCAGGTCAGCCACTTCTTCAATCACCATGCGCGCCACTTCACGCGGCGCGCCCTGGTGCAGACTGATGTTCACATTCGGAAAGCGCTGCCGCAATCGAGCCACCGGGCCGGGCAGAAAATAGCGCGCCTGGCTGTGCGTGGTGGCGATCGACAGCGTGCCGCTGTCGGCTTGCGAGAACTCTTCGCCGATGCGCTTCAGGTTGCCGACCTCGCGCAAGATGATGTCGATGCACTTCAGCGCCTGCTGCCCCGGCGCGGTGACGCTCTTCAACCGCTTGCCGTGGCGCACGAAAACATCAACACCCAGTTCGCGCTCGAACTCCAGGATGGCTTTGGACACCCCGGGCTGCGAGGTGAACAAGGCCTTCGCCGTTTCGGTGAGGTTGAGGTTGCGCCGCACCGCCTCTTGGAAAAAGCGGAACTGGTGCAGGTTCATGGTGGGTGGGTGTCGATGAGGGCTCGGGGGATTATTCCATTCGGGTTGTGGCGGTGTGCTGGCGACTTTCGGACCTTTACTGACTTTCGTTGCCCGCTGCGTGCAGATGTCGAGCAGCGTGGCAGGCGGCCTGTGGTACGTTCTCCGGCCCACGCTCGCGGGGCACCGGACTCGGCCCAACTGCCTTGTGCCATCAACACGGTGTTCTCTTGCTCAGGTTGACGACACCGCGAATGGTTCCTGCGCCCGTACCCCAAACCGCCAGCCCCGACACCCGGGCGGCAGGCAAAGGCGTGGCACGCCACTCAAGGTGCCACAGGGCGCCGCCGTCGCCCTGCAGCCACGACGTCGGCAGGCCGACGCTACCCAGACCGACTGCAAAGGGCCGAAGGCAGTTCCTTCCACGGCGTCGGTGTCTCGTGTCGGGTCGCGCGACACACGGTGTGACCACTGAAGTGTTTGCTCAGAGCGCAGCACCGCGTGCCAAGCCGAGCGCAGCCTGCGCCATCGCCTCGATGACCTCGCTCAGCTCGCCGATCGCCGGGTGCAGCGTCCACGTCACTGATGGGTTGAGCGCTTGCAGTTCTCCCACCAGCCGCGGCACATCATTGCGCACATGGCCACCGCTGCCCAGAAACAGCGGCACGATGTCGATGCGGTCGCACCCTTCTTGCACCAGTTGCTTGCCGGCAGTCGCCAGATCGGGCGGCAGAAAGTCGAGGTAGCTCAACCGCACAGCCCGATCGGGAGCGAGTGTGGCGATGCGTTTGGCCATCACCTCGAATGGTGCGGCCCAGCGCGGGTCGCGGGCGCCGTGGGCGAGGAGCAGGATCGCGGTTTTCATCGGTAGCGCACCAGCCATGCGAAGGCTGCCAAAGACAAGAAGAGGTAGATGAGGTTCGGTGCCGCCGCGGAGATCCAGGGCGACCAGTTGCGCAGCAGTCCCAGGTGCCCGGCCAGATTGTTCTGCAACACGAAGCTGATGCCGAGCATGATGCCGCCGAAGACTTTCAGGCTCACGCTGCCGGCGCGCGCGTGCATGTAGGCGAAGGGCAAGGCCAGGGCGACCATGACCAGGCAGGAGAAGGGATAGAGCGCGCGTTTCCAGAATTGGATCTGGTGGCGTTGTGCCGCTTGTTCGTTTTGATCCAGATGCACGATGTAGCGGAACAGGTCTGCCGTGGACATGTTGTTCGCCGGCAGCAGTGCCGCGGCCACGACTCCCGCGGTCAGTGTGCTGGGCCAGTCCAGAGTGGCGTGGATCTCCTCAGTGACGTTGTTGCGCGCGGAGTCGCCCGCGCCTTGCCACTGCGTGATTCGCACGTCACCCAAGCGCCACAGGGCCGCGTCGTCGATCTGGGCGCTGGCGGCGAACAGGCGCCGCAACAGGTGGCCGTCGGCATCGAACTCGAAGATGCGCACGTCTTTCAGCGCCGAGGCGCGCGGCGCCGAACCGACGTTGATGGAATAGCTGCGCTCGCCCTCTGGCGTGGTCCGGTGGTCTTTGAGCCACGCACCCGACCCGCCAATGCTGATGCCGCCACGAAAGGTCGCTTTCAATGCCGTGGCCTGGCGCTCGCTGAGCGGCGCGAGGTGGTCGCCGATGACATACGTTGCCACGCCGAACAGCACGCCCAGGCTGGCGAGCAAGCCGAGCGCGCGGCCCGGGCCCAGGCCCCCGGTACGCAGAATCGTGAACTCCGACGATTGCGCCAAGCGCGCCAAGGCGTAGATCGTGCCGATCAAGACGACGATGGGCGCGAGTTCGTACAGCCGCCCGGGCAGCTTCAGCAGCGATGTGATGGCCGCATGGAAGGCGGTGTAGCCAGACTGGCCGATGTCGGCAAGTTCGTCCACGAAGTCGATGAAGAAGAACAGCGACAGAAAGGCGAGCGCGACGAAACCCACCGAATTCAGGATGTCGGAATACAGCAGACGCCGAACGGTCCTCATGCGGCGCTCAGCGTGCCCGTGGCTGCAGCGCACGCCGCAGCCGCCCGCCGCCGTTGTGCGCGTCACGCCACCACAGCAACCACAGCGCGATGGCGAAGGCGCCGCCGTGGGTCACCACCAGGGCCGTGCCCATGCCGAGCTTGCCGCCCGCCACCCAGGCCTGTGTCAGGTTGATGATGTTGTAGTAGACGACGAAGGTGAGCAGCGCGAACAGCACGTTCCAGTTGCTCGGGCGCCGCGGATTTGTCGCCGCCAGGCCGATTCCCAACAGCAGCAGGTTGGCGCTGCCCAGCACCAGGCCCAGGCGCCAGACCAGTTCGCCCTGATGGCGCGCATTCGGTTGGCGCAACAGGTCGATGCTGCGCTGCGCCTTGGGCGGCGGGGCGTCGAGGTTCGAGATCACGCGCTCGCCGGCGAGCACGCGGTAGGAATCGAAGCGTGACAGCGTCTTGGTTCCGTCTTTCAGGTTCTGCTCGTTGCTCTGGCCTTTGTCGAGCAGCAGGTAGCGGTCGAATCCCTCGACCTCGATGCGCCCGCTGCGCGCCGAGGTCACGGACTCGCTGTTCGGCGACGTCGACAAGATGAACACGTTGCGCCCAACGCGGCCGTCCTGCGAATCACGTTCGATGAAGAAGACGCGCCGGCCATCGCTCGAGGTCTGGAACTGCCCGGGCGCGACGCGCGACAAATCAGAGCGGCGCTCGAAGCGCTCGCGCACCTCGATACTGCGTTTGTTCACCCAGGGCCACACGAACAGCGCGAGCAACGCCACGACGAGCAGCACCAGCCAGCTCATGCGCAGCACGGGGCGCACGAAGCGCGACAGTGGCACGCCGCTGGCGAACCAGATCGTCATTTCGCTGTCGCGGTACATGCGCCCGAGCGTGGCGACGACCGAGATGAACAGCGACAGCGCGAGCATCGTCGGCAAATGCGACAGCGCGACGAAGCCCAACAGCAGCACCACGTCTTGCGGTGACACCCGCCCGAGCGCGGCCTGACCAAGCGTGCGGATCAGCATCATCGTGATGACGATGGTGAGGATGACGACCAGCGTCGCACCGAAGCTGCGCGCCAGGTCCTTGCGCAAGGTGGAATCGAATAACATCGCCGCCTGGTTTTGAAGGATCGCCGATTATGGACTTCCGCCATCAGATCTCCGCCCCCGACTCGCTCGCCGCCACGGCGTGCGATGCCTTGCTCGTCATCGTGGGTGGCGATGCCGTCGACAAGACGCTCGACCCCGCGCTGGCGTCGATTCTGAAAGGCGCGATCACCAGCGGTGACCTGGCGCTGAAAGCGGGCAAGCTGCTGTACGTGCACCGGCCCAAGGACGTGAAGGCGCAGCGCGTCGTCTTCGCCGCGGCGGGTGGCGGCGGCGGCAAGCTCACGCCGAAGGAGTTTCGCAATGCGCTGACGAAGGGGCTGGGCGCGCTCAAGGAAGGTGGCGCGAAGCATCTTGCCGTGGCTCTGGGCGGCGATGTGGAACTGACGGCGGCACATGCTGAAGCGCTGGTCATGGCCACGCAAGACGCGACCTATGTGTACCGGCACACCAAGCCGAGCGCGCCGGCGGCATCAAGCCTGGCCAAAATGAGCCTGCTGTGCCGCAAGGCCGACGTGAACGCTGTCGCGCAAGGGCTGAAGCTCGGCCAGGCCATCGCGAGCGGCGTGCTGCTCGCCCGCGAATGCGCAAACCGCCCCGGCAATCACTGCACGCCCACCTACCTGGCCCAGCAGGCCAAACAACTCGGCAAGGAGTTCGGTTGCAAGGTTGAAGTGCTGGACCGCAAGGCGGTTGAAAAACTCGGCATGGGGTCGTTCCTCGCCGTAGCGCAGGGCTCACATGAGCCGCTGCGCTTCATCGTCGCCCACTACAACGGCGCGGGTGCGAAAGTGGCGCCGATCGTGCTGGTTGGCAAGGGCATCACGTTCGACACCGGTGGCATCTCCATCAAACCCGCGGGTGAGATGGACGAAATGAAGTTCGACATGGGGGGCGCGGCCAGTGTGCTCGGCACGCTGCGCGCGGTGGCGCAGTGCAAACCCAAGCTCAACCTCGTGTGCATCATTCCCACCTGCGAGAACATGCCCGGTGGCGCTGCCGTCAAGCCGGGTGACGTGGTGACCAGCATGTCGGGCCAGACGATCGAGATTCTCAACACTGACGCTGAAGGCCGGCTCATCCTGTGCGACGCGCTCACCTACGCCGAGCGCTTCAACCCGGCGGTGGTGGTGGACATTGCCACGCTCACCGGGGCGTGCGTGGTGGCGCTCGGCCATCATCACTCGGGGCTGTTCACCGCGGACGACAGCGTTGCCGAACAGATGCTCGCCGCCAGTCGCGCCGGCCTGGACCCGTGCTGGCGCATGCCGCTCGATGAAGAGTATGACGAGCCGCTGAAGAGCAATTTCGCTGACATGGGCAACATCGGTGGCGGGCGCGCGGGCGGCGCCATCACGGCGGCGATGTTCCTGCGCCGCTTCACAAGCAAGTACCCCTGGGCCCACCTTGACATCGCCGGCACGGCGTGGAAGTCCGGCGCGGCCAAGGGTTCGACGGGTCGCCCCGTGCCCTTGCTCACGCATTTCGTGTTGGCCCGGGCGGGTTGAGTGCCGGGAGCGCGCGCGCAGGTTCGGCGATGACGGAGGTGAGTTTTCATTTCAACGTTGGCGACAGCCTGAACTACGCCTGCCGCTTTTTGCGCAAGGCCGTGCGCAAGGGCGCGAAGGTCGCTGTCGTCGCGCCCGAACCCATACTGGCGAGGTTGGACAAAGCGCTGTGGACCTTCGATCCCCTGGAGTTCTGCCCGCATGTGCGGCTTGCGGCGGGCGCCGCGCCTGCGCCGCGCCTGCGGGCCACACCGATCTGGTTGCTCGATCGCGCGGCCGATGCGCCCGACCACGACGTGCTGCTGAACCTCGGCCCGCAAGTGCCGGCGGGCTTCGAGAGCTTCGAGCGCATCGTCGAGGTTGTCGCCACCGGCGATGACGACCGTGCCGCCGGTCGCGAGCGCTGGAAACACTACGCGGGCCGCGGCTACGCGATCACGCGCCATGAGGTCAGCGATGGAGCGTGACCGCTCGGGTCGCCGCGTGCCCACGCTCACCGAGGTGATATTTCCGCCAACCACGGTGGACCTGCTGCTCGATGTTCCGTCTGAATTGCCGGCGTTCGACCTGCAGGCGCAGCCCGACGCGCAGATCAGTCCCGACGCGGACGAGATGCCGTTCACCAAGGAGACGATCCCGTCGATTACGGCGTTGCTCGCATCGGTGGATCACCTGGCCGCGGTACCCGAGGAAGACACGCCCCTGGCACGGGTGCTGGCCGATCTGCAGCGCCAGCTCGACGCCGGGCTCGAAACCCGTTTGCGCGAAGTGTTGGGCGCGGCCATGGCGCGCGCCGTCGAATCGGCGACTCGCGAAACCAGCGAGCAACTCACCGAAGCGATGCGCGAAGCAGTGGAGCGTGCGGTGGCTCAGGAATTGGAGCGTCATCGCAATCGCTAGCCGGCGCGTTCATGGTGCACCCGCCGGACGCGCTGAACCCGGGGCTATCGGTTCTGGACAAATCCCGATAGAGAAGCAGCGATATTTGAGGTATCGTCTCGCCCTTTCCAGACTCAACCCTCCCGTTTCAACGGGCTATCCACAGGAGAAACCGAATGCAAATGAAATTGAACGTGATCGTCGCGGCTGCGGCCGTGTTGTTTACCGCAGGCGCCTCGGCGCAAGACATGGTCGTCAAGATCGGCCACGTCGCCCCCACCAGCGGCGGCATCGCCCACCTGGGCAAGGACAATGAAAACGGCGCGCGCATGGCCATTGAAGAGCTCAACGCCAAGGGCACGACGATCGGTGGCAAGAAGGTCAAGTTCGAACTGCTCGCTGAAGATGACGCGGCCGACCCAAAGCAGGGCACGGCAGTGGCACAGAAATTGGTCGACTCCAAGGTCAACGGCGTGATCGGTCACCTGAACTCGGGCACCTCGATCCCCGCCTCGAAGATTTACAGCGACGCGGGCATTCCGCAGATTTCGCCGTCGGCCACCAACCCGAAGTTCACGCGCAACGGCTACAAGACGACGTTCCGTGTCGTGGCTGACGACGTGCACCTGGGCGGCACGCTCGGGCGCTACGCCGTGAAGGAACTCAAGGGCAAGTCGATCGCCGTGATCGACGACCGCACGGCCTACGGCCAGGGCGTTGCCGAAGAATTCGCCAAGGCCGTCAAGGCTTCGGGCGGCACGATTGCCGACACCCAGTTCACGACCGACAAGGCGACTGATTTCACCGCCATCCTGACCCAAGTGAAGTCGAAGAAGCCCGACGTGGTGTTCTTCGGCGGCATGGACGCCGTGGCCGGCCCGATGCTGCGCCAGATGAAGCAGCTCGGCATTACCGCCAAGTTCATGGGCGGCGACGGCATTTGCTCAGGTGAGCTGCCCAAGCTGGCTGCCGGCGCAATGGCCGACGGCCAAGTGGTGTGCGCTGAGGCAGGCGGCGTGGAAGGCACGCAAAAGGCCGGCATGGAAGACTTCTACAAGCGCTTCAAGACGAAGTACAACGCCGACGTGCAGGTTTATGCACCCTACGTGTACGACGCCGTCAACGTGATGGTCGCGGCGATGGTCAAGGCCGGTTCCGCCGAGCCGGCGAAGTACCTGCCGGTGCTGGCCAAGACGGAAGGCTACAAGGGCGTGACCGGAACGATTTCGTTCGACGCCAAGGGCGACGTGAAGAACGGCGCGCTGACGCTGTTCACGTACAAGGCCGACAAACGCGAGCAGATCGCCGTGGTTCGCTGACCTGCATTGAACCTGAGTTGAATGCTTCGCGGCGCCACAAGCGCTGCAAGAAGATCGGGGCGCCGCGAGGCGCCCCGTTTTTTTGGACTCGCGCCGCGCGGCCTGCTACACCGGGACCACGCTGACGCGCACCTCCATCTGCTGCTCGCCGCCGCCGAGAATCACGCCGCGCAGCGGCACGACGTCGGCAAAATCGCAACCCCAGGCGAGCGTGATGTAGCGTTGGTCGGCGAGTTGGTCGTTGGTCGGGTCGAATTCCACCCAGCCCAGGCCAGGTGCGTAGGCGGCGACCCAGGCGTGCGTGGCGTCCACGCCGGCCAGGCGCGGCTGCCCCGGCGGCGGGTCGGTGAGCAGGTAGCCCGACACGTAGCGCGCCGGCAGGCCGAGGCTGCGCAAGCCCGCCAGCATCAGGTGCGCGAAGTCCTGGCACACACCACTGCGCTGCGCCAGCACTTCGTCCACGGAGGTGCTCACCGTCGTCGCGTCGGGATCGAACTCGAAGTCCGCATGGATCGCGTGCATCATGTTGAGCACCGCCTGGAGCCAGTCACGCCCCGGGGTGAAGAAGGGTTGGGCATAGGCGCGTGCCTGCTCGGACAGCGGCACGAGGCGCGTGGGCTCGCACATGCGTGCCGCGTTCAGGTCGTCGTGCGACGGGTTGGCGAGCACCTGGTCGCGCACGCTTTCCCAAGTCAGGCCCAATACCGCCGGAACGCTGTTGCGGGCTTCGACTTCGACGCTGCAGCTCATATGCACGCGCAGCGTGCGATGCGCGCGGTGCAGCGCGAAGTGCAGACTGTCATTGCCGAAGGCGTCGCGTGTCTCGTGGCGCTCATCGACGGGCGGGTCGATGCGCAGCGCGTACGACAGAATCTTCTGCCAGGCCAGGTGGCGCGGCCGCAGGCGCGCCAGTTGCCAGGACTGCGACACCGCGGCGGCGTATTCGTAGAGTGTTTCGTGCTCAACGTCGTAGCGCGCCGGTGGCCGCGCTGCGTCTTGCGCTGGCAGGGCTTCGCTCACGCCGGGCTCGCGTTCATCATCATGCCACCAGCGACAGCACGCTGCGTGCCGCCGAATGGGTGAAGAACTTGAGCGTCAACTCGTCCGCCGCCGCGTGGCCGGCGCGCTGAGCCTGGGCCAGAAACTGCGTCAGCGCCGGGCTTTGCGACGTGAGATCGGCGGGCGTGAGGGCGTCCAGCTGCGCCTGCAGCGGATTCAACAGGTCGCTGGCAAAGCGGCCATGCGTGGCCTCCAACTTGCCCACGTATTCGCGCAGACCCTTCACCTGGAACGCCACCGAGCGCGGATTCGTCTCGTCGCGCACCAGCAGGTCGAGCACGGCCAGCCACTCCGGTGCGGCGAGGTAGCGTGACCGGTAGGTCAGCGTGGAGTCGGCGAGTTCAAGCAGCCAGTCCAGGCTGTGCGTGCCGCCCGCGCCGATGCCCACCTGCAGCGCGGTGCACAGGTTCATGAGCCGTTCCATGCGCCGGCCCAATGAGAGAAAGCGCCAGCCCAGGCCGCGCGTCATGCCGTCGAGAACGAAACCGGACAAGGTCATCATCGTGATGACGATGCGGTCCAGACCGGCCAGCACCGCGCCCACTTGCAATGGTGCATCGGCAGGCTGCGCGAACAACGGATCGGTGTGCAGCCGATTCAAGGTTCGCCAGTTGTCCAGCGACATGCGCTCACGCAAGTTGAAGGCCACGCGCGCGAGTTGCTGGAACTGCGCGCCCAGGCCGGCGCTCGGGTCGGTGGCCGCGAGCAGCAGCGCGCCCGGGCCTTCGTCGGCCGCGCCCAGCAGGCCCTGGCGGCGCGCCAGTTCGAACACCGGCAGGAGGGCGCCTGCGCTGTCTGCTTCGGGCCTGCCTGGCCCATCGTCGCGACCCAGACTTTGCGCGAGCGCCACGCGCAGCAGCCGGGCGGTGAACTCGCAGCGCTCGCCGTAGCGGCCGTACCAGAACAGGTTTTCGGCGGACCGCGATGGCAGGTTCGCGCGCGCCGACACCAGGTCATTCGGCGTGATCGTGCGGCCGAGCAAGGAGAACGACGTGTTCACCGGCGTGTCGGAGAGCACCCAGGTGTCTTTCGATCGACCGCCACGTTGCATCGTGATCGAGTACGAGTTGCCATCGGCGGCAACACGCGTCAGCCCGCCGGCCATGATCTGGTAACCCTGCTGCGTCGCCACCGCGAAGACGCGCAAGCCCACGGTGCGCGCGGCCAGGCGATCGCGCTGTTCGCGCTCGATCACCGGCGCCTGCGAGACCCGCACCCACTCCTGCGCGACGTAGCGTTGCGGGCGCAGCTCGACACGCCGACGCAGCGCTTCTTTCTCGCTCGCGGACAGCGTGTGGCCGAAGACGGCGGGTTCTCGTGCCGAGCGTTCGAGCGGCTTGATGAGGATGTGGTCGATCTGCTCCCAGGCGTCTTCCAGCGCCGCGGGTTCGCCGAGCCACCAGGTCGCCACCGAGGGCAGGCGCAGTTCCTCGCCGAGCAGGCGTTCGCTGAGCGCCGGCAGGTAACCCAGCAGGGCGCCCGACTCAAGCACACCGGAGCCCAGCGCATTGGCAAGGAACACCGTGCCGCGGCGCGCGCAATCGGTCAGGCCGGGAATGCCCAGGGCCGAGTCGGCGCGCAGCTCGAGCGGATCGCAATAGTCGTCGTCCTGGCGCCGCAGTATCGCGTGCACGCGCCGCAGGCCGTCGACCGTCTTCATCCAGACACGGCCGTCGCGCACTGTCAGGTCATGGCCTTCGACCAGCGTGAATCCGAGATAGCGCGCCAGCAGCGCGTGTTCGAAGTAGGTTTCGTTGTACGGCCCGGGAGTCAACAGCACGATGAGCGGCGGGCCGTCACCGCGCGGCGCCAGGTGCAGGATCGACTCGCGCAGCGTCGCGAAGAACGATGCGAGGTGCTGTACGTTCAAGTCGCGGAACAGCTGCGGAAACACGCGCGAGACGACGAGCCGGTTCTCCAGCGCGTAACCGGCGCCGGAGGGCGCCTGGGTGCGGTCACTGACGACCCACCACTTGCCGTCCGGCGCACGCGCCAGATCGGCGGCGTAGTGGAACAGGTGCACGCCGCCGCTCGGGTGTATGCCCTGCGCAGCGTGCAGAAAACCGGCGTGGCCGAAGATCACCGCGGGAGGAATGGCGCCGCTGCGCATCAGGTCTTGCTTGCCATAGATGTCGGCCAGCACGCGGTTCAGCAACTCGGCGCGCTGCGCCACGCCCGATTCGATGGCCTGCCACTCGGCGTGCGGCAGCAGCATCGGCAACGGGTCGACTTCCCACAGGCGGTCGCTGCCTTGACCGTCGGCGTAAACGTTGTAGGTGACGCCGTTGTCGCGAATCTCGCGCTCCATCATCGACAGCGTGTCGCCGATCCCGGGGACGTCGCGCGCCGCCATGGCGCGGATGAACGCCTCCCAGTGTGGCCGCGGCTGCTGAGGCTCGGCGAGCAACTCGTCGTAGCGGCCGGCGAGCGCGGCGTAGTCTGACAACAACTTTTTCAGCAACGGCATGGCGCGGCGCGGGTGGTCACGTTCGCTAGCCTAGCAGGCCGGCGGCCGCGGGCGCATGCGGCGCGTCGATCGGGTCGCGTTCGCAGGCGGCGCGCCGCGTCATCGCGGGGCAGGCGCGCGGCGCAAGTCGAGCGTGAACGGGAAGTTCGGATTGCGCTCTTCGGCAGGCACCGACATTGCACCCGGTGTGTGGCCGACGCGGAAGAAACGCGCCAGGCGCCGCGCTTCAGCCTCATAGGCGTTGACCGGAAAGGCTTCATGGCTGAGGCCGCCGGGGTGCGCGACGTGGTACTGGCAGCCGCCCATCGAGCGGCCCATCCAGACATCAAGCAAGTCGAACACGAGCGGGGCATGAACCTCTATCGTGGGGTGCAGCGCCGAGGGTGGCCGCCACGCGCGGTAGCGCACCGCGCCGACGAACTCGCCCACCTGGCCCGTGGGCTGCAGCGGCACGCGTCGGCCGTTGCAGGTGAGGGCGTGGCGGTCGTCGATCAGGCCGGTGACCTTGACCTGAATCCGCTCGAGCGATGAATCGACGAAGCGCGCCGTGCCGCCCGGCGCGCCTTCCTCGCCCAACACATGCCAGGGCTCAAGCGCGAGGCGCAGTTCGACCTCGACCCCGCGGGCGTGGAAGTCTCCCAGGCGCGGGAAGCGGAACTCAAGGTGCGGGCCAAACCAGTCGGCATCGACCGAGTAGCCGAACTGCGTGAGCTCCTCGACCACGTCGCCCAGGTCCTGCCAAAGAAAATGCGGCAGCATGAATCGGTCGTGCAGTTCGGTGCCCCAGCGCTTCAGGCGCGCCGGCCGATACGGCTGCTGCCAGAAGCGGCTCACCAGCGAGCGCATCAGGAGCTGTTGCGTCAGGCTCATACGCGCATGCGGCGGCATCTCGAAGGCGCGCATCTCCAGCAGGCCCAGCCGCCCGGTCGGCCCGTCGGGCGAGTACATCTTGTCGATGCAGAACTCGGCGCGGTGCGTATTGCCGGTCGAGTCGATCAAGAGGTTGCGCAGCAGCCGGTCGATGAGCCATGGCGGCGTGGCATTCGGACCCAGCGTGTTCAGGCGCCGCAGCTCCGCGAAGGCGATTTCGATTTCATACACCGAGTCGTTGCGTGCCTCGTCGATGCGCGGCGCCTGGCTCGTCGGCCCGACGAACAGGCCCGAGAACAGATAACTCAGCGCCGGGTGGTTGTGCCAGTAGCCGATCATGCTGGCCAGCAGGTCGGGGCGGCGCAGGAACGGCGAGTCTGCGACTGTGGCGCCGCCGAGCACGAAGTGGTTGCCGCCGCCCGTGCCGGTGTGGCGGCCGTCGAGCATGAATTTTTCGGTCGACAGGCGCGTCTCGTGCGCGGCCTGGTACAGATGCGTCGTCTGGTCGACGAGCTCGGCCCAACTGTGCGCGGGGTGGATGTTGACTTCAATGACTCCCGGGTCAGGTGTCACGCGCAACATCGCCAGGCGCGGGTCTTTCGGTGGCTCGTAACCCTCCAGGATCACCGGCAGGCGCATCGCCAGCGCCGTGTCTTCGATCGCGGCGACGAGCTCGAGATAGTCTTCAAGCGCCGCGGCGGGTGGCATGAAAATGTAGAGCCGCCCGTTACGCGGCTCGGCGCACAGCGCGGTGCGTGCAATGCCACCAGCCGATTCGAATGGCGCTGGCGATGAGGGTTCACCGAGACTGGTGCTCGCAGTGGAAGCCGCACCGTGTGCCGCCGCGCGCGCGCCCCTACCGGCGCCCGCGGTGGTATCGCCCGCGGCGGCATCGCCCGCGGTGGAAGCGAAACGCAGCCGCCAGTAGGGTGGCAGTGGCGCGAAGGGCTGCATCTGGTCGGGCGGTGTGACCCAGGGCATGTCGCCCTCGGCGGCCCAGGGTTGCGAGGCCAGCGGCAGCCGGTAGCCGAGCGCGGAGTCGCCCGGGATCAGGTAGCAGCGCTCGCTGCGCAGAAACCATCGCCCGGTCTTCCAGCGCGGCACGGCTGGCGGGTCGCGCGCGACGACCCGAGCGTCTTCATGGCGGTCATCGCGCGCCAGGGGAAGCACATGGCCCACCACGGCATCGAGCCCCTGGCCGAAGACCTTGCGCAGGCGTTCGCGTTCCATGGGGTCGGCCAGGCGCGCATCGAACGGATCCACGTTGGTCGGGAGTTTGCGCTCGCGCCACAGGTAGTACCAGGTGTCCTCAAAGGCTGGGAACACGTAGTTCGGATTCAGCCCGAGGCGCTGCGCAACGCCAACCAGAAGCTGTTGCGCCTGGGTGGGCGTGACGCCATCGTCGCGCCGCTCATCGGCAAAGAGTTCGGGGTGCGACCAGATCGGCTCGCGGTCCTTGCGCCAGAACAGGTTCAGCGACCAGCGCGGCAACTGCTCGCCGGGGTACCACTTGCCCTGGCCGTAGTGCTGCAACCCGCCCGCGCCGTACTTCGCGCGCAGGCGCTCCATCAGGTCGGCGCTGAGCGCGCGTTTCGTGGGGCCAATTGCCTCGGTGTTCCATTCCGCGCCGTCGCGGTCGTCCACCGACACGAAGGTCGGTTCGCCGCCTTGCGTGAGGCGCACGTCGTTGCGCAGCAGGTCGGCGTCGACACGCTGGCCGAGTGCGCCGATGCTTGCCCACTGCACATCGCTGTAAGGCAGCGTCACGCGCGGCGCCTCCCAGACGCGCGTGACACCCATGCGATGCTCGAACGAGGTTTCGCAGTCCTCAAGCGAGCCCTCCACCGGCGCCGCGGAAGACGGGTCGGGCGAGCAGGCGAGCGGAATGTGTCCTTCACCGGCGAGCAGCCCCGAGGTCGGGTCCAGGCCGATCCAGCCGCCGCCGGGCAGATAGACCTCGCACCAGGCGTGCAGGTCGGTGAAGTCGACTTCGGTGCCGCTCGGACCGTCGAGCGACTTCACGTCGCTCTTCAACTGGATCAGGTAGCCCGACACAAAGCGCGCCGCCAGGCCCAGGTGGCGCAACACCTGCACGAGCAGCCAGGCGCTGTCGCGGCACGAACCACTGGCACTCTCCAGGGTCTGCTCGGGCGTCTGCACGCCGGGCTCCATGCGGATGAGGTAGCCGATCTCGCGCTGCAGGCGCTGGTTGAGTTCGACCAAAAAGTCGTTGGTGCGCTTTTTCTCGCGCGGCACGCTCGCGACGAACGCCGCCAGCAGCGGCGTAGCCTCGCCAGTCAGCCGATACGGCGCAAGTTCGTGCGCGAGCGCCTTGTCATAGTCGAACGGGAAATGCTCCGCCGAGGGCTCAAGGAAAAAGTCGAAGGGGTTGAGCACCGCCATTTCGGCGACCAGGTCGATCTCGATGCACATCGAGCTCGTCTTGGCGGGGAACACCAGGCGCGCGAGGTAGTTGGACTGCGGATCCTGTTGCCAGTTGATGAAGTGACCCACTGGCTCGACCCGCATCGAATAGCTCAGGATGCGCGTGCGCGAGTGCGGCGCCGGGCGCAGGCGCACCACCTGCGGGCCCAGGTGGATCGGCCGGTCATAGCGGTAGTGCGTGACGTGGTTCAGCGCGACATGAATTGACATCGGTTGTTTCGCAAGACGGGGTTCGGGGGACGGTGCGGCGCTACATCTTCACCGGCACGAGGAAGTCGCGGCCGATGCCCACGCCCAGCGTGCCCACGCGCTCCAGAAACTGCGTCAGGTAGGCGTGCAGCCCGGTGGCGAGGATTTCATCGATGCGCGCGTATTGCAGGTCGGCGCGCAGCCGACCGGCCTGGCGCAGCGTCTCGCCGGACTGTTCATTCGCGACGAACGCGAGGTTGCTCACGACCTCGTTCATGCACGCCGCCAGCGAGCGCGGCATGTCGGGCCGCAGGATCAGCAGCTCGGCCACCTTCTCGGGCAAGATCACATTGCGATACGCCTTGCGATAGACCTCGAATCCGGAGACGGAGCGCAAGATCGCTGACCAATGGTAGAAGTCGTACTCGACCTCGCCTGCCGCGCTGCCGCCCTGTGCCTGCGTTTGGGTTGATGCTTGCGTCTGCGTCTGCGTCGGGCCGCGCGTCGGTGGTTCCAAGCTGCCGCCGAAGTATTCGCTCTGCACCGCGTGGAACTTCACATCGAGCAGGCGTGCGGTGTTGTCGGCGCGCTCCAGAAAGCTGCCCAGGCGCAAGAAGTGGAACGATTCGTCTTGCAGCATCGTGCCCACGGT
Organism: Burkholderiales bacterium; assembly: GCA_031419715.1. Lineage (GTDB taxonomy): Bacteria > Pseudomonadota > Gammaproteobacteria > Burkholderiales > Burkholderiaceae_C > JAEMQF01. The sequence goes on along the minus strand of JANOLJ010000263.1, from coordinate 1,286 downwards.
CACGCCACGCGACAGGTGCGAGCGAAACTTCACCCACTCGAAGCCCGAGGACGGGTCGCGCTGAAAGGCGCCGGTGGCAACCATGCGCTGGAACTCAAGCCAGGTCTGGTTCTGCGTTTCCCACACCTCCGTGGTCAGCGTGCCGCGCACCGCGCGCGCGTTCTCGCGCGCCGCGCGCAGGCAGTTGCGGATGCTTGACGGATTGGCTTCGTCGCTGACCATGTAGGCCATGACGTTGCGTGCGTTGACGTCGCCGTGATGCCGCGCGAAGTCGTCGCTCAATTCGCTGATGCTGAGCAGCCCCTTCCAGCCATTCAAGGTGGCGTCATCGGACTGCGGCAGCAGCGAGGTCTGGTAGTTGACGTCGAGCATGCGGGCGGTGTTCTCGGCCCGCTCCATGTAGCGCGCCATCCAGTACAGGTGATCAGCAGTGCGCGACAGCATGTTCGTGCCTTCAGGCCTCAAGCACCCAGGTGTCTTTGGTGCCGCCGCCCTGCGAAGAGTTGACGACGAGCGAGCCTTGTTTGAGTGCCACGCGCGTGAGCCCGCCGCTGACGATCTGCACGTCCTTGCCCGACAGGACGAACGGCCGCAGGTCGATGTGGCGCGGTGCGATGCCGCTGTCGACGAACGTCGGGCAGGTCGACAGGCTCAGCGTCGGCTGGGCGACGTAGTTGCTGGGGTTGGCGAGCAGCGCAGCCCGGAATTCGGCGATCTCGGCCTGGGTTGCCGCCGGGCCGACAAGCATGCCGTAGCCGCCCGCGCCATGCACTTCCTTCACCACCAGCTCACCCAGGTGGTCGAGTACGTACTTCAAGTCATCCGCCGCGCGGCATTGATACGTCGGCACATTTTTGAGTATGGGTTTTTCGCCGAGGTAGAACTCGATCATCTTCGGCACGTACGGATAGATCGATTTGTCGTCGGCCACGCCGGTGCCGATGGCGTTGGACAGCGTCACATTGCCGGCGCGGTAGGCGCTGAGCAGCCCGGTGCAGCCCAGGGTCGAGTCGGCGCGGAACACGGCCGGATCGAGAAAGTCGTCGTCGACACGCCGGTAAATCACGTCCACGCGCTTCGGGCCGCGGGTCGTGCGCATGAACACGAAGTCGTCTTCAACGAACAGATCCTGGCCTTCCACCAACTCGACGCCCATTTGCTGGGCGAGGAAGGCGTGTTCAAAGTAGGCGCTGTTGTACATGCCCGGGGTCAGCACCACCACGGTGGGGTCGTTCGCGGCGGCCGGTGCCACGGCGCGCAGCGTCTCCAGCAGCAGGTCGGGATAG
>JANOLJ010000262.1:0-3391 GCA_031419715.1 Burkholderiales bacterium | reverse complement strand
CCCGAACCCGCACGCGGACCCACTCCCGAACAGGCGCAGAATCGTCGCCGAACCCACCTCAACTCCCCATGTCCACCGACAACACCGACCAGATCTCCGAGTGGAACGGCGCGCTCGGTCGGCGCTGGGCCGAGTCGCAGGCCGAGATTGACCGCATCGTCGTGCCCTTCGGCGACGCGGCGCTGCGCCTTGCCGCGCCGCAAGTGGGAGAGCGCGTCATCGACCTCGGCTGCGGTTGCGGCGACACGTCGATCGAGCTGGCGCGCCGGGTCGGGCCCAGCGGCAGCGTGCTGGGTGTGGACGTGTCCCGGCCGATGCTCGACGTGGCCCGTGCGCGCGCCGGCGCGAACGCTGGGGCCCATCTCGCGTTCATGGAAGCCGACGCGTCGGTTGCCGCGCTGCCGCTGAACACCGACCTGATCTTCTCGCGCTTCGGCGCGATGTTCTTCGCCGAGCCGGTGCCGGCGTTGCGCCACCTGCGCGCCTCGATCAGAGCGGGCGGCCGCTTCGTCTTCGCATGCTGGCGCGTGCCGCGCGACAACCCCTGGGCGATGGCGCCGCTGGTGGCGGCGCGCAAGGCGCTGGGCATCACGTCGGCGCCGGCCGACCCGCACGCACCGGGGCCGTTTGCGTTTGCCGACGATGCGCGCTTGCGCGCGATGCTGTCGCAGGCCGCCTTCGAGAGCATCGACATGCAGCGCGTCGACGCGCCGGTGTTTCTGGGTGCGACGCCGCGCGCCGCCGCCGAGAGCGCAGCACGGCTCGGGCCGACGTCGATGCTGGTGCGAGAGCTGGGCATCGAGCGCCTGCCGGCGATCGTCGACGGCGTCGAAGTCGCTCTGCAAACCGTGGCGGCTGCCGATGGCCATGTGAGCCTGAACGGCTCGGCCTGGACCGTCCATGCTTCAAATCCGCGGGCCCTTTGATGCGTGCGCGGGGCGCCCCGGCGCGGGTGCCCGGGTGGGCAGTTCACGCGCTGGATAGGCGTGTCGGATAAGTCCAGCGCGCCAGCCGCCGCGTGAGTTGCGGCATCGGCCAGTACGTCATGAGCAGCACAGCGTGCGCCCGCGTTCGACCCCTGAACCGCTGCGCCGCCGTCAAATGCCGTCGACCGGCTCGAGCGGAGTCTCGAGCAGCAACTGATAGAACCCAAGGTCGAGCCAGCGATTGAACTTGAACGCGGCATGCCGGATCGTGCCCGCGTGTACGAAGCCGAGCTTCTCGTGCAATGCGATGCTGCCGGTGTTGGTGACATCGATGCCGCCGACCATGACATGCATCTGCTGCTCGACGGCGGCCAAGATCAGGCGCTGCATCAACGCGAGGCCGATGCCTCTGCCTCGGTGATCCTTGTGCACATACACCGAGTGTTCAACCGAATACTTGTACGCTGGCCAGGCCCTAAATGTCCCGTAGCTGGCGAAACCGAGCAAGCCGCCGCCGTCGTCGATCGCACCGATCACGGGAAAGCGGCCTGCCTCCTTGGTCTTGAACCACCCCACCATGCTTTGCGGTGCACGCGGCGCGTAGTCGTACAGCGCGGTCGAGTGGACGATCGCCTCGTTGAAGATGTCGAGCATGGCGCTCGCATGCGCGTCATGTGTGCATCGAACGAAGTGCGCGGCTCACTCCGGGATCAAATCGCGAAAGAAGAAGGTCGTGTCGCACAGCCCACCGTGCGGCAGCAGTGCGTAGCCGGGTACCACGCCGCAGGCCCGCCAGCCGAGGTTCGCGTACAAGCGCTGCGCTTCGCTGCTCGCGGTATCGAGCACCAGCAGCGACTTGCCGCGCTGGCGTGCCACGCCTTCGGCGCCGCGCATCAGCGCCGCGCCGATGCCGCGCCGCCGCGCGTGGGGGAGCACGAGCAGCTTGGCCAAGTCGGCGCGATGCGGCTGGTTCTCGGGTTGCGCGAGGATCAACTGCACCGTGCCTACGATGCCGTGCGCGCCCTGCGCCACCAGCAACGCACGTTCGCCGCGAGCCGCGCCCGCCGCGATATCTCGCCAAAACGCCTGTGCCTTGGCCCGTGGTAGCGGGTGCATGAAGCTGACTGACGCGCCAGCGGCCACGCAGTCGATGAGCAATGCAGCGAGCTGCTCGATTTCGGCGTCGCTCACGCGGGTCAGACAACGAACGACGCAGGGATCGACCGATGGGGTGTTCGCCATGTCATCTCCGAAGGTGGGGTTCGCTCACGATCACCACCGCGTAGCGCGCCGTCTTGTTCATCGGGTTGTGGTAAATCAGCGGGCGGTCGAGCACCAGCGCGAGGCAGTCGCCGGCGTGCAGGCGGTGGCGTTCGGTGCCGACGGTGACGTCGATCGTGCCCTCCAGCACCCAGACCTGCTGATGCACAAGCGAGTCGCGTGCGCCGGTTTCATAGGCGACGCGCGCCTTCGGCGGAAACGAGACCTCGACGATCTGGATCGGTGACGTAAAACCGCCGGGCGACACGTTGCGCCGCACGTAGCCGGATTGCGGGTCCCGCCACGGCACCTGCTCGGCCACGCGCGCCACGGGGTCGGGCCTCGGCTGGGGTTCGTCGAACAGCGACGCCAGCGGCACGTTCAGCCCGGTGGCGAGTTTTTCCAGCAGCACCGCCGTCGGGCTGCTGTCGCCGCGCTCGATGAGGGAGATCATCGAGCGGCTCACGGCGCAGTGCGCCGCCAACGCATCGAGCGAGAGGCCGCGCGTGCTGCGAAGCCCACGCACGCGCTGCGCGATGCGGTCGTTCAATGAGCTTGGCACGTCATCTTTCATGATGGATAAAGTGTCCAACATAGTGGATTACCTTGTCAGGCCAAGCGGGTAGGACCCGATCAAGTTCCCCGATTTCGTGCACACGCAAAAGCGCGACCCGCAAACCAACCTGAAATCGCCGACGATGATGTTCGACTCTTGGAGCAGGGCGCCGGAGTCGTTGCACCAGGTGACGATGCTGTTCTCCGACCGCGGCACGCCCGACGGCTACCGCCACATGGACGGCTTCGGTATCCACACCTTCAGCATGATCAACGCCGCCGGTGAGCGGGTCTGGGTCAAGTATCACTTCAAGACGCAGCAGGGCATCAAGAACCTCAGCGCCCAGGAGGCCGTGCGGCTGGCGGGAAGCGACCCCGACCACGCGCAGCGCGACCTGTTCAACGCGATCGCGCGCGGTGAGTTTCCGCGCTGGAACGTGATGATCCAGGTGATGACGGACGAGCAGCGCATCGCCTGGGAGCGGCGCACCGGATGGAACGCCTTCGACCTCACGAAGGTGTGGCCGCACAAGGACTTCCCGCGCATCGCCGTGGGCGTGCTCGAATTGAACCGCAACCCCGACAACTACCACGCCGACGTGGAACAGGTGGCCTTCAACCCCGCGAACATCGTGCCGGGCCTGGGCTAC
>JANOLJ010000261.1:0-27528 GCA_031419715.1 Burkholderiales bacterium | reverse complement strand
ACACCGAATTATTGCGCCATGTGCTTGCGCAAGGCAACCAAAAACACGACCGCACAGGCACGGGGGATAGGGCAGGATCTCCGCCTTGCGCGCGGCGTCGAGGGCGGACATGGGTTCATCCAGCAACAACAAGCGTGGCCGCGTCAACAAGGCACGGCCGATCGCGACGCGCTGACGCTCGCCGCCTGAGAGCGTCGCCGGCCGGCGCTCCAGCAGCGGTGTCAGGTCCAGCGCCTGGACCACATCATCGAAGGCGATGCGACTGCTGCTGACGTGCGCCGAGCGCTTCTCGGCGTAGCGCAAGTTACCGAGGGCGCTGAGGTGGGGAAACAGCCGCGCGTCCTGGAACACGAAGCCGACACCGCGCTCGTGGGCTGGCAGCGGCTGGGCTCGCGGTGCGCCGAGCCAGACGTCATCCTCCAGGCGCAAGTGGCCGGTGACGGCTGGCTCGAGCCCGGCGATGCAGCGCAGCAACGTGCTCTTGCCGGACCCGCTGGGGCCGAAGAGGGCTGTGACGCCGTCCACGTCACCTTCGTGTTGGGCGTGCAGCTCGAACCCCGGAAGGCGCAGGCGCAGATCGAAGGAAATCCGGCCCACCGCCCTACCCCACCTGCACCGGGAAGCGCCGGTTCATCGTGTAGACGAACAGCAACACGACGAACGAGAACACCAGCATGCCGGCGGCCAGCACATGGGCGCTGGCGTATTGAAGCGTCTCGACATGCTCGTAGATCGCGATCGAAATCACTTTGGTTTGCCCGGGAATGTTGCCGCCGACCATCAACACGACGCCGAACTCGCCCACCGTGTGCGCGAACGTCAACACGATCGCGCTGAGGTAGCCGCGCAACGCCATCGGCGATGCGACGCTGAAGAACGCATCAAGCCGCGACGCACGCAGCGTTGCCGCGGCTTCCAGCGGCGCGCGCCCCACAGCCTCGAACGCAAGTTGCAGCGGCTGCACCATGAAGGGCAGGGAATAGAGCACCGAGGCGATCACCAGCCCGGTGAACGAAAACGCCAGCGTCGTGTCCGTCACCTGCACCCACCAGCCGCCGAACGTGGACCGCGGGCTGAACAGGAGCAGCAGATAAAAGCCAAGCACCGTCGGCGGCAGCACGAGCGGCATGGCGGTGACTGCCTCCACCGCCGCCTTCATTCGCGAGCGCGTGTGCGCCAGCCACCAGGCCAGCGGCGCGCCGACGATCAGCAGCACCGCGGTCGTCACCGCGGCGAGCTTCAGCGTCAACCACAGCGGGCCGAGTTCAAGGGGCACGAGGCGCTTACTCCAGGCCGTAGCCGAATGACGCGATCGCGCGGCGCACGTCGGGCGACTTCATGGCATCGAGAAACTCGCGAGCCCCGACGTTCGCTTGGCCACGCGTGAGCAGCACGGCGTCTTGCCGTATCGGCGCGTGCAGATTGGCAGGCACCGGCCATGAGCTACCCGCGACGCTGCTGCCCGCGCCCTTCAATGACGACAGTGCGATCAGGCCGAGTTCGGCATTGCCGCTGGCGACCATCGAAAACGCGTGGCCGATGTTCTGCGCATAGACGAGCCTGGGTTGCAGGTCTTGCCAACTGCCGATCGCACGCAGCACCTCGCGCGCCGCCGCGCCATACGGGGCCAGTTCCGGATTGGCGATCGCCAGGTGGCGGAACTTTCCCGCGCGCAGCGTGGCCACGCCGTCGGCCCCCGCCAAAGCAGGCGTCGCGCTCCACAGCGCCAGCCGGCCCAGCGCATAGGTGAAACGCGAGGCCGCGACGGCCTCACCTTCCGCCACCAGGCGCTGCGGCGTTTGCGCGTCGGCGGCGAGCAGCACGTCGAACGCGGCGCCGCTCCTGATCTGCGCATAGAGTTTGCCCGTCGATCCCGTGCTGACGATGAGTCGGTGCCCGGTTCTGGCCTCGAACGACGGTTTGATGCTCTCGATCACCTCGGCGAAGTTGGTCGCGACGGCGAGCCGCACTTCAGCGGCTTGCGCCGGCACGCAGGCCACGACCATGAACGCCGCGAGAAGAGCCCGCCAACCTGCCCGCACCCGCAGCAACTTCACACGCGTGAGGGCGATGCACATGAGCCTCAGGCGCGCGCGCGGCAGGTCGCGATCCATTTCGCCGTCAGTTTTTCCTGGACGCTGTTTTGCCGCAAGCGCTCGTTCAGTGCCGGCCAGTTCACGCGGTCCAGCTCCTGGTCTTGATTGAAGCAAGAGAACACATAGCGTGTCGTGCCGTCGGCCAGGGTGTGCGGCTGCAGGCATTGCGCGCAGATCTCCTTCATCATGCACTGCATCGGCGAGTTGATCGAACCCACCGCGAAGTGGTCTGCCTTCAAGTGCTCGCGCAGCAGCGTGTGGCGCGCTTGCGCCACGGCGGCCATCATGCGGTCTGAGCCGATGGCAATGATGCGGTCCACATGGGGCATGCGTATGGCGCCATCTCCCAGCTCGCCCTGCGCGTAAGCGAGCATGGATTGCACGATGTTGCCGACGAAACTGCGGTCTTGCGCGCGCGTGGGCTTGAAACCAGGGCCCTCGTCGCAGCACCAGACGATGGCGTCGGACGCGGCTTCGATTTCCTCCACCTTGTAGCGGTCGATCATTTTCTTGTAGCCGGCGAAGTAGAGGACTTTCGAGCCCTGGGCGCGAAACGCCGCACCGATCGAGAACAGCACCGCGTTGCCCAGACCGCCCCCGACGAGCAACACGTTTTCGTTCGCCGCGATATGGGTCGGCGTACCGGTCGGCCCCATCAACACCACCGGCTCGCCCACTTTCAAATCAGCGCACAGGTCCGCCGAACCACCCATCTCCAACACGATGGTGGAGAGCAGCCCACGCACCCTGTCCGTGGAAGCACCTGTGAGCGCCAGCCCTTCCATCGTCAACCGGGTCGCGGGCAAACCGCCTGCAACGTCGCGGCTCAAGGCCTCGAAATTTTGCAAACGATAGAACTGGCCCGGCAGGAAGCCGCGCGCTGCTGCGGGCGCATGCACGACCACTTCGACGATCGTCGGCGTCAGGCGGTGCACCGCATGCACGGTGGCGCGCCACTCATGGTTGAGTTTGGCGAAGAAGACCTCATGGCCGTCGCTCAAGGCCGGTTCCTTGTGCCGCAGCACCTGCGTGACCACAGGAAACCCCTGCTTGGCCGAACCCAGGGCCTTTACGACATTGCCGGAGTACGAAGGGTGCAGGTCGCCGAAGAACGAGACAAAGCGGCCGTCAACCGACTTCGACATCAGCACTTGCGCCAACTTCGGCTTGCTGCTCGCGACTTCGGGTTTGACTGCGTGGCCACTCGCATCGACCGCCGCGAAGTACTTGCCGTCGAGTTTGAAGTGTTCGGCGTCTTCACGCGCGAGCACGGTGTTGGGTGACGTGCCTGCGGCGATGAAGATCGCGCGCGCCGGCAGCGTGACCGCGTCACCCTCGCGCCAACTGCCATCGTCGCCGCGAATCTGCCGGCGCACGGCGAGCGAGCGCGCGGCACCGAACTCATCGACCTGCACCGCACTCGGGTTCAGGCACTCGGCGAACACGATGCCTTCCTGCAACGCCAGTTCCACCTCTTCATGGTTCAGCGTATACGCAGGGCTGTCGATGAGGCGCTTGCGATAGACGATGGTCGAGCCGCCCCAGCCTTGCAGCAACTCCACCACGAGCGCCGCGCGCCCTTCTTGCGCGGCGCTCAAACGCTCGGCGCGCAGCGCAAGCGCATGGGCAATGAACTCGTGGGCCACGCCCTGCTCTTCAATCGTGAGCGCTGCCAGGAACTCCGGCAGGCCTAGAACCTCCGCGCGCGCCAGGAACTTCTCCACTTGAACAGCGTAGTAGGCCAGCGCTTCAGTGGCGGTATCTATCGCGGTCAGCCCCCCGCCGATGACGACGATGGGCAAACGCACCTGCAAGTTGGCAATCGATTCGGCCTTGGCCGCACCCGTGAGTTGCAGCGCCATCAGGACATCGCTGGCGGTGCGCACGCCGCGCGCCAGGCCGTTGGGAATGTCGAGCACGGTCGGCTTGCCCGCTCCCATCGCCAACGCCACATGGTCAAAGCCGAGCGCCCAGGCGTCTTGCAGTGTGACTGTGCCGCCGAAGCGCACGCCGCCGAACAGCGCGAAGTGTTCACGCCGCTCCAGCAGCAGGCGCACCACCTTCAGAAAGTTCTTGTCCCAGCGCACCGTGATGCCGTACTCGGCCACACCGCCGAAGCCAGCGAGGGTTCGTTCGTCGAGCGGTTCCACCAGGTCGGCGTAGCGCTCAACCGGATCGAACGCGACGCGCGAACCGTCGCGCGCGACCCCACCCACCTGCGCCGACAGCGGCTCGATCTTCAGGCCGTCGATGCCGACCACCGCGTGCCCGTCATTGAGCAGGTTGTGCGCCAGACCAAAGCCCGCCGGCCCCATGCCCGCGACCAGCACGCGGTAGCCACTGTGCGGTGCCGGCAGCGGACGGCGCAGGTTCAGCGGGTTCCAGCGTGTGAGCAGCGAGTAGATCTCGAAGCCCCAGGGCAGCTCGAGCACGTCTTTCAAGGTGCGTGTCTCGGCCTGCGGAATGTTCACCGGCTCCTGCTTCTGGTAGATGCAAGACTTCATGCAATCGTTGCAGATGCGGTGCCCGGTGGCGGCGACGAGCGGGTTGTCCACCGTGATGATCGCCAGCGCACCGATCACATGGCCGCTTACCTTGGCCATGTGGAACTCGGAAATCTTTTCTTCGAGCGGACAACCGGCGAGCTTCACGCCAAACGCCGAGCGCTTGAACGCCACGCTGCCATCGGCGGCGGGTTTTTCCTTCAATCCGGTGGAGCAGGAGTCTTTGCCCTGCTTGTGGCACCAGATGCAATAGTTGGCCTGATCGAGAGCGCCCGCGAGATCTGTGCCTTGGTCGGTGAGCTTGAAGCCGCTGCGGCGCCGAATCTGTTCGGGCTTGATCGTGAACGTGGTGAACGTTGTGACCGGTGCGTCGTGCCGGTCCATCGCATGTTCGAGCAAGTTCATCGCATCGGTCTTCAGCGGCACCTTGAACAGCAAGCCCTTGTGGTGGCGGGCGCGCCCCGCCTCGCTGTGCAGGGCCCACGCCGCGTACTGGAGCGCGCTGTCGAGCTCGGCCGAGGAGCCCGCCTCGTCGGCCTGCCAGCCTTGCACGGCGCGCGCGAAGGCCAGCTCGAACGCGCCGAGGTCTTGCGGCTCCGCACCGATGCGCCGCGCGAGTTCCGCCCCCAGGCGCTCTCCGTCCAGCGCCTGCGCATCGGCTACCGCGTAGGCCTTGGCGGCGCTGCGCTGCACGAACTGGCGCTTCACTTCATACAGCGGCGCCAGGCTCTGATGCTGCGCGGCCAAAGCCCCGAGTTGCGCGCGTATGCCAAAGAGTGCGCCGAGAAAGTCATCCACATGGGGCGCAAGCTCGATCAGCAGTTGCGACTCTTGCTTCGCCTCAATCTGTTGCGGGCCGAGGCGCGCGGCGACCAGCCGGTCGTGCAGCGCCGCATCGGCTGCCCCGAGTTCGCTCAGAAACGCGGCATCGACCTTGCTCAGCCCCTCACGCGTGTAAAGATCGGAAAACTGAACTCCGAAGCCCAGGTTCAACATCAAAAGTAGCCCCGACGATAGAAAAGCTGATTGGCGCCTAGCGTCGAACCTGCCGAGCGCTGCGCGATGGCCCACATTGTCGCGTGCATTCGCGGGGCGCCCTTCCGCGAAGCCCGTCACAACGGCGGCACAGCGAGCATCGGTCCCCAGGCCAAAGCGGCTAGACTCGCCGCGTGCGCCGCCTTCTCACCATTGTTCTTCTCGCGTTGCTTCCGTTCCAGTTCAGTTGGGCGGCGGTGGCGTCGTACTGCGAACATGAGTCGAGCAGCGCCCAGGCCCAGCACCTGGGCCACCATGAGCACCCGAACCACACGCACGGCGGCGCACCGGCCGACGCCGACGCTGACTTGGGCGCTGATTTGGGCGGCATCGACAGCGACATCGACTCCGTGCAAGGCAAAGCCGCTGCCGCCATTGATGCCGACTGCGGGCATTGCCATGGACAATGCGCCGGCATGTGGTTCGCCGATGGCTCGGCATCATGTGGCGTTGTGTCGGTGCGCCCTGGCGCGGTCGCGGACGCAACTCCCAGCGCCCTCGCGCCGACACGACCCGAACGCCCTCAGTGGGCTGGCCTCGCCTGATCGGCGAGGCGGGTCTGCCCCCATCCTGGCCCCTGTTCGCACCTGAGCTGGTGCTGTCGAACCGACAGCACCGCCAGTGCGAGGCGACATTCGCGTCGCCACTCGTCGATCTCCCGTGGGTTGTTTTCAACACTGGAGCATCGAATGCACCGAAGATTTCGAATGCAGGCCTGGCTGCGGCGCACCGGCGCCGCCGTCTTGCTCGCGGCCGGCGCGCTGAATGCGCAGGCTCAATCAGCGCCCGCAGCCACAGAGTCTTTCAGCCTCAAACAGGCGTTCGACGCCGCCTGGGGCCGCCAGCCCGAAGCACTGGCCCTCGCGGCGCGGCGTGACGCGGCAAGAGCCCAGAGCCAAGCCGCGCAATCCTGGACACCCGAGCCGGCAGCGCTGGAGTGGACCAACAAGACCGACCGGCTGAGCGGCAACCGCGGCGTGCGCGAGTTTCAGGTCGGCGTCGCGTGGCCGCTCTGGCTGCCCGGTGAGCGCGCGCACAGCGCAACGCTCGCGCAGGCCGAGGGTGGCGCCGTGGAAGCGCGCGCTGCCGCCGCGCAACTGCGCGTTGCCGCAAGCGTTCGTGAGGCCTGGTGGCAATGGCAGCGCGCCCGCATCGATGACGACATCGCCCGCGACCAGCTCGACAACACCCGGCGCATCGCCGCCGATGTTGCCCGGCGCCTGAAGGCAGGCGACCTGGCCCGCGCCGATCAGCATCAGGCCGACGGTGCCGTTGCCGCCGCGCAGTCCGGCGTTGCGCAGGCGCAGGCCGCAATGGCCACGGCGTTGCAGCAACTGCGCGGCAGCACCGGGGTCTCGGTGGCCGCGGCCGGCGCGGCTGACACGACAGCAGAGCCCGACCTCGACGCCCCAACGACCGGCACGGATGGCCACGCCGCGCTGCTGGAGCTGACCGCCCGGGCGGCGGTGGCCGAAAGCGCAGTGGCGCTGGCCGCAGCGCAGTCGCGCGCAAACCCCGAATTGCTGCTGGCCGCAACGCGTGACCGCGGCAACTTCGGCGACGCCTATCAACACAGCCTCAGCGTCGGCCTGCGCATCCCCTTCGGTAGCGGTGCGCGCCACGACGCGCGCAGCGCCAGCGCCCGCGCCGACGCACTTGAGGCGCAAGCGCAACTGGCCCTGGAGCGTGACCAGCTGGTCGCCGCGCGCGACGCGACGCGCACCCGCGTGACCGCGGCGCGAGACCAACTCGCCGCGGCCGATCGGCGTGCCGAGCTGGCACGCGAATCACGCAGCTTCTTCGACAAGTCATTCAGGCTCGGCGAAACCGACCTGCCCACACGCCTGCGCATCGAGGCCGAAGCCGCGGACGCGCAGCGCCAGGCGGCACGCACTCGCATCGAACTCGCGGCGGCAATCTCGGCGTGGCGCCAGGCGCTTGGTCTGCTGCCGCAATGACGCCGCTCAAACCTCTCACCCCCTCTCACCCCACACATACCGTGCGCACCGCAACCTGCGCCCACACCGCACCTTCCCAGAAAGACTGCCCGATGAAATTCCACCACCCCCTGGCCGCGTTGCTCCTCGCTGCCGCCACACTCAGCGCCGGCATCGCGCGGGCCGGCGACGGCCACGATCACGGCGACGCGCCGCCCGCGGCCAACGGCCCCGCGCAACCGCGCTTCTCGGCGGTGTCCGAGACCTTCGAGCTCGTCGGCGTGCTCAGCGGCAAGCGCATCACGCTCTACCTCGACCGCAGCGCGGACAACAGCCCGGTGCATGACGCGGTGATCGAACTCGAGATCGCGGGCGTCACGCACAAGGCCGAGAAACACGGTGAAGCCGAGTTCGACGTGATGCTCGCCGAGGCGCCCAAGCCCGGCGTGCTGCCGATTACCGCCACCGTGACCGTGGGCAAGGAAACCGACTTGCTGGCGGGCGAACTCGACATCCATGAGCCAGCGCGTGCCGAAGCAGCGCAGCACCACCACCACTGGGAGGAATACGCCGCCTGGGCCGCCGCCGCGGCTGCGGCGTTTCTATTGGCTTGGGGCGCGCGGCGTGCGCTCGGCCCGCGCCGCCAGCGTGCCGGAGGTGCCGCATGAACAGCCTCCTCTCTCCCGCGAAGCTGATGTCGGGATTCGCGACAGCGTGCACGACAGCGTGCACGACAGCGCTCGCGACAGCGTTCACGACAGTGATCGCCGCAGCGTTCGCGATCGCCCTGACCCTCGCGGGCAGCGCGCTCATCGCGCCGGCCCACGCCGGTGAAGGCCACGACCACGGCGACGGCCCGGCCGCGCCGAACGCGAACGGCCCGCAGCGCCAGCCTGACGGCAGCGTCTTTCTGCCCAAGCCAGCGCAACGCCAACTCGGCGTGCGCACGCTGGTGGCTCAGAGCGGCGCATTGCCGCGCACGGTGGAACTCAGCGCGAAAGTGCTGATGGACCCGAACGCTGGCGGCAAGGTGCAAGCCATCGTCGCCGGCCGGCTGGAAGCCGGGCCGAAAGGCCTGCCCGCTCTCGGCCAGGCGGTGCGCAAGGGTGACGTACTGGCCTGGGTGGTGCCGCCCACCGCGCCGATTGAGCGCTCAAGCCACGCCGCGCAACTCGCCGAACTGCGCGCCGCCAAGGCCCTGGCCGACAAGCGCGTGGCACGTTTGAATGAACTGGCCGACACCGTCCCGCGCAAAGAGATCGAGGCGGCGCAGAGCGAGGCCGCGAGCCTGGCCGCGCGCGCCGAGGCGCTCGGCGCGGGCCTGAGCAATCGCGACGCGCTGGTGGCTCCGGTGTCGGGCGTGATCGCCTCGGCGAACGCGGTCGCGGGTCAGGTGGTTGAGGCACGCGAACTGATTTTCGAGATCGTCGATCCGGCGCGCCTGCACATCGAGGCGCTGACTTTCGACGCGGCGCTCGCTTCGAACATCGGCAGCGCGACACTTGCCGTCGGCGATCAACGCGTGCCGTTGATCTTCGTCGGCGCGGCGCGCAGCATGCGCGAGCAGGCGCTGCCGCTCGCGTTTCGTGCCCAGGGTGCGGCGCTGAACCGCCTGGCCGTCGGGCAACCGGTGCGGGTGTTCGTGCAGACCAAGGAAAAGATCACCGGCATCTCGGTGCCGGTGGCGTCTGTGCTGAAAAGCCCGGCGAACCAGAGCATCGTCTGGGTCAAGACCGCGCCCGAGCGCTTCGAGCCCCGCAGCGTGACGACGCAGGCGCTGGACGGTGTGAATGCCGTCGTGACCTCGGGGCTGCAAGCCGGCGATCGCGTCGCGACCCAGGGCGCGACCTTGATCAATCAGGTTCGCTGAAGGAGCCGCGATGTTCAAGTGGCTCCTGGAGAACAGCCTGCGCAACCGGCTGCTGGTGATCATCGCCAGCGTGGTGCTGATGGCCTATGGCGCATTCACGCTGACGCGCACGCCGGTGGACGTGTTCCCCGACCTGAACAAGCCCACCGTGACGATCATCACCGAGGCCGGCGGCATGGCCGCCGAGGAGGTGGAGCAGCTCATCACTTTCCCGCTGGAAACGACGATGAACGGCCTGCCCGGCGTGGAATCGGTGCGCTCGGTGTCGTCGGCGGGCCTGTCGTTCCTCTACGTCACGTTTGATTGGAGCACCGACATCTTCCGCGCCCGCCAACTCGTCTCGGAACGCCTGGCCGGCATGGAGGAAAGCATCGCCGCCGGTGCGGTGCCGCACATGGGACCGATCAGCTCCATCATGGGCGAGATCATGCAGATCGCGATACCGGTAAACACGGCGAAGATTTCGCCGATGGCGGTGCGCGAGTACGCTGACTGGGTATTGCGCCCGCGCCTGCTGTCGGTGCCCGGCGTCGCGCAAGTGATCCCGATCGGCGGCGAGGTGCGGCAGTTCCAGGTGCAGCCGAACACGGTGCGCATGGCCGAACTGGGCATCACGCACGAGCAACTGGCCGCGGCGCTGAAGGGTTACTCCAGCAACACCTCGGGCGGATTTCTTGAGCTGAACGGCCGCGAGTACCTGATCCGCAACCTTGGTCGCACCTCGCACCTGGACGATCTGAAGAACCTGGCGCTCACCGCCAAGAGCGGCCAGCCCATCCTGATGCGCCAGGTCGCCGAGGTCACGTTCGCCGCCGCCACGAAACGCGGCGACGCGGGCTTCGCAGGCCAGCCTGCGGTGATTCTGGGCATTCAGAAGCAACCCAGCGCCGACACGATCGCGCTGACACGCGCGATCGAAGATGCGCTCGTCGGCCTGAAGGCCTCAATGCCGCCGGGCATGCAGGCGCCGCAGGTCACGTTCCGCCAGGCGACGTTCATCGAAGCGTCGATCACCACGCTGCAAGGCAAGCTCATCGGCGCCTCGATCTTTGTGGCCGTCATCCTGTTCTTCTTTCTCGGCACGCTGCGCCCGACGATCATTGCGCTGACCGCCATCCCGGTGTCGATCTTCATCACCGCGCTTGTGTTTCGCTATTTCGGCCTGTCGATCAATACGATGACGCTCGGCGGTCTGGCCATCGCCATCGGCGGCCTGGTCGACGACGCGGTGGTCGGCATCGAGAACGTCATGCGGCGCCTCAAGCAAGACCGCATCAAGCACCCCGAGCACCGGCTGCACCCCATCGAAGTGGTGGCTCGCGCGACGCTGGAGGTGCGCTCTGCGATCCTTTATGCGACGGTGATCATCGTGCTCGTGTTCATTCCGCTGTTCGCGCTGCCCGGGCTGGAAGGCAAGCTGTTCGTGCCGCTGGGCATCGCCTTCATCGTGTCGACGCTGGCGTCGCTCGTCGTGTCGGTGACGGTGACGCCGGTGCTGAGTTTTTATCTGTTGCCGCGCATGAAGACGCTGGACCATGGCGATACGCGGATGTTGGCGTGGCTGAAACGCCACTACCGCGGCAGCTTGCAGGCGGTATTAGACCGGCCGAAAGTCGCGCTCGTCGCGGCCGGCGTGGCGGTGCTGCTGGCGGCGGCTGCGGTGCCGTTTTTTCCGACGACCTTCCTGCCGCCGTTCAATGAGGGCACGCTGCTCGTCGGCCTGCGGCTGAACCCTGGGGTGACGCTGGCCGAGACCTCTGCACTGGCGCGCCAGGCCGAAGTGCTGATCAAGCAAGTGCCCGAGGTCACGCATGTGGGCCGGCGCAGCGGCCGGGCCGAGCTGGATGAACACGCGGAAGGCGTGCATGTGAGCGAGCTCGACGTGGGCCTGAAGCCCGCCACCGAGCTGAAACGCAGCATGACGGAAATCAACGCCGACATCCGCTCGCGCCTCATCAACCTGCCCGCGGCACTGGAGATCGGCCAGCCGATTTCGCACCGCATCGATCACATGCTGTCGGGCGTGCGCTCGCAGATCGCCATCAAAATCTTCGGCGAAGACCTCGACGCGCTGCGCGGCCAGGCCGACCTGCTGCGCGCCCGGTTGGCCACGATCCCCGGAATCGCCGACCTGCAGATCGAGAAACAGGTGCTCGCGCCGCAGATCAAGGTGCGTGTGGACTACGCCGCGGCCGCGCAATACGGCGTGCCCGCGCCGCAGGTGCTTGCCACGCTGCAAAGCCTAGTCGAGGGCGAGCGCATCGGCCAGATCGTCGAGGGCGGGCGCCGCTTCGCGCTCGTCGTGCGCCTGCCCGAAACGGCGCGCGCCATCGAAGGCCTGGGGCAAATCTTGATCGAGACGCCGAACGGCCGCATTCCGCTGAGCAAAATCGCGAGCATCGAAGACAGCGACGGACCGAACCAGATCAGCCGCGATGACGGCAAGCGCCGCATCGTGCTGTCGGCGAATGCGTCAGGTCGGGCGTTGTCTGAAATCGTCGCCGACATTCGCAAAATCGTGACCGAGACCAAACTCCCCGAGGGCTACTTCATCACCCTGGGCGGCCAGTTCCAGGCGCAGGAAGAAGCGTCGCGCCTGGTCGGGCTGCTCTCGATCGTCTCGCTCACGCTGATGTTCGTCGTGCTGTACAGCCGCTACCAATCGGTCACGCTGTCTGCGCTGATCATGGTGAACATACCGCTGGCTCTCGTCGGCGCGGTGATCGGGCTGTGGCTGTCGGGCCAGCCGCTGTCGGTGGCCGCGCTGGTGGGCTTCATCACGCTGGCGGGTATCTCGGTTCGCAACGGCATTCTCAAGGTCAGCCACTACCTGAACCTGATGCGCATCGAAGGCGAGAGCTTCGACCACAAGATGATCATTCGCGGCTCGCTGGAGCGGCTCAGCCCCGTGCTGATGACGGCCCTCGTCACCGCCTTCGCACTCGCGCCGCTGCTGTTCGAGGCCGAACGCCCCGGCACCGAAGTGCTGCACCCGGTGGCGGTGGTCATTTTCTGCGGGCTCATCAGCTCGACGCTGCTCGACACCTTTCTCACACCCGCGATGTTCTGGCTGTTCGGCCGCAGAAGCGCGATTGCGCTGCTCGACGACAAGAGCGCCGAGGCATTCTGACCGGCGAAAGGTCGCCGTCACCTATCTGTCGCCCCCAACCCCACCCACCCAACCCCGAACGAAAGCGCCCAATGAAACTCAAAACCTGTCTCGCCGCGATCCTGCTCACCACCTGCGGCCTGAGCTTTGCCACGGGCAAGCATCAGCATGCCGCAGACGACCACAAACCGCTGCACGGTGGCGTGGTCGTCGGCACCACGGCGATGGACTTCGAACTCGTCGCCAAGCCCGATGTGCTAACGCTGCACCTGCGTGACCATGGCAAGCCGGCCAGCGTGAAAGGCGCGAGCGGCAAGATCACGATCCTGAGCGGCAGTGACAAGGCCGAGGCCACGCTCACGCCCGCGGGCGATGACAAGCTTGAGGCCCGAGGCGCGTTCAAGACGGGGCCAGGCACCAAGCTTGTGGCCACCGTCACCTTGCCGGGGAAGAAACCGATGAATGTGCGTTTCGCGTTGAAGTGAACGGTGGCGACGTGAGCCAGCAGGTTCTGAAGCTGTTGCTTAGGCTTGCGCGGGCCCGCTGAACGCCGCGCTTGTCACGCCTTCGTTGGGACGAAGGGATTCAGCAGCCGCACATCAAACCTCGCAAAGTCGGCAATGTCGCGCGTCACCACCGTCAGGTTGTGCACGGCCGCGGTCGCCGCGATCATCGCGTCCTCGTACAGCGTGTCGGACTGTCGATGCATCAATTTCGCCCAGGCTCGAAACGTCGCACCGTCCATGGGCAGCACGTTGTAGGACTGGGCCACGAGTTCGAGCCAATCCTCGATTTGACGGGCCTTGTCGGCGTCTTGTTCGCGCGTCACTTCGACACCCGCCTGGATCTCGCCGAGCGTGACGGCCGAAAGGTGCAGGTCCGCGTCCGCGGTCGACTTCAACCAGGCCATCACGCCCCCATGCGGCCGGGGCTTGCGCAGTTCCGAAACGATGTTCGTATCGAGCAGGTACATGCGCTTCAAACTCCCGCTGCGTGCTTGCGTCTGCGTGCGGCGCCTCTGGGTCGCACCAGCAACTCGGCGCGGCCCTCCTCGGCAAGCAGCAACTGTTTGAGCGACGGGCGCGCCGCGGCTTGAAGCCGGCGCCACTGGTCCACAGGCACCAATACGGCAGCCTCGGCGCCACGCTTGGTCACCATCTGCGGACCCTTGTCGATGCACGCCTCGAGGAATTCACTGAATCGTGCTTTCGCATCCTGAACCGGCCATGTCTGCATCGTCACCCCGCGCTGACTAGTGTTCTGACCAGTTTAGCAGCCGGTCACTCGCAGCGGCGCGCGCACCTGCCACCCCCACAGGATGCGCGGGCAATTCATCCGGTGAACCTCAAGGGCGCAGCGCATTCGCCAAGCTGCGCGCAATGTCGCGCGAGATGAGCGGCTTGGCAAGCACTTCGGCCACGCCGTTGTCGTGGGCGCGCGATGCCAGCCCCGACGTCACGTAACCGCTCATCAGCACGATCGGAATGTCGGCCCGGATTCGGCGAATCTCGGCGGCCATTTCCGAGCCCGTCATCTCGGGCATCGATTCGTCCGACAGCACGGCGCTGAACCGCTGCGGTTCGGCGCGGAATGTGGCGAGCGCGGCGCGGCTCGACGTGAAGCCCACCGGCTCGTAACCAAGCTCGGCGATCATCTCCTCGCCCAGGCGCACCAGCGATTCCTCGTCGTCCACCAGCAGGATGGTTTCGCCGTTGCCGTTCGGTGCGGCGGACTCGTCCAGCGGCAGCGGCGCGGTGACGCAACTCTGCCACGGCAGGTAGATGGTGAACGTGGACCCCACGCCGACTTCACTGTGGACTTCGATGCCGCCGCCGGTATCGCGCACGCACAGGCGCACGTAGCTGCCGCGTTCATCGGCCTGGTTCCCTGCTGATCGAACCGAACTCAAATCGGCGCAACGGTCGAGGTCGTCGAGCGTCCCCTTGTCGATCGGCGGTGTATCGACACATCGACACATCGGCATGTCGGCATGTCGGCATCGTCAGCGTCAGCGTCAGCGTCAGCGTCAAACAGGGCATCTGCCCGCAGGGTTGGTTCGTATCGCTTGCTCATCGTCAATCTCCGTGTCGGTGATCGAATGGCGCCACTGTCGCCCGCCTGCGCTACTGCAAGGTTTCCGACCGTGGCGTGCAGATTGCGTTTGAAACCGGCGCCGTGACCGGCCCGCAACGCAACGCCCCCGTCGGGCTCATAGGCGCACGAAAGCCTGCGGCGCTCTCAATCAGACGCAGCGTTCACCCCGCCAACGGCGTGGCCAGCACCGGGAACAGCTTCATCAGCCCGTCGGCGAGCAGCTCGACGGCGAGCGCGGCGAGGATCAGCCCCATCAGCCGCGTCATGATGTTGATGCCGGTGTGCCCCAACGCCCTGGCGATGCGCGCGGACGCGGAGAAGGCGATGAAGGTCGCGATGCCGACGACGATGCCGTAGCCCACTAGCACGCCCACCTCCCACCAGTGGCGCGTTTTTTCGGCGTAGATGACCATCGTCGAGATTGTCGCCGGGCCGGTGAGCAGCGGAATCGTGAGCGGCACGACGGCGATGCTCGCCCCGGCGTCGGCCTTGCCCTTGCCTTCGCTCACGTCTTCCTTGCTGCCTTCGGCAGGCTGCGCATTGAGCATCTGGATCGCCGAGATCAGCAGCAGCGTGCCGCCGCCGACCTGGAACGATGCGAGCGAGATGCCGAAGAACTCGATGATCTTCAGCCCGGCGATCGCGCTCACGGCGATGACGAAGAACGCCGTGAGCGCGCTCACGCGGATCGTGCGGCGCCGCTGCGCGGCGCTCAAGCCTTGGGTGAAGTGGATGAAGAACGGCACCACGCCGATGGGGTTGACGATCGCGAGCAGCGCGATCAGCGGCTTGAGCAGGTCCATGGCGCCGATTGTGGCGCTGCGCGTCACGCCGGAAAGTGCCCACCCGCCGCACCCGGGACTGCGACGTACGGCCTCACCCTCCCGGCATTGCTCAGGTTCGCTCAGCGTGCAATGGGGTCAGCGACTCGGCAACCCACTTGAGCACAATCGCGAACCTCGCATCCCGGCGTCGACGCTCACTTGACGTCGAGCACGTAGGCCGCCAACCCTCCGGCGACGTCCCCGCCGCGCATCGCGGCCAGTGCCAGAAAGGTGTCGCTGCCCAGCAGCCGATCAAGATAGGCCGCGCTCGGTTGAGCGCCGCTGTAGTTGGGCACATCTTGAAAGGCCTTGCCGAACATGTGCAGCATCGAGCGCATCAGGGCCGTGTCACCGGGGACGCACGCCCGCCTTGCGGACGCAGCGGCAGCCTCACGGTGAAGGTCGAGCCTTGCCCGATCGCGCTGCTGATGCCGATCGACCCGCCATGCAGCTCGACAAAGCGCTTGGACAGCGGCAGGCCCAGCCCGGTGCCCTCGGCCTTGCGCGTGAGGTCGCTGCCGACCTGGCGGAATTCTTCGAACACGGCGTCGTGATCCTCTTGCGCGATGCCGCCGCCGGTGTCGGCAATCGCAATCTCGACGGTGTCGCCTGAGAGCCTCGCGCTGACCCGCACCGAGCCCCCGGTGGGCGTGAACTTCACGGCGTTGGACAACAGGTTCAACATGATCTGCTTGAATTTGAGCTCGTCGGCGCAGATGCCCCCAAGCTCCGGCGCGCAGTCCAGGCTCAGCTGCAGACCTTGGCGCTGCGCCCGTTCCTTGATCAGCGTCATCGCGTCTTGCAGGGCCGACGGCAGGTCGAACTCGGCAATGTGGATCTCCATCCGCCCGGCCTCGATCTTCGACAGATCCAGGATGTCGTTGATGAGGGCGAGCAGGTGCGCGCCGGACGTGTGGATGTCCTTCACGTACTCATCCTGCTTGTCATTGAGTTCGCCGAAGTAACGTTCGATCAGCGCCTCTGAAAAACCGATCACCGCGTTCAGCGGCGTGCGCAACTCATGCGACATGTTGGCCAGAAATTCCGACTTGTGGCGGCTCGCGGCTTCGAGCGCGAGGCCCTTCTCGCGCAGCTCGCGAAAGAGCCGGGAATTCTCGATCGCCAGGGCCGATTGCGCCGCGAAGGTGCGCAGGGTTTCGATCGTGCGCGGCTCGAAAGCACCGGCCAATTTGCGCCCGACCACCAGCCCGCCGATCAGCCGCGCCTCGCGGATCAGCGGCACCGCCAGCAGGGCGTGAAAGCCCGCCGCCAGCAGGCTCGCGCGGGCCCGGCTCTGGTAGCTGGCGTCGAGCGCGATGTCGGCGATCTGGATCGGCTCCATGGTCAGTGCCAGCCGCCCGATGGCGCCTTCGCCCTCGCGAACCACCGCCGCATGCCCGCCGGTGATCTCACCGAGCGCCAGCGAGGCGCGCTCGGTAAAGATGCCGCTGCCCTCGTCGTACTCATAGATCGAACTGCCATCGATGGCGCCGAGCCGATTCGCGTGTTGCATGATGGTGCGCAACACCACGTCCTGCTCAAGCGACGCGCCGAGCGCGTGACCGACTTCGTTGAGTGCGGTCAGCTCCTCCACGGTGCGCGTGAGTTCAACCGTGCGGTTCTTCAACTCCGTGATCAGTTCCGCGCGGTCGACGGCGATCACCGCCTGGTCGGCGAGGGATTGCAGCAATGTGATGTGCCGCTGCGTGAAGGCGCCGACCTCTTGCCCGGCGAGCGTGATCACGCCCACCGGCTGGCCGGCGCGCAGCATCGGCACGGCCAGCACGGATCGGCAATGCAGTGCGCGGCCGAGCGCGCGCGTCGATTCGGAGCATTGCGCATCGGTCTCGATGTCGGCGACGTTCAGCGCCGCGCGCTCGAGCACGGCGCGCAGCGCAATGTTGTCCCGCGGCGGCGCGGCGGGGAAGGCGCGTTCGGCGATGGCCCGCCACTCGTATGACGCCTGCGAATGCGCCATCAAGTACACCCGCTCACCGTCGTAGCGCAGCGCCGCGCCGAAGTGCGCGTTGCACAGCCGCACCGCGTTGACGGTCATGGCGCTGTAGACGATGCGCTCATCGTCCGGCGCCTGGTTGACGGTGACCAGCAGGCGCGTCACCGCCTCCTGCTGCGCCAGGGTTTCGGAAAGCTCGCGGTTGCGTGCCGCGAGCTCGGTGAGCACGCGGGTATGGTCCAGCGCCATCGCGGCCTGGTCGGCGAAGGTCTTGAGCAGCTGGATTTGACGCTCTGAGAACGGCCCGACCGCGGCGCGCGCCACGCCGATCGCCCCGATGCCAATACCGTCGCGCACCATGGGCACGACCAGCCCGCTTCGGTAGCCGGTCTCCCGGGCGTGCTGGCGCGTCAGCGCCGTGACATTGGGATCGGTGAGCACGTCGTGAAAATGAATCACACAGCGCTGCAGCATCGCCCGGGCGGGCAGCACTTCGGGCTTGAGCGGCAATGGGTAGGCGGCTTGCAATGCATCCATGCGCTCGCTGGCCGCGCTGGGGCCGGTGAAGTTGTGCGCGGTCAGGTACACCAGCTTGCCATCGGTAATAAACACATCGGCAAACAGGCCATCGCAAAGGCGCAGCGCGCTGGCCAGGATGGCGTCGAACACCGGCGAGGCGTCGCCCGACCCTTTGTTGATGGCCACCAGGATCGAGCTGACGGCGAGTTGCTGTTCGATCGAGTCGGCCAGCTGTTCGGTCTTGGCCTGCAGCTGCTCTGCAAGCGTCATGTGCGCCGCCACGGGCTACGGCGCGGGTTGACGCGCGGGTTGAAGCGCGGGTTGAAGCGCGGAAGTCGGCATCGAGTACGGCTCGGGCGACAAGGCGCAAGCCGGCGGGATCGGCACCGCGGCTGTGCCTGCGCTGGGCGCGGGCCCGGCCGAGATGCTTTGCTCGAAATCCAACAGCGTGCCGTTGTTGTAGCGCAGCTTGCACGCCAGCAGCGCCGAAAAGGCATCGCCCCAATAAGCCTGCCGATAGTCGGGCGTATTGCGCCTCGGATAGTTCTGATAGACCTCGCCGTTGAAGTAAGGCGCCATCAGATTCATGAAGCCATCCAGCCAGGCCACCGCAGCCGCCTGGTCGGCATCGTTGACCCAGAAGGTGTCGACGAAAAAATCCATGTCGACGTTGCGATGCACGAAGGCATTGCCGTACACCGGGTGGGCGTTGATCGCGCCGCCATAGGGTTCGATCACCACGGTGTTGAACGGCGCCGGTGCCGTGCGGTAGTAGTCGACCACCTTCTGCCAATGCGCCAGCGGCACCGGCTTGGCGATGTAGCCCGCCTGCTTGTCTTCCTTCACCGTGGTATTGGGCGGCTGTGGCGGCACGTACGGAATCTCCCAGGGTGGCGTTTCCAGCAGCAGGGTGTTGATCCGGTAGTAGGAATTGCGCTGCAGCGCGATGTCGAACTGCACGCCGGGCGTGGCCAGCAGCGGTGCCAGCTCCTGCAATGCCTGCGCCTGGGTGCCGTCGTATACGCCGCGCATCAGCAGCCAATGCTGCCCGTCCGCTTGCAGCGTGATCACGGTCATGTAGCCGAGTCGCGCCGAGGCACCGGTGCGCATATAGCCCTGCTGCATCGCGACCAGCGCGGCCGGCGCGTTGGCCAGGCTCCAGCGCAATCCGAAACCCCAGATCTGCCAAAGGGCCTGCAAGCGATAAGTGGTTTGCAGCAGCACGCCGAAGTTGTTGCCGGTGCCGCCACGGATGCCCCAGAACAGATCGGCGTGGTTGCCGGCGTCGGCCTTGACGATGCTGCCGTCCACCAGCATCACCAGCACCGACTGCACGTTGTCGCAGTGCATGCCGAACTCGCGCGAGGTGAACCCATAGCCGCCGCCTTGCATATAGCCACCGACGCAGACATCGGGGCAGCCGCCACCCGGCACATGCAGGTGATAGGAATCGAGCGTGGCGTTGAGCTTCTCGAACGTGGCGCCTGGCCCGACGCTGGCGGTGTTGGCCGCGGCATCGACGCTCACGTCGTTCAGGCGGCTGGTGTCGAGAACAATGCCGTCATTCACCGAGTAGCCGGCGGTGCTGTGGCCACCCGAACGACAGGCCACCTTCAGGCCGAAGTCGGTGGCCAGGGCGAGGATCTGCTGCACATCGCTGAAGGCTTCGCAGTAGGCGATGAGCAGCGGATAGGCCTGGAACGCGGGGTTGGATTCCTGGCGGTCCTGGTGGTAGCCGGGCTG
Organism: Burkholderiales bacterium; assembly: GCA_031419715.1. Classification (GTDB taxonomy): domain Bacteria; phylum Pseudomonadota; class Gammaproteobacteria; order Burkholderiales; family Burkholderiaceae_C; genus JAEMQF01. The sequence goes on along the minus strand of JANOLJ010000261.1, from coordinate 7,843 downwards.
GCCGGGAAATACCATCTGGCCCTTGAACCCGTCCATCAGGCTGGCCAGGCGGGCGCGGTCCAGGCCCAAGCCGGCAAAGGCGCTGCCGGGCACTTGGCTCAAGCGCGCCCGGGCCGCCTCCTTGGCCAATCGCCGGATTGATTTTGAGTAGATCATTGGGCTGCCCGCATTTCGATATCAGTCTACAGAAGTCGTCGAGGTCGGCGCGCGGCAGTGTGCGCCGCTTCAATGTCGACGCGCTGGTGTCCGCGAGAAGATTATGGGTGGTCGAAGCCTGCCGCTCGCGCATGCGGGCGGCCGAGCGCATTCCTACGGGAGGATCGTGAGCACCACGAAAGCCGCCAGGATCACGACATGCACCGCGCCCTGCAGCACGGTCGTGCGGCCGGTGCCCAGAGTGAGCGTGCCGACGATGAAGGTCAGCACCAGCAGCACCAGGCTCTTCGGATCCAGGCCCAGCTCCAGCGGGCGGTCGAGCCACAGCGCAAGATGGTTGGAGTGGGCGGACATGGAGCAACCATACCGCAAGGCGCAAGCGGGCCGGAGCCTGCCCGTCGGCCATTGCGGGCGTCACTCAGCGATCGGATCGCGAGGCGAGTGCCCGTTCGGGTGTCGACGAACCCAAGCGCGCACCTGGGCCGCGGTTGAACAGCAGCTCGGCGAACACGAGATTGGGAATCCAGCACAGCCACGCGATCGCGGCGTAAGCAAGCTCGAATTCGACGCCGACCACCGCGGACGCCGGCAAATAGAGCCTCAGCGTGACCGCGGCAAAGGTGAGCGCGAAATTGCGCACCATCCAGCGGCGATGCACAGCGATCTCGCCGATCCGGATCGCCAGGTAGGCGCGCGCGCCGGTCTACAACCAGGCCATTGCCAACGCGGCGAAACCCAGGCGCGCAGCCGCACCACCGAACGCGTGCGCGGCCATGTACAGGCCCGATACGCCACCCACCAGCACGCCCACGCCGAGGTAGGTGCGGCCGAGCCAGCGATGCAGCGTGATGCACAGGCGCGACGAAAACTGCAGCGGTCCGAGGCTCAGCGCCACGGCCGACGCAAAGATGTGCGCGTAGATCGCCCAGCGGTTCGCCTCGAACGTGGCGCACATGTCGGGGTGCAACACAGCGCCCAGGGGCATGAGGCCATACACGGTGATCGCGTAGCCCGCGACTCCGAGCGACAGCAAGCACAGCGTGACAAATCCGGTGCGACGCATGGCGCCACCATCTTACGGCAGGGCCGCGCGATCGCCCTCACGGGCAGCCCATCCCGCAAGACTCATCGGGGGCAGATGAGCGGCGTGCCCTGCGTGCCGCTGCACAGGCCGCGCGGTTCGATCAGGTGGCCGCCTGAGCGAATCCAGCGCGTACCGTCGCTCGCCCAGCAGCCGTCAGCGTCGCACGCCGACACGAAAACCAGTGGCTCGACGCGCCGCGGCGGCGGCGGCGCCTGGACCGACGGCGCCGGCAGTGGTGGCGTCGGCCGCGACACGACAATGGGCGAAACGCTGATCGGCGGCAATGCAATCTGCTTCGGCGGGGGCGGGTCGCCGGTGCCGCCCAGGCAGGCGCGTGCGGCGTTGCGCCGCAACCCATCGATGGACGAGCCGGGCGCTGTCGGACGCGCTTCGGACGCCCGACGGGAAGCGATCAGGAAAGCCTCCTGAGCCTGGAGCATCTCCAGCGCGTGCCGGCAACCGGCCGACTCGATGGGGTTGGTCACATCGGCGCGCACGGCACCCGCGGCCAAGGCGAACGCCAGGCCAAGGCCCCAGATGAGCGCTTGCTTTGCTGATTCCATGGCGGGGTTCGATCGGCTTTCCCTGCGAAAGTGCCCTGTCGCATGGCCCAACGATCTCGGCAACATTGATCGCGCGATGGGTCGGTCCTTGGTTTGTACGCGTTACTGCACAACGCGACTCACCGCTGGTCCAGCGCCTCGACGACCCAGCAGGTTCGTTCGACGCGTCTCGGAGGCACCGGCGCCGCGCAGGGCGATGAGATACTTTGCCGCCACACCTTGCCACAACCATGCTTCCCGACGTCGATTCGCTTGCCCTGTTCGTGCGCGCCGCCGAGCTGCGCAGCCTGACCAAGGCGGCGGAAGCCTCGCATATCGGGTTGGCCGCGGCGAGCCGGCGCATGGCGCTGCTGGAACACCGCTTCAAGACGACCCTGCTTGAACGTTCGCCGCGCGGTGTGGAGCCCACGCCCGCCGGCAAGGCGCTGCTCGCGCACGCGAAAGCCTTGCTGGTGCAGATGAACCAGATGCAGGCCGAGATGAGCGATCACGCCTCCGGCCGCAAAGGCGCGGTGAAGTCGATCTATCACATGGCACACGCCGTCGTGCCGCTGATGCGGCAGCGCAAGAAGGGTGTGATTCTCAACGTCGGTTCGACCGCCGGCATTCGGCCCCGCCCTGGCCTGACCTGGTACAACGGCAGCAAGGGCGCCGTCAACCTGCTCTCCAAGTCGATGGCGGTGGAACTGGGGCCGGACAACATTCGCGTCAACGCCATCTGCCCGGTGATGGGCGAGACCGGGCTGCTGTCGAAGTTCATGGGTGTTCCCGATACGCCGGAGAACCGCGCCCGCTTCATCGCCACGATTCCGCTGGGGCGCCTGTGCCGCGCGTCCGACGTCGCGGGCGCCGCGCTGTACCTCGCAACCGATGCCGCGGAATTCATCAGCGGTGTCGAGTTCCCGGTCGACGGTGCCCGAACCGTCTGATCGCAGCTCGCGAGATGCGCGAACACTGAAGGACTTCCCTATGACCGGCAAACCCTTCGAGGGCATCGTGGTCGTGGCGCTGGAGCAGGCCGTGGCCGCGCCATACTGTTCCAGTCGCCTCGCGGACGCCGGTGCGCGCGTCATCAAGGTCGAGCGCCCCGAGGGCGACTTCGCGCGCGGTTACGACAGCGCGGTGTTCGGCGAATCGTCGTACTTTGTGTGGATCAATCGGGGCAAGGAGTCTGTGGCGCTCGACCTGCGCCGCGAGCCTGATAAGGCACATCTGCGATCGCTGATCGCCGCCGCCGTTGTGTTCATCCAGAACCTCGCGCCCGGTGCGGCCGGGCGGCTCGGCTTCGGTGCCGCTGCGTTACGTGCCGCGCACCCGCGCCTGATCACCTGCGACATCTCTGGCTATGGCGAATCCGGGCCCTTGCACCAGCTCAAGGCCTACGACCTGTTGGTTCAGGCCGAGAGCGGCCTGGTGGCTGTCAGCGGTGCGCCGGGGCCGTGGGGGCGCATAGGGGTGTCGATCTGCGACATCACGGCGGGCATGAATGCGTTGATCGGCATTCAGCAGGCCCTGGTGCAGCGCCAGCGCACCGGCGTGGGCAGCGCCGTCCAGGTCTCGCTGTTCGACTCCGCCGCAGAGTTGATGGCAGTCCCGTACCTTCAGGCGCACTATGGCGCGGGTGCGCCGCAGCGCGTTGGTCTGCGACACCCGAGCATCGCGCCCTATGGCGCGTTCACCTGCGCCGACGGCCGCGAACTGGTGCTGTCGATCCAGAACGAGCGCGAATGGGCCAACTTCTGCGCTGCGTTCATACTCCGGCCCGAACTCGCGACCGACGCGAAGTTCGCCAACAACTCCGCCCGCACCTCGAACCGCGTGGAACTCGAAGCGCTGATCCAGGCCGTGTTTTCCGAGCTGAACCATGCGGCGGCGGTGGACCGGCTCACCGAGGCGCAGACGGCGTACGGCGCGATCAATTCGGTGCATGACCTGATCTCGCACCCGCAACTGCGCACGCGCGCGATGCAGGTGAACGGGCGCACGGTGCAAGTACCGGCCACGCCCTACATCACCGAATGGGATGACGAGACCTTTGCGCCAGCGCCTCGGGTGAACGAACACCAGGAGCTGCCATGATCTCGCAGCGTCATCTTCGATGATGGGTGTTGCAGCGCAATTGCAGCTGCAATCACGCGTGCGCCTGGCGAAAGATAAAAACACTTGCTCACTTCCCCGGCATCGTCTATCTTTCGCTCCCGCGAACTTGGTGGAGGATTTACATGCACACGCAAGCGATGCCTTCCGACACGCCCGCTGCCATGGCCCAGGTGCTGGCCATGGTGATGGCGAGCCACTCGAAATTCGACCCGCGCGACCTGCGCTTGCTCGAAGAGATTGACGCATTCAAGCGCATTGGCGTGTCGAAGGCGTCGTTCCTGAAGATCGCGCAAGCACTGCGCCACGGCGCCTGTCAAACGCTCGCCGAGCACGGCTGGCTGCACAGCCAGGACGCACAAGCCATCGACGACATCCTCGACGGCGTGCGCGACACCCGGCATCGCCTGCTGCTGTGCTGCCTGGCCAGTTGCGTCATCGTCGCCGACGGCTGGGTCGACGATCTCGAGCGCACCGTCTATGACCGCATGCTGCTGCGCTGGGGCCATACGCGCTCTAGCGTCGCCCAGGCCATACTCACCGAACACATGCACTGATCGGCGCGGCGCGCACCACCTCGCCGTCGTCCGCGGCGGCAATCCAACCGCCGCGTCGCCGGCCCGCACCCGCAAAGGAGCAAAAGCCATGACGAAATCGCAAACCGATCAATACCTCGGCAACAACGAAAAGTACGCCTCTGGCGCCGCGCTGCACAAGCCGGTTCACCCGGGAAAGCAGCCGATCCAGCCGTCCAAGCGCGTCGCCGTCGTCGCCTGCATGGACGCGCGCCTGGACGTGGAAGACCTGTTGGGCCTGCAAACCGGCGAAGCGCACATCATCCGCAATGCTGGTGGCGTGGTCACCGACGACGCGATCCGCTGCCTGATCATTTCGCACCATCTGCTCAACACCAACGAGATCATCCTGATCCACCACACGCGCTGCGGCATGCTCGCGTTCACCGACGACCTGCTCAAGGCCGGCCTGGAGGGCGACCCGGCGGCCGAGAAGTTGCTCGGCCAGGCAACGAACCGCAAGTTCATGAGCTGCAAGAACCACTCCGCAACACCGTCGGCATTCCACGCCTTCCGCGGGCAGATCGAGCCACTCGACGCGCCGCCCGACGCGAAAAACCGCGAGCGGCTCGCGTGGGACGTGCGCCGCGGCATGTCGGCGATCATGAACCACCCGTGGATTCCCACGAGCGGCCCGGACGCGATCACGCTGCGCGGATTCGTCTATGACGTCGACACCGGCAAGCTCGACGAAGTGAGCTACCCGGGGGCGATGGGTTCGTTCGGTTGACGCAACCGGCGCCGCGTGCGCGCGGCGCCGCGGGAGCCGGGGCCCAGGCAAGCGCGAGAGGTCGAGCAACTGCTCGCGCGACAAGATGCGCTGCGGCGCCGAGACGAATGCCGCGAGCAGGCTGAATTCGCCGTTCGTCAGGTCCACCGCCCTGCCCTGCGCCGACTTGAGCTTGCGCAAGCCGATGTTCAGCTCCCAGTTGCCAAAACGATAGGCGCGCACCAGGGCTATCGCTTCTGCCACCGTCGCCTGCGCGCGAGCCCGACGCAACAGCGCGCGAATGCGCGCGAGCAGCTCGCGCGGGCTGAACGGTTTGGTGAGGTAGTCATCGGCGCCGAGTTCCAAGCCCATCACGCGGTCCGCCTCGTCGACGCGGCCAGTGAGCATCAGGATCGGGATCGCCGAGGTTTCGCGAAGTTTGCGCGCGATCTGCATGCCGTCTTCGCCCTGCAGACGCAGGTCGAGCACGACCAGGTCGATCGTTTCTCGCGCCAGCGTCGCGTCGAACTCGCGTCCGTTCGCTACCGCGGTGACGCGCAGATCGTTCTCGCTCAGGTAGTCGCTCACGAGCTGCCGGATGGCCGGGTCGTCGTCAAGCGCGAGCACATGCGGGGTCAGCATGGGAGCCATCTGCTGCATGAGATCACCTTGCGGGCCCTGATGTCCTGCCGCCATCGTAGCGCGCCAGCGCGCTCACGACCCGGCGCCAGATGTCGTTTGCAATGTGGCTGCTCTGGACGACGCCAACCGGCTGTTGCAAACTCGCAGCCGCATCGAATCGAATCGACCAGGCCTGAGAGACTGAAAGTCTTTCGATCATGCCCGCTCATCACACCCGAAACCGCCCGCTCGTCGTTGCAAATGCTCGCCATAGCCCGGGCTATGGCTGCGCTTTGCGCCTCGATCGGCCGCCTTCTGGCGCGCTGCTCGGGCACGCTCAAAAAACTCTCAGTCTCTGAGCCAGCAACAAGATCGGAGAAGGAGCGAACGATGGCGAGCAGGAAGCCGGCAACCCGAACAGCAAGCTCTCGCGCCCCCCGCGCCACCCCGACGCAGCGCGTCATCGTGCTGGTGGCCACGCGCAAGGGCGCGTGGCTGTTCCACGGCGATGCGCGGCGCAAGGCGTGGCGTGCCGACGGGCCGCATTTTCTGGGCCACATCATCAGCCACCTCATGCTGGACCCTCGCGACCAGCGCACGCTGCTGGCGGCGGCGAAGACCGGGCACCTCGGGCCGACCGTGTTTCGCTCGACAGACCTCGGCCGCAACTGGAAGGAGGCCGCGCGCCCGCCGGCCTTTGCCAAGGCCGCCGAGGGCCAGACCGGGCGCGCGGTGGACCACACCTTCTGGCTCACGCCGGGCCCAGCTAGCGAACCGGACGTGTGGTACGCCGGCACCTCGCCGCAGGGGCTGTTCCGCTCGGCGGACGGCGGCGTCAACTGGGAGCCGTTTTCGACGATCAACGACGACCCGCGATACCGCGAATGGATGGGCAGCGTGCAGGACGGCACCCCCGATGGGCCGAAGCTGCACTCGATCATCATCGACCCGCGCGACTCTCGGCATCTGTACTTCGCAATGTCCGGCGGCGGCGTGCATGAGTCGGTCGACGGCGGGCGCAGCTTCACGCCACTGGTGAAAGGGCTGGAAGTGGTGGAGGGGTTCGATCCGGCGACGATTACCTTCCATGACCCGCATTGCGTGCGCCTGTGCCCCAGCAACCCGGATCGTCTCTACCAGCAGAACCACTGCGGCATCTACCGGCTCGACCGGCCCTCCGATGAATGGGTGCGCATCGGCAAGAAGATGCCCAAACGCGTTGGCGACATCGGTTTTGCGATCGTCGTGCACCCGCGCGACGCCGACACGGTGTGGGTGTTCCCGATGGACGGCGGCACCGTCTGGCCGCGCACCAGCCCGGATGGGCAACCTGCGGCTTACGTGACGCGCAACGCCGGCAAGACTTGGCAGCGCCAGGACACCGGTCTGCCGCCCGGCCAGGCGTGGTGGACAGTGAAGCGCCAGGCGATGAGCACCGACGCGCGCGATCCGCTGGGCCTGTACTTCGGCACGACGAGCGGCGAACTGTGGATGAGCCGCGACGAAGGCGCCCAGTGGTCGTGCCTCGCGCGCCACCTGCCGGAAATCTATGCGGTAGAGGCCGCCGAGCTGGCGTAGCTGCCACTTTTTCGACACCGCCGCGGCGAGACGATGCAAGTGCTGATTCCCACGCCGCTGCGTTCCTACACCGGGCAGGCGTGGGTGAGTGCGAGCGGCGCGACGGTCGGCGCCGTGCTCGCCGACCTGGAGCGTCAATACACCGGCATCCGCTTTCGCATGATCGACGAACAGGACCGCATGCGCCCCAACATGCGCTTCTTCGTCAACGGCGTCGCCACCTTCGACATGACGCGGCCATTGAGCACGACCGACAAGTTGCAGATCGTGCAGGCGTTGAGCGGCGGGTGAGCAAACGGCGCGATGTAGGCCGGACCGCCTCATGAGAAACAAAACGGTTTGAGGGCCGTATTCATGCCGGGCTCGGAGTTGGCATGACGGCGAAGCCGAGGGCAGCGGCGCGGCGCTTGAGGGCGGCGATGCTGCGCTGGCGCTGCTGCTCCTCGTAGTGCTGCTGGCC
>JANOLJ010000260.1:0-15000 GCA_031419715.1 Burkholderiales bacterium | reverse complement strand
AGCGATGACCGAGTCCTGTTCACTTCGGATCGGCCGCGCAACGGCGAAGCCCATCTCCACCCCCAACTCGACGAATACGAGAGCACGCCGACGATCACCGGAATCTGGAGCCTGAATCCCGCGACCGCCGATCTGCGGCTGCTCAACCACACCATCAGCGGCGCGTTCTCGCCCAGCATCGACAGCTTCGGGCGCCTGATCTTCATCCGCTGGGACCACCTTCAGCAAGACCAGCAAGCGGGCCTGTCCTTCGACTTCGCCGACGAGAGCGTGGCTGCGGCACGCCTGGGCGCGGTCAGCGAAGTTTTTCCCGAGCCGCGCCAGCCATCGAGCAGCGTGTTCGGCCCGGTGGCGGGGTTCACGACCAACATATTCAGTCCGTGGCAGATCAACGAGGACGGCACGGAAGAAGAAACGCTGAATCACATCGGCCGGCAAGAGATGTCGTTCGGCTATCTGCCCAAGTCATTCACGAGTGACCCCGCACTGACGGACTACACCGACGACAGCCTTCACGCGAACCGCAAGTACATCCGCCACGATGGCGGCCTGTTCCACCTGCGAGAAGACCCCGCCCGCCCCGGCAACTACTACGCGACTTATGCGCGCGAGTTCGGCTCACTGAGCACGAATCAGATCGTCAGGTTCACCGGCAACCCGGCGCTCAATGCCGAGCAGATGCAGATCAGCGATGTCACCGCGGCCGACGGTGCAGGTGGCCTGGCCGGTGGGCGCTACCGCAATCCCCTGCCGCTGACGGATGGCAATCTGATTGCCACCCACACGCCGGTCAGCGAGGCGGTGGCCGCGAACATGACCGACATGCGCCTGAAGCTGCTCTTGCCGCAGGGCGCGACCGGGCTGTCGCAGGCCGGCGCCTCGCTCACCGGCGGCCTACGCAAGGCGGTGTCGTGGTGGGACCCCGATGCGCTGCGGTCGTTCGACGGTTTCCTGTGGGAGCTGGAAGCGGTGGAAGTGGTCGCGCGCGCCCGGCCGTCGCGTGCGGCGACTGCACTTGAGGCGCCCGAGCGTGCCGTGCTGAATGAAGAATTGGTTGATGAAGCGGCGTTGCGCGCCTGGCTCAAGAGCAACGACCTGGCGATGATCGTGACCCGCGATCAGACCAGCCGGGACCGTGCCGACAAGGCTCAGCCCTTCAATTTGCAGGTTCCCGGCGGCGTGAAGACGGTTTCACCCAAGGGTGGCAAGACCTACGACATCTCGCACTTTCAGATCTTCCAGGCCGACTTGGTTCGCGGCTATCGCAACGGGCGCCGGCCGCTCGCCCGCCCGATGCATGAGAGCAAGGCGAAGAACCCGCCGAATCCGAACGGACCTGCGGGCAGCGTGAAGATCGCCGCCGACGGCTCCACCGCGGCATTCGTGCCGGCACGCAGAGCTCTGGCGTGGCAGAGCACCGACGCGGCCGGCAATGCGGTGGTTCGCGAGCGCGTCTGGGTCACGTTCCAGCCTGGCGAGGTGCGTGTCTGCGCGTCTTGCCACGGTGCCAATCACTCCGACCAGGCGGGCCGGGCCGCACCGGCCAATAAACCCGAGGCGCTGCGCGAGTTGATGCGCGCCTGGAAGAGCCTGCCGAAGTAACAGCGACGCTCGGCATCGAACAGCGACGCCCGGCATCGGATTGAGGAGCGTGGCCAGACCGCTGGCTGGCGCGACGCGACCACCACCAAGGATACTCAGGATGACATTCAAATTGAACACGGTATTGCTGGCATTGGCTGAAGGGCTTGCCTGCATGGCATTGGTGGCCTGCGGCGGTGCGGGCAGCGATACGCCGACGCCCGTCGGCGCCGTGGCTGACAATACGGGGCCGACCGTCGTCATCGGCGGCGCTACCGCTGGCGGCTCGGCGAGCATGGTCGGGCTGGTGGGCACGGCCTCGGACGACCGCGAGCTGACCGCCGTGCGTTGGGCCAACGACCGAGGCGGAAGCGGCACCGCGGTACTCGATGGCACGGCGACTGCCGCGACCTGGACCGCGGCCTCGATTCAACTGCAAACCGGTGACAACACGATCACCGTGACCGCCGAAGATGGCGCCGGAAACACCGCGCGCACGGCGCGAGTCTTGCGCCGCTCGGCCGCAGGGCCTGGGCCCGCCCCGGCGCCTGCACCTTCTCCATCTCCGCCACCACCCTCGCCACTGCCCCCATCGCCGCCGCCCCCATCGCCACCCCCTCCACCTGCACCTGCACCTGCACCGCCCCCCGCCGTGCTAGCGCTGGCGCCGTGCGAAGCGTCCGGCAAAGGGGTTGACTACCAAGTCGGCCCCGGCAAGGCCTATACAGCGCTGCATCAAGTTCCCTGGGAAGCCCTGAAGGCTGGGGACACGGTGCGAATCTTCTACAGCGCGACGCCCTATGCCGGCAAGTTCCTCGTGGCCGCGCAGGGCACGGCGGCGAGTCCGGTGCGCATTTGTGGCGTGCGCGGTCCGAACAATGAGCGCCCGATCGTCGATGGCAGCGCCGCGGTCACCCGGGCCGCGCTGGCCTCGGGCTATGGCGGCAGCGCGAGCACGAGCGACATCCACCAGGCGCGTTCCATCGTCGTCATCAAGTCACTCGCCACGCAGGACTGGACGGCTCGGCCCAGCCATGTGCAAATCGACGGCCTGGCGATCCGCAGAGCGCACCCGAACTACACGTTCACTGACGCCGCCGGAGCCACCAAGCCGTATTCCAAGTTCGGCGCCTGCGTCTGGGTCGAGCGCGGCCACGACATCACGATTGCCGACAACGAGATCAGCGATTGCCAGATGGCGATCTTCAGCAAATCCACTGACGACGGCGACTTCGCGCTGACGAAAAACCTGCGCGTCGCGGCGAACCATTTCTTCAACAACGGAGTCGTCAACGACTGGTTTGAACACACGACGTATCTGCAAAGCGTGGGCCTGGTGCTGGAGTTCAACCGCTACGGCCCGATGCGCGCGGGCGCGACCGGCAACCAGCACAAGGACCGATCTGTCGGCAGCGTGATCCGCTACAACTTCATCGAGGGCGGCGCGCACTCGCTGGACCTGGTGGAAGCCGAGGACTTTCCTGGCGCCGCGTTGGCCAATCCGGCCTACCGCGCGACCTTTGTGTATGGAAACCTGTTGCGCAACGGCGCGGGCGCGCGCGCCATCGTGCATTACGGAGGCGACCACTTCGGCAGCGCGCCGGGCGCGAATTGGGGCGAGCCCCTGTTCCGCAAGGGCACCTTGTACTTCTTCAACAACACGGTGCACGGCACTGGTGCGAGTGGGCGAATCTTCCGCATCTCGACGACCGACGAGACGGTCCAGGCCTGGAACAACGTCTTCTATTTCGAAGGCACGGGCTACCTGCGCGAGGCGGAGAACGACGGCGTCGGCGCGAGCTGGGTTAAGGACGGCAACCTCGTGCTGGGCGTCAACTGGATACGCAGTGGATGGTCCGCTGCGCGAACGAGTTTGACTGCCAACGTGTCGGGCACCGCGAGCTTGATCGTCGGCGCCGCCGCGCCGATGGACCTGAACAGCTTTGTGCCACTGGCGGGCAACGCCATCGTCGATGCCGGCACGGGCGGGCCGGGCGCGCTTTCAGGCTATCCCGTGGGCTTTCAGCTCGATGCGAATCGCCTGCCTGCGCTTCGCAACATCAACGGTGCAGCCGTTGACCTCGGAGCGATAGAACGCTGATAGAAGGCCGATTCAGGCAAAGCCCACGCTGTGAATCACGACACAGCGTGCGGCATGCCGATGGCCACCGGCCGGCCTGTCAGGTAACCCTGGATCAGTTGAAAGCCCATGTCGCGGCAGACTTCGGCTTCTTCTTCGAACTCCACCCCTTCGGCGAGCGCCACCGAACCGAGATCGAGCACCAGACGCACCAGGTCGCCGACAACGCGGCGCTTGCGATCGCTGGCGGTGTGTATGCCGCGGATCAGGCCCATGTCGAACTTGACGAAATGCGCGGGCACGTCGCCGAGTTCATTCAGCCGTGCCTGGCCCGCGCCGAAATCGTCGTAGGCAAACTGAACGCCGATGTCGGCCAGGCGCGCCGCGAGCTCGCGCATGCGCGCCACTTCCATCACGGCGGTCTCGTGGACCTCGATCACCAGGTTCGGCGCATCAGGATCCTGGCGCAGCAGCGTCAGCGCGGCGAGGAAGCTCTCTTCGAAGGTCTCCTTGGGGTGGGTATTCACGAACAACGTGGCCCCAGCCAGGCTCGAACCCAGCGCGCGTATGCCGTGCTCGCGAAACGCTTGGCTCAGCGTGGCTTCGCAATCGAGCAGCGCGGCCAGATTAAACAGCCGAATCGGTGACTGCGGCAGCTCGGGGTGGCTGCCTCGACCCAGCAGTTCATGGGCAAAAATCGCGCCGCTGCGCGCATCAACGATGGGCTGCAACGCCGCCGAGATGCCGATGCCTGCGAGCAACTCCTTGAACTGACGCTCCTGCGGAACGAAGTATTCGCTCAAGGATTTGCCGGCCGGTACCAGCAGGGTACGCTCGGCATCGAATTCGGGTTCGATGGCTTCGCCGGTTTCGCTGACAAGCTGAATTCCGAGGCGGAATTCGGCCCTGCCGAAGTGAATCACGTCGTTCTCGCCGACCAGGCATGAACCCGTGAGGCGGGCGTGATTCACGAAGGTGCCGTTCGTGCTGCCCAAGTCGGTGAGGCGCAAGCGCCCGTCGGCCTCAACGGCCAGTTCAGCGTGACGCCGGCTCAAGCCCAAGGCCTGAAGCGCAAGCCCGTTGCCGAGGTCGCGACCGACGCTGAACGGCAAGACGCTCACGTCATACGTCACGCGCGAACCCGCCGCGCCTATCGTCTCGAGAAACCAATTTTTCTGCACAGCATTCCCCGAGTGCCTGCCGCCGCGCCACGATGGTCGCGCCAGCAACGGGTCAATCGTGGCAGAACCCGCCTGGGCGTCTAGCCCCTCAGGCGCGGGGGCGTGGCGGTGTTGGCGCGCATGTGGCCGCAACAATCGTCACTTGACCAGCAGCACAGGTACTTTGGCCAGATGGATCGTCTTGGAGGCGACCGATCCCAAGACCAGATTGGACACCGTGCCCATGCCGCGCGAACCCATGACGATTTGTTCGCATTGCTTGTCCTGGGCGTACTGCGCGATCACCTCCGCCGGGTTGCCGACGCCTATGTGAAACGCGTACTTGATTCCGGCTGCGTCGAGTTTCGCGCGCGCACTCTTGAGTGCCGCCAAGCCCTCGTCGTGGTGGTAGGCATCCACGTCCTCGCTGCTGACCAACAGTTTCACGTTCACACCCGCCAGCGGCAGCCGCACATTGAGCAGGTGAACCTCGACAGGCTCTTTGTACCTGCCCGCCTGATGGATCACATGATCGATCACCCGGTTGGCGTTTTCCGATCCGTCGGTCGCGACGAGCAGCTTCAGCATGGCATCCCTTTCACTCAATTTTCCGATCCCGTGCGGCCAGGTCCACAGGGGCTGGCGCCGCGCGCGCGCTGAACATTTTCCCCGCAATCACCACCAGCGCGGCCCCGATCACCGGCGCCCCGTATTTGAGCCAGGGCGCATTCGCGACCACCCAGTCCTTGACCGCCACATCATGCGCCAACATATCGCCGGCAATCCAGCCGAGCAGCGCGGCGCCCCCGACGATCACGACGGGGAAGCGGTCCATGAGCACCAGCACCAGTTTGCTGCCCCAGACGATGATGGGCACGCTCACCACCAGCCCGAAGATCACCAGCGCCAGGCTGTCTTTCGCCGCCGCCGCGATCGCGATCACGTTGTCCAGACTCATCACCGCATCGGCAACGACGATGGTCTTGATCGCGCCGATCAGGTGCGTGCTCGCGTCGATCTTGTGGTCGCCATCATCCTGGGGCAGCAAGAGCTTGATGCCGATCCACAGCAGCAGCACGCCGCCGACGATCTTGACATACGGGATCTTGAGCAATTGCAGGGCAAAGAAGATCAGCACGACTCGCAGCGCGATCGCCCCAAACACGCCCCAGAAAATCGCCCGGTTGCGCTGCTGCTCGGGCAGGCGCCGCGAGGCCATTGCGATGACCACGGCGTTGTCGCCACCGAGCACGATGTCGATCGCGATGATCTGAAGCACCGCGATCCAAAATGCCGGAGAACCAAACTCCATCTACTTCCCCTTGCTCGTTGTCGGAATTTTTCGCGGTGGCCACTCCGCCGTTCAGCTAAAGCCGACGGCCTCGCCCTCGCCGGTCTTGCCGAAGCCGCCAGCAATCCTCCAGATTCCGAGCAGGGTCTCCATGACGGGTCTGTGATCGCGAAAACGTCTTGCACTCAGCGCGACGGTGCCTGGCCCGGCTGCGCCGCCGTCGGCGCGAGTGGCGCGTCGCCACGCTTGGGCCACGGCTGCCAGCCCATCACGGCGAGCAGCACGAGGAAGCCGATCACATAGGCGAGCGCGACATGCCAGCCGTGGTAGACCCAGCGGCCGACGTTTTTCGCATCCGGGTACATATTGGACAGCGCCACGCCGGCCGACGAGCCGAACCAGATCATCGAGCCGCCGAAGCCCACCGTGTAGGCGAGCATGCCCCAGTCGTAGCCGCCTTGTTTGAGGGCGAGCGCGGTGAGCGGAATGTTGTCAAACACCGCGGAGATGAAGCCCAGGCCAAACGCCGACTGCCACGACGCCGCAGGCAGTTTTTCCACCGGCATCATCGACGCGCAAGTCACCAGCGCCAGCAGGAACAGCGTGCCCTTGGTCGCGCCAGGCAACAGGCTCCAGTCGGGTTTGCGCAACGGCGCCGAGACCAGGATCGCCAGCGCCACGGCCACGCCGATGAAGGGAAAGCGGTCGGCGATGTCGTTGTGCATCACGTTCACATAAACATTGGTGGAAATCGCCGCGACCAGGATGAAGGCGACGATGCCCACGCGCGCCCAGTCCACCGGCACGCCGCCCGGCTCATACGCCATCAGCGGCGAGTGCTTGTTCTGTTGCAGTGCCGCCGGGATGCCGAACACGACCAGGGCCACGACGGCGGCAACGTAGGCGTGGAACACGTCCACGGGGCTCACGCCGTCGATCCACATCATCGTTGTCGTCGTGTCGCCCACCACGCTGCCCGAACCACCAGCGTTGGACGCGGCGACGATCGCCGCAAGGTAGCCGATGTGGACCTTGCCGCGAAAGACGGTATGCGCCAAGGCGCCGCCAATCAGCGCGGCGGCGATGTTGTCGAGAAACGAGGACAGCACGAACACCATCACGAGCAGCACGAACGCGCCCTTGGCCTGCCCCGGCAGGTACTTCGGAAGCACGGCGGGCACATGGCTGCCCTCGAAGTGTTTGGACAGCAGCGCGAAGCCGAGCAGCAGGCACAGCAGGTTGGTGAGGATGACCCACTCATGGGCGAGGTGGCTGAGCAGGCCCGGCACGCCGTCACCCGTCTTGAACCCGGTGAATGCGAGTTTGTACAGCGCGATCGTCGCCAGCCCGATCAGCGCGACGCGCAGCGTGTGGTGGTGGAACAGCGCGACGCCAAGCAACGTCAGCGCGAACAGGATGAAATCGACCGGGATGCCGAGCACTGCCGGCAGTTCGCCCGCGGCGAACGCAGCGGGCGCCGCGAACGCCAGCGCCGCGGCGGCGCCCATTCGCGGTATCCGGCCCGTGCGCCAGCCACCCATCTTGGTTTCGAGGTGCATCATAGGTCGGCGGTTTTACCACGCCAAACCTGTGAGACTTGCCGCGCAGTCCCGGATAATGCGTCGCAGCCACCTAGGGCTTATCCTGATGATCATCGACTGCCACGGTCATTACACGACGGCACCAAAGGCGCTGGAAGCATGGCGCAACCGGCAGATCGCAGGCATCAACGATCCTGGTGCGAAACCCCGGGCCAGCGACCTGCAGATCTCCGACGACGAACTGCGCGAATCAATCGAAAGCAATCAGCTCAGGCTGATGCGCGAACGCGGCTGCGACCTCACGATCTTCAGCCCGCGCGCGAGTTTCATGGCGCACCACATCGGCGACTTCGAAGTCTCGGCGGCGTGGTCGGCGATCTGCAATGAACTCTGCTATCGGGTCGCGCAGCTCTTTCCCGACAGCTTTGTGCCCGCCGCGATGCTGCCGCAGTCGCCGGGTGTGGACACTAAGACCTGCATCCCCGAGTTGGTGAAGTGCATGGAGCAATTCGGCAACGTCGGCATCAACCTGAACCCCGACCCTTCAGGTGGCCATTGGACGAGCCCGCCGCTCTCCGACCGGCACTGGTATCCGATCTACGAGAAGATGGTCGAGTACGACATCCCGGCGATGGTGCATGTCAGCACGAGCTGCAACGCGTGTTTTCACACCACGGGCGCGCACTATCTGAACGCTGACACGACGGCGTTCATGCAGTGCCTCACCAGCGACCTGTTCAAGGACTTTCCGACACTGCGCTTCATCATCCCGCACGGCGGCGGTGCGGTGCCCTACCACTGGGGGCGCTTTCGCGGCCTGGCACAGGAGTTGAAGAAACCGCTGCTGACGGAGCACTTGCTGAACAACATCTACTTCGACACCTGCGTCTACCACCAGCCGGGTATCGACCTGCTGACCAAGGTGATACCGGTGGCGAACATCCTCTTTGCCAGCGAGATGATCGGCGCCGTGCGCGGCATCGACCCCGAAACCGGCCACTACTATGACGACACGAAGCGCTACATCGAAGCGTCGAAGCAACTCTCGGCCGCCGACAAGCGCGTGGTGTACGAAGGCAACGCCAGGCGCGTGTTCCCGCGGCTCGATGCGCAATTGAAGATCAAGCAGCCGTGATGGCGAGTCTGAATCATGGCCCTGCCCGTTGACCCCAAACAATGGCGCATCGGCCTCGTCGGCTACGGCGAAGTCGGTCGCATCCTCGCCGAAGACCTGCATGAACTCGGTGTGGTCAAGCTCGTCGCGCATGACGTGAAACTCGCCGTTGCCGGCGCTGCCGCCTCCGAGATGCGGGCCCACGCTGCCAAGCATGGCGTCAAGCTGAGCGACTCGCACCGCGCACTGGCTGACGACTGCGAACTGATCGTCAGCGCCGTCACGGCGAACCAGGCGGTGGCGGTGGCCCAGGCGTGCGCGCCGGCCGTCAAGTTCGGCGCCTGGTTTCTCGACCTGAACTCTGCCTCGCCGAATGCGAAAAAGCGCGCGGCAGGGTTCATCGACGATGCTGGTGGCGTGTACGTGGAGGGGGCGGTGATGACGTCGCTGCCGCCGTATCGCATCGGCGTGCCGCTGTTGCTCGGCGGAACGCGCGCTGGCGAGTTGCGCCCCAAGCTGACGATGTTGGGATTCGATGCCAAGGTCGTGTCGCGCAAGCTCGGCGTGGCCTCGGCGACGAAGATGTGCCGCAGCGTGATGATCAAGGGCCTGGAAGCGTGTGTCATCGAAAGCTTCACCGCGGCGCGCGCCTATGGCGTCGAAGACCAGGTGCTGGCGTCGTTGAAGGAAACCTTCCCCGGCATCGACTGGGAACAGCAGGGCGCCTACTTCTTCCAACGCGCCATTCAGCACGGCCGGCGCCGCGCCGAGGAGATGCGCGAAGTCGCCGCGACGGTGCGCGACATCGGCCTGGAGCCCTGGTCGGCAGATGGCACGGCGCAGCGCCAGGCGTGGGTTGCCGATCAAGCCGACGCCGGTTTGTTTGGCACCAAAGGTTCGCGCGGATTCGGCAAGAGCAGCGACTGGCGTGTCGAGGCCGACAAGATCTTGAACAAGTTCAAGCCCAGCCCCTGAACTTTGGGTGCACCGCTGCGGGCGCAGCCGATTCCCTTTGAGCCTCTGCCTCCGGAGCACACGCATGCAACAACGTCGTATCGGCCCCTTCCATGTCTCGGCCATCAGCCTGGGCTGCATGAACCTGAGCCACGCCTATGGCACGCCGCCCGCGCCCGAACACGCCGAACGGCTGCTGCTGCGCGCGCTCGACCTCGGCGTGACGATGTTCGATACCGCGGCGCTGTACGGCTTTGGCGCGAACGAAACGCTGCTGGGCAATGTGCTGGGAAAACATCGATCCAAGTTCACGCTTGCCAGCAAAGGCGGCATGGCCGGCGTGATGTTTGACAACGTCATGAAGCGTGTCATCGACGGCCGCCCCGAGGCGATACGCCGCAACTGCGAAGACAGTCTGCGGCGCTTGCAGACCGACCACATCGACCTGTACTACCTGCATCGTTGGGACAAGCGCGTGCCGATCGAAGACTCGGTGGGCGAGATGTCGCGCC
Source organism: Burkholderiales bacterium (assembly GCA_031419715.1). Classification (GTDB taxonomy): domain Bacteria; phylum Pseudomonadota; class Gammaproteobacteria; order Burkholderiales; family Burkholderiaceae_C; genus JAEMQF01. Next base: position 4,767 of record JANOLJ010000260.1, on the reverse strand, counting down.
TGTTGGAAGCGGGCAAGATTCGAGCGCTCGGCTTGTCGGAAGTGTCGGCCGCGACGCTGCGCCGCGCCCACGCGGTGCACCCGATCGCCGCCGTGCAGTCGGAGTATTCGCTGTGGAGTCGCAACGTCGAGATCGGTGTGCTTGAGGCATGCCGCGACCTCGGCGCCGCATGCGTCGCGTTCAGCCCGGTCGCGCGTGGCTATCTCACCGGAACCTTGCGCGATGTGACGGGCTTCGAGGCGAAAGACATTCGCCGCGGCATGCCGCGTTTCGAGCCAGCGAACTACGCGGCGAATCTCGCCTTGCTGCCCGGTGCCCAGGCGCTGGCGCGCGAGGCCGGCTGCACGATGGCGCAGCTCGCGCTGGCCTGGTTGCTCGCACGCGGCGAGCCGGTCATCGCGATCCCCGGCACGACGAGCCTGGCGCACCTCGAAGAAAACCTGGGCGCCTCGGAAGTCGTGCTGCCGCGCGACACAGTGGCCGAGCTTGACGCCTTGATCAACCAGCAGACGGTGGTGGGCCCACGCTACAACGCGCTCACTCAGGCGGAAATCGATACCGAGGATTTCTGACTCAGGTCCACGCCGAGCGCAGCTGCGCGCTGATGTCGATGCATGGCAGGGCCGGCCGCTCGGCCGCCGTGCCGGGCTCGGCCAGGGGCGCGCTCGGACCGGCTGCCTGGAACATCGATGCCACCTCAGGCGGGATGAAGCGCGACAGCGTGGCATACAGATGCCGATCGCCATGGGCGCGTTGCTGCGTGACGTAAAAGCGTTGCGGCACCATCAGGTGCAGGTGCTGCCGGGCGCGCGTCATCGCCACATAGAGCAGGCGGCGCTCTTCGTCAATCTCGCTGATGCTGCCGGTGGCCAGGTCTGAGGGCATGCAGCCATCGACGACGTTCAGCACGAACACCGCCTGCCATTCCTGGCCTTTCGCCGAGTGGATGGTGGAGAGGATCAGATAGTCCTCGTCGCGGTGCGGGGCGCCAGCCTCGTCGCTGCTCGCTTGCGGTGGATCGAGCGTCAATTCGGTGAGGAAGCGTTCGCGCGACGTGTAGCCGCGCGCCATCTGCGCGAGTTGTTCGAGGTCACGCCAGCGCAGCGCGGCGTCTTCGTGGAGTCGCTCAAGGTGCGGGCGGTACCACTCGTGAACCGCGCCGATGTCGTCCGGCCACGCGGCGCCGGCTGCCGCCAAACGGCCGAACAGCGCCGTCAGTTCGCGCCACGCCAGTGCCGCCGCGGCTGGCGGCGCGAATCCGAGCAGGGCTGCGCGAGGGTTGTCGGCCGTGGCGATGGTGTCAAGCAGGCGCCGCGCCGCCGCCGGCCCGACGCCCGGCAGCAGTTGCGCGACGCGAAAGCCGGCGAGCCGGCAGCGCGGGTTCTCGGCCCAGCGCAACACACTGAGCACGTCCTTGACATGCGTGGCTTCGAGGAATTTGAGTCCTCCGAACTTGACGAAGGGGATATCACGTCGCGTCAGCTCGAGTTCGAGCGCGGCGCTGTGGTGCGAAGTGCGGAACAACACGGCCTGACGCTTCAGCGGCAGCGCGCATTCGCGGTAGTGCAGCACCTGGTCGGCGACCCATGAGGCTTGCTCCGATTCGTCTTGCACGCTCACCAGGCCCGGCAGTTCGCTGGAGGCAGCGTCGCTCCACAGGGCTTTTGTGTAGCGCTCGGCGGCCTGCGCGATGACGGCGTTCGACGCCGCCAGGATCGGCTGCGTCGAACGGTAGTTGCGCTCCAGCGTGATCACGCGCGCGGCGGGCTGGAACGCCAGCGGAAAATCGAGAATGTTGCGCACGTCGGCGGCGCGGAACGAGTAGATCGCCTGCGCGTCGTCGCCCACGACGGTCAAGCCGCGCCCGTCGGGTTTGAGCGCGAGCAGGATCGCTGCTTGCAGGCGGTTCGTGTCCTGGTATTCGTCAACCAGCACATGGTCGAAGCGTGCACCGACATGGCGCGCCAACTCGGCGTGCTGCATCAATTGCCACCAGTAGAGCAGCAGATCGTCGTAGTCGAGCGCCTGCTGTTCCTGCTTGGCCGCTACATAGGCGCCGAACAAGGCGGCGAGCTCGGCGTGCCATTCGCCGCACCAGGGGTAGGCGTCGAGCAGAATCTGGCGCAACGGCGCGCGCGCGTTGACGGCGCGCGAGTAGATCGCCAGACACGTCGCCTTTTGCGGAAAGCGCTTGTGCATCTTGGCCAGACCCAGCTCTTGCCGGGTCAGGTTCATCAGATCTTCGGCATCGCCGCGATCGATGACGGTGAACGACTCCGCCAAGCCGATGCGCAGCGCGTAGTCGCGCAGCAGCCGCGCGCCGACGCTGTGAAACGTGCCGGCCCAGGCCAGCTCGGGCGCCGCTTGCGTGGCGCGCCAGCCCAGCGCCTGGTGCAGCGCGCGCCCGACGCGGCGCTGCATTTCCTGCGCGGCGCGGCGTGAGAACGTCAACATCAGCAGGCGCTGCGGGTCAGCGCCGGCCAGCACCAGCGCTGCGGCGCGCGAGGCCAGCGTCAAGGTCTTGCCGCTGCCCGCGCCGGCAATCACGAGCAAGGGCGAACTCGGGGACGCGCCGTGCGCCAGCCCATGCGCGACAGCCTCGCGCTGTTGTGCATTCAGATGCGCGAACGCCTTCTCGCGCAGCGCTACCGCGGGTTCAGAAGTCGTGGCCGATGACGAAGACGCAAGCATGGGGGACGCGCGGCGATGTTCTCGGCGACGCGCTGTATTTTGATCCCGTTTCCCGGCTCTGTCGTGGGCCAGAGCGCATCCGATCGACGCCGCGGCGAAACGACTCGGACCGCGGGCGTCAGGCCGGTCGCGCTCGGCGCGACTAAGGTGCATGACAAAGGCGCATCGATCCGTGGCGTAGTTCACCGGGGCGCGGCTGAGCCCCCATGTCCGTGGGATGGAAGGTTCGGGCGCGCAGGCAGAAGATCACCGCATCGATTGGACCCGTGCATCAAGGAGACTGAGATGCGTTTCTCGACGACAACGGAAGGCGACTACCAGATCTACGCGGGCGCGGTGGGTGGTCAGCGCGGGGATGGATTCGTCGCCACCGTTGTGGTCAATCGAGTGCGCGGCAATGTCGACAAACCGCGCGAGGCGTATCGCGACGAGATGCTCGCCGGCGGCCACCGCTGGCCGTCACCCGAAGCGGCGCGTCTCTACGCCGTGGCCAAGGCGCGCGAAGTGATCCGCATGGAGCAACATCGCCTGGCGTGCTGAGATCAATACACCGGCGTGCGCAGCGCCGCCAAGCGCGCTGAAGCGGCAGTGCCGATCGTCGACAGAAACAGGCAGGTGAAGATCACCCAGGTGTAGTTGCCCCGGGCGTCGAACATCGCGCCGGCCAGCACCGGCCCGAACAGGTTGCCCACGGCGGCGCCGGTGTAGAGCGTGCCGATGATGCTCGACACCGCGCGCGCACCGAACAGGTCCATGCACAGTGCCGGCAACAACGACACGATGCCGCCGTAGCTCAGGCCGAACCACAGGGCGAAGATTGCCAGCGCGACAGAGCCCTGCGCGCCCCACCACAACAGATACGACAAGGCCATCGACGCCTGCAGCAGCGTCAGCGTGCGCAGGCGCCCGATGCGGTCGGCCAGCGCGCCGATCGCAAAGCGCCCGATCAGGCTGCCGACGCCGATCAACCCGACCAGGCCGACCGCGCGGGCGTCGTCGATCCCGAGATCGCGCGCCGCCGCCGACACATGGGCGAAGGGAATGAACATCGTCGGCGCGGCGCTGACGACCCCCAGATACAACCACCAGAAGCGCCGGCTGCGCAGGGCTTCACCCAGGCGCAGGCCGTTCGGCACGGCGCCAGCCGCAGCTGGGTGGGGCGCACGCCGCAGCAGCCACGCCGCGCTGACGCCAACGAGCAAGACGCCAAGCGCCAGGGCGCGCAGCGCCGAGCGCCATTCAAACTGGGCAATGGCCAGGGCCACAAGCAAGGGGACCACCACCGTGCCCGCGCCGATGCCTGCGCTCGCCAAGCCCGCGGCGAAACCACGGCGCACGGTGAACCAGGGCGGCACGCAGCCGATCGCCGGCGTGTAGACCAGGGCAATGCCCACGCCGACTCCGACACCGTAGGCGGCGTAGATCGTCATCATCGAATCCGCGACGCTGCTGAGCAGCAGGCCCAGCGCGATCAAGCCCATGCCGGCGCAACACACGGCGCGCGGGCCGTAGCGGTCTGACAACATGCCGCCGAACGCGCCGAGCACAAAGTACACGCCGCCCGACAACGCAAACACGAGCGAGACATCGGCGCGGCGCGCATTGAACGCGCCGCTGAACGACTCGAAGAACGCGGCGAACGAGTAGGCCACGCCAAAGATCACGGCCAGGCTGACGAATGCCGCCCACACGACAACCCAGGCGTAGCGCGGCTCATTCATGGTGGGCCGCAGTGTAGGGGCGGGGCTCACGAGCTTGCGGCCAGCGGGGGGCTGGTGGCCAGGGGCGGAATCGAACCACCGACACGCGGATTTTCAGTGTTGATTCCAGCCATTCTCCGCGATTCTCGATTGTTCCCAAGTCGCTGATTTTTGTGGGTCAATCGCGTGTTCACCGCTTGGCAGGGGGCCCAATTCTTCCCGAACCTTGTGCACTTTTCCCTGCAGGATTACACAGAAACTACACGAGTCTCATCCGACCGGTTTCGGACCTCGGCTTGAAGCTATCTTGTGCTGGGGGTTGTGCATCCACTGACAGCCCACTGTCCCGGCGGGATTCGAACGAACAGCCCCAAGA
>JANOLJ010000259.1:0-4093 GCA_031419715.1 Burkholderiales bacterium | reverse complement strand
AGCTTGCGCCGCCGTAGGCAGCGCGAACTGCTCGGGCACGACGATCATGCCCAGCACGTTGTGCAGGAACTGGCGCGTGAACATCAGGCTGCGCATGCCACCCAGAGGCCCGGGCGACGCGCTCATCACGCCCACTGGTTTGCCCGCCAGCGCGGCCAGGCCGGCGGGCATGCCGTTGCCCGCAGGCACGCGCGAGACCCAGTCGAACGAATTGATGAGCAGCGGCGTCGGGAAGCCGTTGTATTCGGGCGATGCGACGATGATCGCGTCATGCTGAGCGAGGGCGTCGCGCAATTTGACCGCGCCCACTGGAATGCCGGCAGCTTCGATCTCGGCGTCATACACAGGCAAGGCGAGCGAGCGCAAGTCCAGCAGCGTCACTTGCGCCCCGGCGTGCACCGCCATGCCGCGCGCAACCTGCGCGAGTTTGCCGTTGTAAGAACCCGGCCGTGAGCTGCCGGCCAGGACCATCAGTCGCAATCCTTCCATGGTCATGCTCCCTTCACGCTTTCAGATCGAACACCAGCACTTCGGCGCCCGCGCCATGCGCGAGCTGCACTTGCGCCTCGTCACGCAGCATGACGGCGTCGCCAGCCGCGACGGCATTCCCGTTCACGACCAGATCGCCCCGCACCACATGCACGTAGGCGCAGCGGCCAATGGCGAGCGGCAGCGCGGCTACCTCGCCGCCATCGAACAATCCGGCGTAGACGCTGGCGTCGGCGTGGATCAGCACTGAGCCTTCACGCGCGTCGCGGCTGGCCACCAAGGCCAGGCGACCGCGCTTGGCTTGGGTGTTGAAGTGCCGTTGCTCGTAGCCGGGAGCGATTCCTGTCGTATGAGGCGTGAGCCAGATCTGCAGGAAGTGTGTCGTGTCCTTCGGCGCATTGTTGAATTCGCTGTGCGTCACGCCGCGCCCGGCGCTCATGCGCTGCACGTCGCCGGGTTTGATGACACCGCTCGGCGCGCCGGCCTTCTCACCGTTGCCCAGGCTGTCGCGGTGCGCGAGTTCGCCGCTGAGCACATAGCTGATGATTTCCATGTCGCGATGGCCATGCGTGCCGAAGCCCGTGCCCGGCGCGATGCGGTCTTCATTGATGACGCGCAGGTTTGAGAACCCCATGTGCCGCGGGTCGTGGTAGTCGGCGAAAGAAAAGCTGTGAAAGCTTTTCAGCCAGCCGTGGTCGGCGTAGCCGCGTTCGTTCGATTTCCTCAGTGTGATCATCGTGATGCCCCTTCAATTGCACGTCAATTGCACGTTGCATGCACTGTAAGACAGCGGTGCCTCGGCAACGTCACCGTGCCTTGAAGGTGCCGTTCAAATAAGATGAAGCTCGAACCATCACCCACCCCACCCATGAGCGAAGCGCACCTGGTACTGACCCCCGAAGCCCTGGCGATGCTCGACGCGATCGCGCGCACGGGAAGCTTTGCCGCGGCGGCGCGCGAACTCGGCAAGGTGCCCTCGGCCCTGACCTACAACGTGCGGCAGTTGGAAGATGCGCTCGACGTGCTGTTGTTCGACCGCAGCTCACGCCAGGCGAAATTCACCGCGGCGGGCAGCGAATTGCTGGGCGAAGGGCGGCGCCTGCTCGCGCAAACCCAGGCCGTGGCACAGCGCGTGAAGCGCATCGCCACCGGCTGGGAAACGCAGCTCGGCATCGCCGTGGACGGCGTGTTGTCGCAGGTGACGATGTTCGAGCTGTGCGAAGCGTTTTATGCATCGCAGGCAGGCGCCGGCTGCGCCACGCGCCTGCGGCTTCGCAGCGAAGTCTTGGCGGGCACCTGGGAGGCGCTGGTGAGCGGCCAGGCCGATCTGGCCATCGGCGTGGGCCTACACGCCGCGGCGCCGGCAGGTGTGGCGACTGAGGCGCTCGGCGAGCTGGAGTTCGTGTTCGCGGTCGCGCCGCACCATCCGCTGGCGGCGAACACCGAGGCACTGAGCGACGCGCAACTCGTGCAGCACCGCGCCGTGGCGGTGGCCGATTCTGCGCAGCGCCTCTCGCCGTTGACAGTGAATCTGCTGCCCGGCCAGGATGTGCTGACGGTGGCCACCGTCCAGGCCAAGATCGAGGCGCAACTGCGCTGCCTGGGCTGCGGCTTCATTACGGAGCCGATGGCGCGCCCCCATGTCGAAGCCGGGCGGCTTGTCGTGCGCCGGGTGCAGCGCCCGCAGCAGGCGGTGCGCCTGGGCTACGCTTGGCGCATCGAGACTGGCCTGAAGGGACGGCGCAAGCCGGCGGGTCTGGCGCTCACTTGGTGGCTTGAGCAGCTCAAGCGCCCGGCCACGCGCAAGGCATTGCTCGAGCGGCATGCGCAGCCTCGGCCATGAGCCGGCACGCCGTTCCGATGCCCGATAGATCAGCGCGCCGCGCGCAGTGTGCCCGTTGAGCTCGGGCTACGTCGGGCGCTTCGCGCCCTCGCCCACCGGGCCGCTGCACGCGGGCTCGCTGGTCGCCGCATTCGCGTCCTGGCTCGATGCGCGGGCCCACGCGGGAACGTGGCTGGTGCGCATCGAAGATGTCGACACGCCGCGCTGCCGGCCGGGGGCGGCGGCGCGCATCATGTCGCAGCTCGCGGCGTGCGGGTTGATGCCCGACGCGCCGCCGCTTTATCAATCGAGCCGTGAGTCGGCCTATCAATCCGCGCTTGACGATTTGTTGGCGCGCGGCTGGGCCTATCGCTGCCGCTGTACGCGGCGCCAGATCGAATCCGTTCTTGCTGCGACGGGCGGGCCACGCGAGCGCCACACCGAGTTGATCTACCCTGGCACCTGCCGCGACGCCGTCCACGAAGACCCAAGGTGCGCGATTCGCCTGCTCGCCGCCGCGTCAACACAGCGACCGCTGCATTCGCTGCACATCGAGTGGCAAGACCGGCGCCTGGGCGCGCAGCAGCAGAACGTGACGCGCGACGTCGGTGACTTCGTGCTGCGCCGCGCCGATGGCTTGTGGGCGTATCAACTCGCCGTCGTCGTCGATGACGCGACGCAGGGCGTCACACATGTCGTGCGCGGCGAAGACCTGGCCGACAACACGCCGCGCCAGATTCACTTGCAGCGCGTGCTCGGGCTGGCCACGCCGTCGTACCTGCATGTGCCGTTGCTGCTCGGCGCGGACGGCGAGAAGCTGTCCAAGCGAAACGGCGCGCGCGCGCTCGATGTGTCAGACCCGGCGCGCGCGTTGTGCGATGCGGCAGCGAGTCTGGGCCTGACCCTGGACACGGCCTCGCTTCCCAACACGCTGGCACAGGCCTGTGCGCAGTGGCAAGCACAGTGGCAAGCACAGTGGCGGGCGCAGTGACGGGCGCAGTGACGGGCGAAGTGGATGGCATGATCGCGGCTTTTCCACCCACGCAAACAAGGAAATTGCCATGATCACCACCGCCTCCGGCCTGCAGTACGAAGACCTTGTCACCGGCAGCGGCACGCCCGCCGAAGCCGGCCAACAGGTCAGCGTGCACTACACGGGCTGGCTTTACAACTCCGGCGTCAAAGGCGCGAAGTTCGACAGCAGCAAGGACCGTGGCGACCCGTTCGACTTCGGCCTGGGCGAAGGCATGGTGATCAAGGGCTGGGACGAAGGCGTGCAAGGCATGCAGGTCGGCGGCACGCGCCTGCTCGTCATCCCACCCCAGCTCGGCTACGGCGCGCGCGGCGCGGGCGGCGTGATTCCGCCGAACGCGACGCTGATGTTCGAAGTCGAGCTGTTGGGCTGAGCCCGCGCGCAAGGGCCCGGGAGGGGCCTTGCGGCTGGCGAAGGCCCAGCCGCGATACACGCGGATGGGCTGCTAAACGGGCTGCTAGACCGCTGCGAAAGCTTTCGCACGAGGCCCAGCGCCTTTGGCAAACGGCGACGGCCGCGACGGTTTGCGCACCGTCTTGATCTGCACATCGGGGTGGCGCCGCACTTCGTGACCACCAGGTTGCGCATGCGGCGCCGGGCGCGAGCGCTCGCGCGTCTTGAACGCCTCGGCGTTGCGCGGCACGACTGCGTTGCCGCGCGGGCGCGACGGCCGCGATGCCGGAGGGGCGCCTTCACCAGGCCGACCTGCCGCACGGATCGTCTTGCTCTGCGGCTGCGGATTCTTCGGC
>JANOLJ010000258.1:0-16850 GCA_031419715.1 Burkholderiales bacterium | reverse complement strand
GCGTCGAGTCGGCGCTCGACCTGGTGGCCGCGCGCGCGGCCGAGAATCAGCTCGACATGGCGTACCATTTAGACGGCGACGGGCCGGCGGCCAACGTCGGCGCCGTGACGCGGCTGCGGCCGATTATGGCGAACCTGCTGTCCAACGCGGTCAAGTTCACCGACGCCGGCGAGGTCGTGCTGACGGTGAGGGCCGAGGCCGGCCAACTGCATTTCACGGTGCGCGACACCGGCATCGGTCTGTCCGAACAAGGCAAGAGCCGCCTGTTCCAGAAATTCAGCCAGGCCGACAGCAGCACCACGCGCAAGTACGGCGGCACCGGCCTGGGCCTGGCCATCAGCAGGCTGCTGGCCGAGCTGATGGGCGGCGCGATGGGGGTCGAGAGCGCCGGCGTGGGGCAGGGCAGCAGCTTCCACTTCACGATTCGCTGCACGCCGACCGCGCTGCCAGAGGGCACCCGCCGAGACTTCATCGGCGAACAGCCCGCGCTGAAGGGCAAACGCATCCTGGTGGTCGACGACAACGCCACCAATCGCAAAATCCTCGCGCTGCAAACCGCCAAGTGGGGCATGGTGGTTCAGGACACCGAGTTCCCGGCGCAGGCGCTGGAGATGCTCAAGGGTGCGGCCCAGGCCCAGCCCTACGACCTGGCGATCGTGGACATGCACATGCCGGGCATGGACGGCGCTCAACTCGCCGCGCGCATCCGCGAGGCTGGGCACAGCCTGCCGCTGGTGCTGTTCAGCTCGCACGGGCGCAAGGAGGCGACCGACTCGTTGTTCGCCGCCACATTGGCCAAGCCGCTGCGGCAGAGCCAGCTGTTCGACACGCTGGCGGCGCTGCTGGCGCACGACGAGGCGCGCAAGGCCGCGCCCATCGCAGCCAAGCCGCGCATGGACGCGGGCATGGCCGAGCGCCACCCCTTGCGCATCCTGCTGGCCGAAGACAACGTCGTGAACCAGAAGCTCGCCATGCGGTTGCTGCAGCAGATGGGCTACCGCGCCGACCAGGCGAGTAACGGCATCGAGGCGATCGAGTGCGTGGCCCGGCAGACCTACGACGTGGTGCTGATGGACGTGCAGATGCCCGAGATGGACGGGCTGGAGGCCACGCGGCGCATCGTGGCGCGCTGGAGCGATGCAGCCAAGCGCCCGCGCATCGTGGCGATGACCGCCAACGCGATGCAGGGCGACCGCGAAGAATGCCTGGCCGCCGGGATGGACGATTACGTGACCAAGCCGATCCGGGTGGATGCGCTGGTCGAGGCATTGAACCAGGTGAGGGCGCGCGGTGAACGCTGACCCAGCGCAGCGAAACGTCGCGGCGCAGGCGCGAGGCGTGCCGGCGGTGAACCTCGGGTCACGGGCTGATCGCACTGGCGATATCGGTCTCCGAAAAATCGATGCCCTTGTACAACAACGGCAAGCCTCGAACCTTGGCCAGCGCATAGCTGAACACGTCACCGAAGTTCAACGCGGCCGCATGCCCGCTGCCCTTGCCAAAGGCCACAAAGGCGGCGTAGGCCGCGTTCATTTCGGCCGGCCCCGGCGGGATGATGTCGAACATCGGCAATCGAAGCAGGTCATCCACCAAGACGACCGCGCGTTGGCCGCGCCGGCCGTGCACCACCATGCGCGCCTCGACGACGGAAACAGTGCTGATCAGGGCGCGCTCGGCGCTCTGAATCGCCTGCACGAAAGCGTCACGCTCGGGTTCCGCAAAAGCGATCGCCACGATCGCGGAGGTGTCGACGACGATCATTTCGGCAAGCCGTGCGCGTCCCACTCCAAGGGGTTGGAAGCGTCGCTGCGATCCGGGATGCGGTCAAGCTGGGCGAGCAAGGCAGTCAGGCGTGCGGCTTGTTTGGACGGCTGCGCGGTTTCACTGAGCAGCCGATCGACGGCACGCTCGACCACGGCGGTCTTGCTCAGCCCGGTGCGCTTGGCGAGGCGTTCGACCTTGCTGACCACGGTTGGATTTGCGATCTGGAGTGCCATGAATGTTTCTCGAATGTTGATCTAAACGTCATCAATATACATTGCTCGGAAGCCCGTCGCAACCGTCCATCGCACGGCTTGCCTTGAGGGCTTCAAGCTGATTGCCGGAAGGCCCCTGCAGATCATCAAGAACCACCGGCGTCTCAAAGCGATGCAAGGCGCCACCCATGAAAGCAGCGATGGAAACTAGATCAAACAAGACCCGGCCGCCGGAACCCTCGCGGCTCGACCGGCTGGCGCAATTGCCGCTGCGCCTGGGCAAGCTGAAGGCCGAAGCCGCGCTGCACGCGGCCATCGTCAGCGAAGCCGCGCGGCTGCTGGGCGCGCAGCGTGTGCTGCTGGTGATGCAGCCCAACCAGGCAGCGCCGCGCATCGCCGCATCGAAGTTGCCCGCCGGCGAGGGTGCCGAGGCGTTGCTGCAGGCCGTTGCGCGTTGGCTGAACGAGGCCATGGCCGGCGGCGCGAGCCGGCTGCGCCACGGCCCCGAGGGCGCCGAGCCGTCGCTGCAGCGCAGCTGCCTTGTCGCGCCGCTGATGATGGCGCAGGGGCCGTTGGGCTGCTTGTACGCCGACATTGAAGGCAAGCACGCCCGCTTTGAAGACGCCGAGCGGGCGCTGCTGGCGATGCTCGCCTCCCAGGCCGTCGCGGCACTGGCGCACCGCATCGATCTCGCTGCTGTGGCGCAGCAGGCCCGGGCGGCATCGGCCGAATTGGCTGTCGCTCAAGCGGGTCAAGCGGCGTCTGCCGAGGTGTTGCAGAACCCGCCCCGATTCGACCCTCACAACCGGCCCGTTCAGGCTCATACCTCGTTGGAAATACGTGCCTCGTTCAGGCTCATACCACGTTGGACAAGGCTAACCGCCGCGCCAGAGTCAGTTGTTCGATACGCTGGTCACCCTGCTCGTGAGCGGCGCCCCCAAGGCCGCAGCGCCCGCAGCCAAGCCCAAGCTCGACGCCGGCATGGCGCAGCGCCACCCGCTGCGCATCCTGCTGGCTGAGGACAACGTCGTGAACCAGAAGCTCGCGATGCGCCTTTTGCAGCAAATGGGCTACCGCGCCGACTTGGCAGCGAACGGCATCGAGGCCATCGAATGCGTGCAGCGCCAGCCCTACGACGTGGTGCTGATGGATGTGCAGATGCCCGAGATGGATGGGCTGGAAGCGTCGCGCCGCATCACGGCAACGTGGCAGCCGGGCGAACGCCCACGCATTGTTGCGATGACGGCCAACGCGATGCAAGGCGACCGCGAGGAGTGCCTGGCCGCCGGCATGGACGACTATGTGACCAAGCCGATCCGGGTGGATGCGCTAGTGGAGGCGCTGCTGCAGGTGCCGCCCCGCTTGTCCACGTCAAACGGCTGATCCGTGGACTTAAACATTGAAGACATGTCGCGAGACGTCGCCTTCCACCAGCACCTCGACCCGCTTTGCGTGCTGCCATTCGTCAGCAGCCGCCAGATCCATCGTCGTCTTCTGCCCGGGCTCCATGCGTGGCAGGGACTGCACCAAGGCGGCCACGCCCGCGCGCACGAGCTTGGCCCGATTTGTGGGAAAGACCAGAACCGAAATGTTCAGCCCGACGAAGTTTTGTTGATGGTGCATGTTCTTGTCGGCGGTGATCAGTACATCGAATGCACTGTCGGCCGCGCGCAGCAATGCGCCGTTTTTCATGGCCGCCCAGCCCGCGCTCTGCACGGTGACCACGGTCCAACCTGGCTGGGCCACCAACAGCCACTCGCGCTATTGGCGGGGCATGCATTCGTCTACCAAGACACGCACCTGAACGACCGGAGTCAGGACGAAAAGGTTCAGGCTGTCGCCTGTTCGCGCGAAAGCGAGGCTTCGGCCTCGCGCAATGCAGCCAGCGCCGCTTCGCGACTGACGGTGGGAAAGGCATCCAGAACTTCGTCGAGCATTAACCCGTCAGCCAAATTCTCGAACAGTGCAGACAGGGGAACGCGCGTTCCCACGAACACGGGCGTGCCGCCCAGTACTTCCGGGTCGGATGAAATGATCCTTGATCTCATGCTCAACCCCAAGTGCAATGACGCGAGCAGTGTGCCTGTGCGCCGGTACACTTGCAAGGCGCAATCGTGGCATCAATGACCGCTGGCACTGACGACCCGATTGGCGAGGGATAGGCGTCATGGCCTTGACACTCTCGCCCAGCAGCTCGTCCGACGATCATTTCGGCTAGCCGTGCTCGTGCCGCTCCAGGGGGTTCGACGCGTCACTGCGATCCGGGATGCGATGCCGCGCCCCTATACTGAGACACCGCTTTCCAAGAAGCCAACCCATGGGCCAAATCACCTCTCACGAAGCGCTCGTGCTGCGCTGGGCCGAGCTGTGCAACGACCCGTTGTTGCGCGACCTGCCGGGCAAGATCGAACTCAATGCCTATGGGGTGATCGAAGTGAGTCCTGCGAGCAATCGACACGGGCGCCAGCAAGCGGCCATCGCGGTGGCGCTGAGCCAGCAACTGCCCGCGGGTGAGTCGCTGGTCGAATGCTCGATCGCCACGACCGAGGGGGTTCGTGTCCCCGATGTGGCGTGGGCATCGTCCGCTTTCCTGGCGCGGCACGGCGACACTACGCCGTTCCCGGCGGCGCCCGAAATCTGCGTCGAAGTGCGCTCGCCGTCGAACACGGACGAAGAGATGGCGCTGAAAACCCGGCTCTACCTGGAGGCGGGCGCGGTGGAGGTGTGGATCGTCTCCGAGCTTGGCACCTGGCAGATTTTCAATGCGCAGGGCGCCTTGCCCAGCAGCGGCTACGCCGTGCTGCTGAATCAGCCCGCACCCCGCTGAGGCGGCGCAGCATCGCCCGCCACGGCGGTACGTGCGCGAACGTCACTGTGAAACCATGAAACAGGCCGCACGATGAGCGATCCCACCATCGATATCGCCGTCTTCGAGGAGCTGCAAGACAGCGCAGGCGAAGACTTCGCGAAGGAGCTGATCGGCACTTTTCTCGAAGACGCACCGACGATGCTGGCCGAGCTGCGCGGCGCGCTGGTGGCGAACGATGCCGACAAATTCCGGCGTGTTGCGCACTCGCTCAAGTCGAACGGTTTGACCTTCGGCGCGATGCGGCTGGGCAGCCTGGCGCGCGAGTTGGAGCACAAAGGTTTTGAGATCGCGCATCCGCCCGCTGGCGATGGCGATAGCGCGGGCGCGCTCGAAGCCCTGGACCAAGAATACGCCCGCGTCGCCGCGGCGCTGACGGCGCTGCGCGATGGCTGAATCGCGCGACCGTGCCGCGCACCTGCTGATCGTTGACGACAACAAGGTGAACCGGCTGCTGCTCGCGCGCAACGTCGAGCTGCAAGGGCACCGCTCGTCGAGCGCCGAGAACGGCCGCATCGCGCTGGAGATGTTGCGCCGCGAGTCGTTCGACATGCTGTTGCTCGACATTGAAATGCCCGAGATGGACGGCTTCGAGGTGCTCGAACACCTCAAGGCGGACGTCAAGTTGCGCGATCTGCCGGTGCTCGTGACGTCGTCGTTGGAGGGGCTGACGAACATCGTGCGCTGCATCGAGCTCGGCGCCGAAGATTACCTGAGCAAGCCCATCAACCCGGTGCTGCTCAAAGCGCGCATCAATGCGAGCCTGGAGAAAAAACGCCTGCGCGATCAAATGCGCGACATGGTGCGTCGCTTCGCCACCGCCGAGGTGGCGCAAGACCTGCAGCAATCGGGCTTTGCGCTGGGCGGCAAGCGCATTCGCGGCACAGTGATGTTTGCCGACATTCGCGGCTTCACCTCGCTCGTGGAATCGCAGCCACCCGAAGAAACGCACGAGCTGCTGAACGCCTATTACGCGCTGATGTTCGACGCGATCGGCAACCATGGTGGCGTAGTGAATCAGATGATCGGCGACGGCCTGATGGCGATCTTCGGCGCACCGCTGGCGCTGCCGGACCACGCCGCTTGCGCGGTGCGCGCGGCGCTGGAGATGACGGAGCTGATCGAGCTGTTCAACCACGAGCGCGTGGCCGCGGCGAAGCCCACCATCGCCATCGGCGTGGGCATCGCCACGGGCGACATCGTTGCGGGCTACACCGGCACGCAGTCGCGCGCCACCTACACCTGCATCGGCGACACGGTGAATCTGGCGGCGCGGCTTGAGGCGCATACCAAGATCGCGAAGCGCACGATCCTGATCGACGACGCGACGCGCTGCGAACTGGCGCTCGGCGTGGCGTGCGACACCTTGGCGCCAGTTCAGTTCAAGGGCAAGGCGATCGCGGTGGCGGTCTTCGCCGTCGGGCCGGCATAGCCGCCGGCTGTCGATTCAGCGTTTCAACTGCCGATCTCGCCGCCGTCGTCTTTCGTGATGACGATCGTCGATGATCGGGGTCGGCCTCCCGTCGGGCCGTCAGGCCAACTGCTGAACTGCTTCGGATGGGCCGGCGTGAGGGATCCGCTTGGCGCCTCGCCCGGATGTTGGATGCCAACGAACATCGTGCGTTCGTCGGGCGTCACGAATACTCCCGTGATCTCACATTGCACCGGCCCGGTGAGGAAGCGCCGGGTTTCGCGCGTGCGCGGGTCGGCGCAGAGCATCTGGTTGTTGCCGAAGCCGGCATAGGCGCCTGCATTCTGCGTGCTGCCGGAGACGTCGGTCTGGATCCAGACGCGGCTGCTCGGCGCGACATAGATGCCGTCGGGCGAGCCGTATTTGTCGCCGACGATCGTCGAGCCGTGCGCCGGCATGGCGGGGTCGCCGCACAGGGCGAAGATGTCCCAGGTGAAGGTGGGTTCGGTCCAGTCCTTGCGGTAACTCCAGGTGATGATGTGGCCGTAGGCATTGGCCGGCCGCGGGTTCGCCCGGTCCACGCTCGGGCGCGCCGAGGCGGCGGCGCTGCTGCCGTTGGTGGCGTTGCTTGATGCCGGGTTCGTACCGCGCCGGCTGTTGTTGGTGAGCGTGGCAATGGCGGTCAGCTTGTCGGGGAAGGTGTCGATCCACTCCGGCCGGTCCATCATCGTGGCGCCCACGGCGTCGGCCGCGGCGCGTGTGTTGATCAGGATGTCGGGCAGGGTACGGCCCGCGAGAGCCGGGTTCTCGGGCGTGAGGGGCAGCCATTGCCCTTCCCCCTCGGCGTTGAACTTCGCCACATACAGCGTGCCCTGGTCCAGCGGGTGGATGCCCATCCGGAACGAGCGCCGCCACGGCATGCGCGACACATAGCGATAGATGTACTCGTTCTGCTCGTCGTCGCCCATGTAGACGACGACGCGGCCGTCGCGCGCTTCCTGGACCCATGCGCCCTCATGTTTGAGGCGTCCCAGCGCGGTGCGTTTGACGGGGGTGGAGCGCGGTTTGAACGGGTCAATCTCGGTGACCCAGCCGAAGCGGTGCGCTTCATTGGGCTCGAGGTCGGCGTTGAAGCGCGTGTCGGTGGTGTGCCACAGGTAGCCGAAGCCGCCCGCGGTGATGCCGTAGCGCCGCTCGATCGCGGTCTGTGGCCCGGTCTTGCGAAAGTAGCCGTTGAAGTTTTCTTCGCAGGCGAGGTAGGTGCCCCAGGGCGTGTAGCCCATCGCGCAGTTATTCAGCGTGCCCAGCGCGTGGCGGCCGGTGGGGTCGGCGCTCGTCATCAGGCGCGGGTCGCCCGCGGCCGGGCCGCCGATCGCGATGGGGGTGTAGCCGGTGATGCGGCGCGCGTACTTCGACGGGCGCACCACCTGCCACTGACGAGGCACGCGACGCCGATGGTGTTTCGCGTTGTCATCGACTGCGTCATCATCATCATCATCGCCGTCGTCGTCCCGCCCATCGACGCGAACCTGCTTCACTTCGATGATCGACACGCCGTGCGCCGCAAGCGACTTCTTCGTCTTCTCCGCGCTCCAGTTCGCCGTACCGTCAGGGAACAACAGCACGTCGTCGGTGTACTCATTGTTCTGCACCAGCAAGCCGTGGCGCGAACCGCGGATCGGGAAGTACACCATGGCGTCGTTGTGCATGCCCCACTGGCGCTCCTGGTCTTGCCAGGTGTTGCTCGCGTCGGGTGCGAACGCGGGGCCGTCGGAGACTGGGTCGCCCCAGGCGATCAGCACTTGCGCGGTGTAGCCCGGTGGCACGACTACCTGGTCGGCGCTGGAGACGGCGACGCCCGCAAAGCCGAGCAGCGGGCCCCGCCGGCCGTGGGCCTGGGCCGGCACACTGCTCAGCAGGCCGCCCACGCCGCCCAGCATGGCGGCGACGGTATACGCGGCGCCAGCCAGCAGGCCGCGGCGCGACAAGCGCGCCTCGACGACGTTGTTGAAATGCGGGTTGGATGAAACGTTGCTGACGATGTTGTCGTCGATCTGTGCCATGTGCGCCTCCGAACTGGTGAGAGCTGGAGCGCACCACGCGCCCCATAAGAGGCACGGTAGGGGGCTTGCGTGGCAACCGTGTGACAGCGGGGCCATTTCGGCCCGAGTCTCCCGGTTCAGCGAATCAGCAGCACAGGCGTCTTGCAGCGCGCCAGCACGCCGGTGGCCACGGAGCCGAGCACCAGGTTCAGCAGCGCCGAATGGCCGTGCGAACCGAGCACGATCAGATTGAACTCCTCTTTCGTGGCTGCCTCGGCAATGTGTTCGGCCGCCGGCCCGATGCGCTGCTCGAAGCGGGCGCGCCAGCCCTTCTGTGCGATGAACGCGCGCACGGGTTTGAGCACTTCATCGGCACACGCGTCGTAGTAGCTCTTGGCGTCGCCGAGTTCGAAAAGTCCGCCGCGGCGTGGCAGCTCCGCCACCACCGTCAGCGCGGTGAACTCGGTCTGCGCGTCGAAGAACTCGTCATGCGCGGCCACCCAAGCCAGCATGCGTTTCGTGTACGCGCTGCCATCAACGGGCAACAGCACTTTCATCGGCTTCATGATTTGCCTCAAGTTCATGCGATGCGGCACACCGATCTTGTAGGCAACGGCGTCGCGGCGCCTTGACGCAGCGCAAGCGCTGACGCGGTGTGGCTCAGGAGGCAGCCAGCGGCAGCACCAGGTTCACGACACCGCCTTCGTGAGGTTTCGTTGCGTCAACAGCGAAGCCGCAGCCCCGGGTCAGCTCCAGCATGCCGCTGTTCTCACGCAGCACCGAGCCCACGAGCTGGTTCAAGCCGCGGCTGCGCGCGTAGCGCGCGATCTTGTCGAGCAACAGCCGGCCCAGGCCCTGGCGTTTCAGGTCGGAGCGCACGATGATCGCGAACTCGGCCTCCACGATGTTCGGGTCCGACACCGCGCGCACCGCGCCTATCGTTTCGCGCCGGCCGTCGGCGCGCGTGCGCTCGGCGATGAACGCCATTTCGCGGGAGTAGTCGATCTGCACCAGGCGCGCCAGCTCGCTGCGCGGCAACTCGCGCCGTGTGTAGAACACGCGCATGCGTATGTCCTCGGGGTTCATCTGCTCCAGGAATTCGCGGTGCTGCAGCTCGTCTTCCGGGCGGATGGGGCGCAGTGTGAGCGGCGCGCCGCGCCAGGTGAGCGTCTCCACCAGCTCGCTCGGGTAAGGCAGGATCGCGAAATTCGCGGTGCCGCCCGGGCGTTCGGCGGCGATGCGCACGCGCGCATCGAGCGCGATCACGCCGGTGGCGTCCGCCAGCAGCGGGTTGATGTCGAGCTCGGCGAGTTCAGGCAGGTCGGCGAGCATGCAGGAGCACGCGATCAGCACGTCCACTACCGCGTCGAGTTGGGCGGCAGGCCGGTCGCGGTAACCCGCGAGCAGCTTCGCCACGCGCGTGCGCGAAATCAGTTCGCGCGCCAGCACATCGTTCAGCGGCGGCAGCGCCACGGCGCGGTCGCCGACCACTTCAACCGCCACGCCGCCCTGGCCGAACAGCAGCACCGGGCCGAACACCGGATCGACGCTCGCGCCGATGATCAACTCCTGTGCGTGCGGGCGCTGCACAAACGACTGCACGATGAACCCTTCGATGCGTGCGTTAGGTTGCTTCGCGCCGACGCTGGCCAGCATCTCGCGCGCGGCCTGGCGCAGTTGCGCGTCGTCATGCAGGTTCAATTGCACGCCGCCGATATCGCTCTTGTGCGTGATGCTGGGCGAAACGATTTTCAGCGCCACCGGGTAGTCGATGTCGCGCGCCGCCGCTTGCGCGGCGTCTTCGGTGGGCGCCACGCTGCTGCTGCGCACCGTGGGGATCGAATAGATGCGCAGCAGCGCCTGCCATTGCGGCTCGGTCAGCCACTGCTGGCCCTGTGCCAGGGCGCCGGCAATGAGGGCGCGCGCGGCGGCCACGTCGAACACCTGACGCGCCGATGCCGCGGGCGGTGCTTCGCGCAACTGCTCCTGGTTGCGCCGGTAGGTGACGAGCATCTCGAAAGCACGCACCGCCTCTTCGGGAGTCGCATAGTCGGCAATGCCAGCCTGCTGAAAGGTCTGGCGCGCCTGCGCCACTGAGGCGCCGCCGAGCCAGCAGCCCATCACGCGGTGGCGCGCCGGCTCGGCCAGAGGCGCGCACGCCGAGGCGATGCTGGCGCTGTGCACGATCGCCGTGGGCGCGTGCATGAAGAGCACGGCACCGGCGTTGGGCTCGGCGAGCAAGGCGGACAGGGCTGCGGTGTAACGCTCGATGGGCGCGTCGCCAATGATGTCGATCGGGTTGCCGCGCGACCAGTTCGCGGGCAGGATGGCGTCGAGCGTTTGCAGCGTCTGTGCGTCGGGCTCCCACAGCGTGACACCCATGTGCGCCGCGGCGTCCGCCGCCATCACGCCCGCGCCGCCGCCGTTCGTCATGATCGTCAGCACATCGTTGCGGTTGCCGCGAAAGCGTGCCAGCGTCTGCGCCGCCATGAACAGGCCTTGAAGCGTGTCCACGCGCAGCATGCCGGCGCGCCGGATGGCGGCGTCGAACACGATGTCGGAGCCGGTCAACGCGCCGGTGTGCGACGCCGCCGCCTGCACGCCGCGGCCGGCGCGGCCCGCCTTGACGACGATCACCGGCTTGTTGCGCGCGGCAGAGCGCGCCGCTGACATGAACTTGCGTGCGCAGTGTTCGTGACCCGCTTCTATCGATTCGATGTAGAGCAATATCGCGCGCGTCGTGGCATCGGTGGCGAGGTGGTCGAGCAAGTCGCCGAAGTCCACGTCCATATGTTCGCCGAGCGACACCATGTGCGAGAAACCAATCTGGCGCGACTTCGCCCAGTCGAGCATCGCCGTCACGAGCGCGCCTGACTGCGACACGAAGGCCAGCTCGCCGGGCAGCGCGTCGGTGTGGGAGAAGCTCGCGTTCAGGCCCAGCCGCGGCGTCATCAGGCCCAGGCAATTCGGCCCGAGCAGGCGCAACACATGCACGCGCGCGGCGTCGAGCGCGGCCTGCTTCTGCGCTGGTGTGAGCCCCGAGGTCATGACGATGGCGGCGCGCGTACCGGCCGCGCCAAGCTCGGCAATCAGCCCCGCCACCGTGGCCGGCGGCGTGCAAATCACGGCCAGATCGGCTGGCGCGGGCAAGGCGCCGACGCTCGGGTACACGCTCGTGCCGCCGAGCTTACCGGTCTTCAAGTTCACAGCATGAACCTGGCCCTTGAAGCTGCCGCTTGCCAGATTGCGCCACACCGTCGCGCCGACGCTGCCGGGGCGCGCCGACCCGCCGACCACCACGATCGAGCGTGGGGTGAGAAGTTGCTCCAGGTTGCGGATGCTCACAGGTGGACCCTCGTGCGGCGCACACCGGAACTCGCCTTGGGGCGGCCCGGCGCGCTCATGTCGGCGTGGTCAGTGCATGACCAACACGGGCATGGTACTGCGCGTCAACACCTGCTGCGTGTGCGAGCCGAACACCAGCCTGCCCACGGTGCCGCGGCCGTGCGTGACCATCACGATCATGTCGCACTCATAAAGCTGCGCCGCTTGCACGATGGCCCCGGCAATATCAGGCGTGTGCTGCGTGTGGCCCTCGAAGGCGACGCCCGCGCGCAGGGCCTGCGCCTCGAAGCGCCGCAACTCGCGCTGCGCGCGCTCTTCGGCGCGCAACTCCTCGACGCTGGCTTTGGTCGTAGTGGGCGTGGGCACCGGCGCCTGGGCCATGAAGCCGGTGATCGCCGCGCCGAGCTGCGCGGCAAAGGCGACGCTGGCGTCGATCGCATGCGGCGTGAGCTCCGTGCCGTCGATCGGAACGAGCAGGCGCTTGATCATCGGCGTGGTGGTGGACATGGCCCGAGGCTACGTCGATATGACCCTCGGCACCTTGCGATCGCGCAATGCGCGCCGCGCTGGCGGGTCTTGATTTGTCGCAACACGCACCCAGCTTGGTTGTCTAGAGTGTGTGGAGCCGGCAATGCTGGCGTTGCATGCAGTTTGTTCCATGTCTTGACAGGAGTATCTACATGACCAATCTGACCCGTTTCGAACGCGAGTTGTTTCCCGAGTTCTTCCGTCGTTTCGCGAATCCCTCGTCGCCGGAGGTCGAGACCCCCGGCGAGATTCGCCTCGACGTGACGGAAGAAGAGAAAGCCTATGTCGTGCGCGCTGAAATCCCGGGCGCGAAGAAAGACGACATCCGTGTCCAGATCGACGGCAACGCGGTGTCGATCCGCGCCGACGTGAAGAAGGAGCAGGAAAGCAAGACCGGCCGCATGTTGCTCAAGGAAACCTATGCCGGCAGCAGCACGCGTGCCTTCACGCTCGCGCATGAGATCGACGACAAAGGCGCCGTCGCCAAGCTCGAAGACGGCGTGCTCGTCCTGAACCTGCCCAAGCGCAGTGGCGCAGGCAGCAGGCTGCTGCCGATCGGCTGATCTCGGGTCCGGTGCCGCCCGCCGTGCCACCGCGCGCCGCGCCTGCCTCGCGGGAGGTGGGCGCGGCTGTTTCCGATTCCGGCCTGCACGGCATGGGGCTTGCATGGCGGTGTGGATGGCGCCGGCCGGGCGCAGCGTGACGGACAAGGCGGTCGCAATCGTGTTTCCGATCACCGCATTCGTCGCCGCCGGCTTCGAGCACTCGATCGCCAACATGTACCTGTTCCCGCTCGCATGGCTGCTCGGTGCGCCGCTCAGCGCGGCCAGCGTCGCGGGCAACCTCATCGCGGTGATGGTGTGGTTCTACGGGCTTAAAGTCACGCTGTCGTTCAACAAGGAGGTCTCGATGAATCGAACTCGCGCAAATCTTCTGCTGGGTATTGCACTTTCGATTGGGGTGTTAGGGGGGTGCTCCACTCCCGTGCCGCCCGCGGCGCCTGAGCGGGCGGCGCCTGCGGTGCCGGACGCGCCGCCGCGCAGCGGAGTTCCGGATCAATTTCAGGTGCCTGCCGGGGCCGCGGCAGACACCGCCGTGGCGCGGCCGACGACGCAGCCCGCGGTGACGAGCACGGCGCTGCCCGAACACATGGACCCGGCGAGCGCGATCAGTCGCGAGCGCAGTGTGTTTTTCGCGTTCGACGATTCAAACGTCGCGCCACCCTACATGCCGCTGGTCGAGCGCCATGCGAGCTATCTCACCGCGAATCCCAGCTTGGCGGCGCGCATCGAAGGCCATGCCGACGAGCGCGGTGGCCCGGAGTACAACCTCGCCCTTGGCCAGCGCCGTGCCGAGGCGGTGGCGCGCGCGCTGCGCCTGTTGGGTGTGGCCCCCAACCGGGTCGAAGCCGTGAGCTATGGTGAGGAGCGACCCAGCGACAAAAGTCGCGACGAAGCCGCCTGGGCCCGCAACCGCCGCGCCGACATCGGCTACCCGCGGCGCTGAAGGCGCGACCGCAACCGCAACCGCAACCGTGCGCCGGGGTTGCGCGTGGGCCGAGGACGATCTGGCCCATACTTCGCCCATGCCCCCCGTCCCCGCCACGCCGCCGGCAGGCCTCACCGAGGCGCTGACGCCGGTCGTGGGCGTGGGGGCGTCGGCCGGCGGGCTTGAGGCGCTGCAGCTGTTCATCGGCAACGTTCCAGCGCACAGCGGCCTGGCCTATGTGGTCGTGCAGCACCTCGACCCAACCCAGCCCGCAATGTTGTCGCAACTGCTGCAGCGCGTGACGATGATGAAGGTGAGCGAGGCGATGGAAGGCACTCACATCGCGCCGGATCGGGTCTATGTGATTCCACCGAATCGCTCGCTCACCGTCGCCGCCGGCCAGCTGCACCTGGCCGCGCCGATCGAGCGGCGCGGCATGCGCCTGCCGATCGACGCTCTGTTCGAATCGCTCGCCGAGGACCAACGCGAAAACGCCGTGGCGGTGGTGCTCTCGGGCATGGGTGCCGACGGCACGCTCGGGCTGCGCGCCGTGAAGGCGAAAGGCGGGCTGACCCTGGCCCAGACACCAGCGAGCGCCCAGTTCGACGCAATGCCCAAGAGTGCGATTGCATCGAATTGCGTCGACATTGTTGCCGCACCGGAAAAACTTGCGATGCGCATCGTGGCGGCGCGCGCGAAGCAGGCGCGTGCCGTTGTGCCGGCAGCAGGCGCGTCGGGCGTCGCGCCCCCGGCGGATGCTGGCGCCGCATTGTCACCACCCAGCGAACCCGGCGCAACAGATGCGTCTGGGCCGTCGGTCGACGTTCACGACGATGACACTGCGCACGACGCCGTCGCCGCCATCCTGCACTTGCTGCTGGAACGCGGCGGGCACGACTTCTCGCAATACAAACGCAGCACGCTGTTGCGCCGCATCGAGCGGCGGGTGCGCGTGCACGCGCTGGAGTCGACGCCCGCCTATCTGCGCCTGCTGCGCACGCACCCGCAGGAACTGGTGTTGCTGGGCAAAGAACTGCTGATCGGCGTGACGGGGTTTTTTCGCGACCGCCCCGAGTGGAAATTCCTGGCCGAGCAGGGGCTGCCGCGTTTGCTCGCCGAGCGCGTGGCATCGGCCGAAGCGGCGCAATCTGGGGCGGGCGTTGAATTGCGCGGCTGGGTGGTGGGCTGTTCGACCGGTGAAGAGGCGTATACGCTGGCGATGCTGCTGTGCGAGGCGCTCGCCGCCGAACCGTGTTGCCAAGGCTGGACGTTTCGCCTCTTCGCCACCGACCTCAGCACGGACGCGATCGAGACCGCCCGGCGCGGCTGGTACGCCGCGGGCATTGACGCAGACGTTTCCGAGCCGCGCCTGCAGCGCTTCTTCAAGCGTGAATCCGGCGGCTACCGGGTGGCGAAGATCATCCGTGAATCGGTGGTGTTCGCACCGCACGACGTGAACAACGATGCGCCGTTCACCAAGCTCGACATCCTGGCGTGCCGCAACCTGATGATTTACCTGATGGTGCCGCTGCAACAGCGCCTGCTGCACATGTTTCATTACGTCCTGCAGCCCGGCGGCCTGATGATGCTCGGCACCTCGGAAAGCCTGGGGCGCGCCACCCACCTGTTCGAGCCCGCGGATGCGCATGTCAGGATCTTTCGCCGTCGTGCCGTCGCGGGTCTTGCGGACGTACCGTACTTCCCGGTCCGGCGCCCCGCACGACCGAACACCGTTTCAAAGGAATCCGCCGTGGCCGAGCCCGAAACCGCCAAACTCAATCTTCAAGAACATGCCGATCGCTTGTTGCTCAAGGAGTATTCGCCCCCGGCCGTGCTCGTGAACCCGGGCGGCGACATCCTCTACATCCACGGCCGCACCGGCAAGTATCTCGAACCGGCCGCGGGCAAGGCGAACTGGAACATCCACGCGATGGCGCGCGAGGGCATGCGCCTGGCGCTGGCGGCTGCGTTGCGCGAGGCGAGCGAGAACAAGACGACCGTGCAACGGCGCGGGCTCGTGCCGGATGAGGCGAATGGCGCGCAGACGGTCGACGTGACCGTGCGCGAAGTGCACGACCCCGGGGTCCTGGCAGGCACGCTGCTGATCGTGTTCCACGAGCGTTTCGTCGAGACTCCGGTTCCGCCCAGGTTGCCCAGGAGCAAGGCCGTGGGCGAGGAGATTCAGCTCGAGTTGCTTCGCACCCGCCAGGAGATGCAGGCGATGCGCGAGGAGATGAGGGCTTCGCAAGAGGAGCTGCAGGCCTCCAACGAGGAGCTGCAATCGACGAACGAGGAACTGCAGTCGACGAACGAGGAACTGACGAGTTCGAAAGAAGAGATGCAGTCGATGAACGAGGAGTTGCAGGCGGTGAACGTCGAGCTCAAGGTCAAGCTTGACGATCTGGCGCTGGCGCAAAGCGACATGAAGAACCTGCTCGACAGCACGCAGATCGCGACGCTGTTCCTCGACAACCAGCTCAACGTGCGGCGCTTCACCGAAAAGACGCAGAGCATCGTGAATCTGCGCGAAAGCGACGTCGGCCGGCCGCTGAGCGACCTGACGAGCACGCTCGACTATGCCGACCTGCTGGCCGACGCGCGCGAGACGCTGCGCACGCTTGCCACCTGCGAGAAGCAGATCGCGTCGCGCGACGGGCGCTGGTTCAGTGTGCGCATCATGCCGTACCGAAGCCTGGAAGACGTGATCCGCGGCGTCGTCGTCACCTTGGTGGACATCACCGTGGCCAAGGAACTCGAGGCGAAACTGCGTGCCGGTTGATGCGGTTCACGCGCGCCACGCCCCAGAAAAACGAACCCCTCCCGACCGTGAGGTGGGAGGGGCGGGTGGCTGGCGCCACCGTGTGGGGCTCCGGAGGTTGAAGGTCCGGGGCCCCTGGAGTGCAGAGACTGCACCCACTGGTTAGCCTGCGAGCAGGCAAGGCAACCATAGCGGATCGCGCCCTGCAATGCAAGTCTGATTTTCGCGGTGCGGTTTTTTCCATCCCGGGCGCCGCCGGTGCCGGCGCGACGTGGCTGGATCAGCTGGCCTGTGTGCCCCGAATGATGGCCACTGCGGCGCCCAGCGGGTCAATCAGCAGCGCGAACCGGCCGACGTCCGGAATGTCAGTGGGCGGCACAACGAGTTGCAGGGCGCCGAGCTGCTGCGCCTTGGCCGCGCTGGCGTCGCAATCGGC
>JANOLJ010000257.1:0-2823 GCA_031419715.1 Burkholderiales bacterium | reverse complement strand
CACAAGTCGAGCCAGCTCAAGCAACGCGGCGCTTGGACCGAAGCGCCCCAACTGGTGGCCCGCATCGACGCCGGAAAACGCGACCACGACCAGGTGCGAGCGCTGATTCGCGAAGTCGGCAGTGACGCCAACGCCACGCTGCTCGGGCAGTTGCACGAATCGCAGGCGACCGGGCAAACCGTGACGCGCGTGCTGGTGCTCACCGTGATGGCCGGCATGACGATCCTGGTCCTCGCCTTCGGCATGCTGGTGCGCGAGGTGCGCTTGCGCTCACGCGCCGAAGTGGCGCTGCGCGAGGCGAACGACGATCTCGAGTCGCGCATCGTGGCGCGCACCGCCGAGCTGGCCGATGCGAATGCGCAGCTCGAACGCGAGATCGGCGAACACCGGCGCGCGCGCGATGAAATTGCGGCGCTGAACCAGACGCTGGAGACGCGGGTCGCGGAACGCACCGTCGAGCTGGAAGACGCCTACCAACAGATGGAGAGCTTCGGCTATTCGGTGTCGCACGACTTGCGCGCGCCGCTGCGCGCGATCATGGGCTACGCGCGCATGCTCGAGTCCGACCACGGCGCCAGGCTCGATGCACCGGCACTCGAGATGCTCGGCATGATCACCGGCAGCAGCCGGCGCATGGGACAGTTGATCGACGACCTGCTGGCTTTTTCGCGCCTGAGCCGCGCCCCCATGGAGCGCGCCCTCGTCGACATGCGGTCTCTGGCCGAGGCGGCGCTCGCGGCCATCGAGTTGGGTGCCGTGCATTGCAGTGTCGGCGCGATGCCGCGCACGCGCTGCGACGCGCCGTTGCTGCGCCAGGTCTGGTCGAACCTGCTGTCCAACGCCGCCAAGTTCTCGATGGGTCGCGACGGCGCGAGCATCGAGGCCGGGGGGTACCAGATCGGCCGCGACCTGGTGTACTTCGTGCGGGACAATGGTGTCGGCTTCGACATGCGCTACTACCACAAGCTGTTCGGCGTCTTCGAACGCCTGCACGCCGAGGAAGAATTCCCTGGCACCGGCGTCGGCTTGGCGATCATCAAGCGCATCGTCGCACGCCACGGCGGCCGGGTCTGGGCCGAAGGCGTTCCCGATCAGGGGGCGACGTTCTATTTCGCCTTGCCGGTGACCGAGCGCTATGACCCAGCCTGACGCGGTGGACGTGCTGGTGGTCGAAGACCAGGCGGCCGATGCCCAGTTGATCTTGCGCGCGCTGCGCGGCAAAAATCTGGGCGACAACGTGTTGTGGGTGCGCGACGGCGCGATGGCGCTGGATTTCCTGGAGCGCACCGGCCCTTACGCCGGCCGGCCGCTGGAACGCCTGCCCAGGCTCGTGCTGCTCGACATGAAACTGCCCAAGCTGGACGGCATCGACGTGTTGCAGCGGATTCGCCGCGTCGAAACGTTGAGCGGAATTCCCGTGGTGATGCTGACTTCGTCTCAGGAGCGTCGCGACATCGAACGCAGCTATGCGGGCGGCGCGAACAGCTACATCGTCAAACCGGTGGACTTCGACCGTTTCATCGACACCGTGTCCACCATGGCCGTGTACTGGATGCGCTACAACCAGGCGCCGCCGTAGCGGCCGGCGGCCGGCCGAACGCACAACGCGCGTCCGACGATAATCGGCGCCCCCGAGTCCGATGTGGAAGCTGCACCGTGCCGACAGCCGAGAACCGCGATGTGAAGCATGTGCTGCTGGTGGACGACGACCGGCCGGTCCTGATGGCGCTGGCCGGCGACATGCGCCGCGCCGGTTACATCGTCAGCGAGGCGGCCTCGGGCGAGGCGGCGCTCGACCTGTCGCGCAGCCAACGCTTCGACGTGGCGCTACTCGACATGCGCATGCCCGGCATGTCGGGGCTGGAGCTGGCCAAAACGCTGACGCAGACGGCGGACCTGCCGTTTTTGTTCATGTCGGCGCACAGCGAGATCGACGTCGTCAAGGATGCGGCGCTGTATGGCGCCCTGGGCTATTTGCTCAAGCCGGTGGACATCGCGCATGTCGTTCCGGCCATCGAGGCTGCGCTGGCGCGCGCGCAAGAGCTGCGCAAGCTGCGCGAAACCGAGGCTCATTTGAACGTGGCCCTGGCCAGCGGACGCGAACTGAACATCGCCATCGGCATCGTGATGGAGCGCAACCGCGTCGACCGCCAGGCCGCCTTCGACATCCTGCGCATCCACGCCCGCTCGCAGCGCCGCAAGATGAATGAAGTGGCCGAGGAAATCGTCAAGGCGGTCGAGGTGATCAACCTGATCCGTTGACGGCACGGCGTGGCTCGGGCAACGCGCCAGTGCCGCGTCAGCGATGCGCCGCGAAGTACAGCTCCCGATTGATGTCGCCGATGCTGATCATGCCCAGCAGTCTGCCGCCTTCCGCGACGGGAATGCGTCGAAAGTTCTTCAAGCCCATGAACGAAGCGGCCTTCAGCACCGGATCGTCCGGCCCGACGCTGAGCGGTTGGGGCGTCATGACTTCCTCGACGCGGCGTTCCAGCAGGTTCGTATAACCGCCCTCCATCTCGACGAAATCGCGGCTCGCCACGCTGTCGTGCATGTATTCGCCATAGTTCGGGTACAGCGGCAGCAGCACGTCGCGCACCGCCACCAGGCCGATCAAGGTTTGCGTGTCGTCAACCACCGGCACCGCGCCGCAATGGCGCGCCAGCATGTGTTTCACGACCAGGCGAACCGGGTCGGACGGGTGCACCGTCAGGACCCCGGTGGACATCACATCGCGCACGAGCATGGCAGCTTCTCCTTGGGGTTGGGCATCAGATGTCGTTCGATTGTCGGGTCGGCATGGCGGGTGGCGGCGCGTCGGGG
>JANOLJ010000256.1:0-8683 GCA_031419715.1 Burkholderiales bacterium | reverse complement strand
CCCGGCCGCGTGCACCACGCGATGCGCTCGATCGGCCAGTGCGAACTCGCGCTCGAGCTGATGTGCGAGCGCGCCCTCGAGCGCAGCACGTTCAACGTGCGCATTGCCGACCACGCGAACGTGCAGGACTGGATTGCGCTGAGCCGCGTCGAGATCGACCAGGCGCGCCTGCTCGTGCAACGCGCCGCGTGGCGCATGGACCGTGACGGCAACGCCGCGGCGCGCGAGGACAGCGCGGCGATCAAGCTCGTCACGGCGCGCTTGCAAACGACAGTGCTCGACCGCGCGATGCAGGTCTTCGGCGCGATGGGGCTGAGCCCCGACACGCCGCTGGCGCGCCTGTGGAGCTGGGGCCGTGCCTTGCGGCTGCTCGACGGGCCCGATGAAGTGCACCTGCGCAGCATCGCGCGGGCAGAGCTCGGCCGCGCCAAGGCGCGCCGCGGTGCATCGGCGCCGTATCTGCGCCGCTGGATGGCGCAGCCATGACAGTCATGAAGATCGAAGAGCCCGCGCGCTCCCCGGCCGGGGCCGGCTGGGCGCTGTGGCAGCTCGGCTTTCGCCCGTTCTACCTGCTGGCCGGAGCATTTGCCGCGCTGTCGGTGCTGCTCTGGACGCTGCAGTTCATGGGCTGGTGGCCCGGGCCGTATCTGGCCGGGGCGCTCTGGCATGCGCATGAAATGCTGTTCGGCTACGCGCTTGCAGTGGTCGTCGGATTCCTCTTTACCGCCGGGCGCAACTGGTCAGGCCGGCCCACGCCCACCGGGCCCGCACTGGCCGCGCTGGCGCTGCTCTGGCTCGCCGGCCGCGTGCTCGTGCTCACGCCATTCGGCTGGGCCGCAGCGCTCGTCACCACGGCGTTCCCGCTCGCCGCCGCGTTCGGTCTGGGCCGGGCGCTGATCGGCGCGCGCAACCGGCGCAACTATTTCTTCGTCGTCCTGCTCGTGCTGTTCGCGTGTGCGCAGTTCGGCGTGCACCTGTCGCAGCTGGGTGTCGTCGAGTTGCTGGGGTGGCTTGGCATACGCGTCGGCCTGGACATGCTGCTGTTCATCATGGCGGTGATGGGCGGCCGGGTGATCCCGATGTTCACGAACAACGGCGTGCCCGGCGCGGCGGCGCGGCGCGTCGCGGCGCTGGAGTGGCTTGCGCTCGGCGGCCTGCTGGTGCTCGCCGTGGCCGACGCTTCCGGGCTGCAGGGATTGGTGCTCGCCGCGCTGCTCGGCCTGTGTGCCGCGGCGCATCTGCTGCGCCTGGGCTTCTGGCAGCCGTGGCGCACATTGAACACACCGCTCGTCTGGATCCTCCACGCCGCCTACCTGTGGATCGTGTTGCACCTCGCACTGCGCGCCGCCGCGGAACTGGGATGGCTCGCGCCGTCGCTCGCCGTGCACGCGCTCACGGTCGGTGGCGTCGGCGGCCTGACGCTCGGCATGATGATCCGCACCGCGCGCGGCCACACGGCCCGGGTGCTGCGCGCCGACGGTTTCGATACCGCCTGCTTTGTCGCCGTGCAGGTGGCCGCCGTGGCGCGCGTGTTGCTGCCGCTGGTAGCACCCGGTGCCACGCTGGCGGCGATTCGATCGCCTCGGCGCTGCTCTGGTCAGCCGCGTTCGGCCTGTTCACGCTGCGCTACTGGCCGGTGCTGACGCGCGCGCGGGTTGACGGCAAGCCGGGCTGAGGCTTGGCGCGCTGCTCGAACACGCCCGAAAAGCTCCCAACGTTAGAGCCCAAGCCGGCCGATGGACTACGCCACCCTCAAGCTCGTACATCAAGGCGCCATCGCCCTGTCGATCGTCGGCTTCGCCGCGCGTGGCGTCGCGGCGCTGCAGGGCGCGCGCTGGGTGCGCGGGCGGATCGCGCGTACCTTGCCGCACATCGTCGACACCGTGCTGCTCGCCTCCGCGATCGGCCTGGTTTGGCTGCTGCGCCTGAACCCAGTCGCAACACCTTGGCTGCTCGCGAAGATCGTCGGCTTGCTGCTCTACATCGCGCTGGGCATGGTCGCGCTGCGTCCGGGGTTGCCCTGGGCCGTGCGAGCTTCGGCGTTTGTGGCCGCAGTGCTGTGCTTTGCGCAGATCGTGGCGATGGCGCTGACCAAGAGCGTCGGCGGAGTGTTTGCATTGCGCTAGCGCGAGTGGCAGCGCGCGGGCAGCGCGATCGGATCATGAAGCTGGTAGTCACTGCATCGCTGGTTTGTCCATGCCCTGGCACCGGGCCTGTGCAACCAACCGCCGGGGCAGCACCTCAGCCGAGCACCTTCAAGCCATGCTTCTCGACCACGGCCAGCAGCTTGAGCGCCATACCGCTCGGCCGCTTTGTGCCGGCCTCCCATTTCTGTACCGTGGATTCGCTCGTGTTCAGGTAGCGCGCGAAGACGGGCTGGCTGACATGCGCCTGCTCGCGGATTCGCTTGATCTGCAGCGGCGCGATCGCGGGCGGCGCAGCCAAGCAGGTTTGATCGAACCCGCGCATTGTTGCCTTGTCGATGGTGCCAGCCCGCTGCAGCCCCAGCGCGGCGCTGTGGACGGCCTCGAACGCGTCGCTCTTGAACTTTGCCTTAACCGCCATCACAAATCTCCAGTAGGTCGCCGTTGCGCAATCCGGTGTTCACCTCGGACGCCGCCATCTGCGCGTACGCAGCCGCCAGCTTCCTGAACGCCACCAGTTCATCGGGCGAGATGTTGGCGCGATCCTGCTTCGCGAACAAAAACGCATATACCCAGTAGCGCCCACCCTTGGCGACGATGATGGAGCGGTGCATGTTGTCGTTCAGGCGCTTCTTGAAGACACCGCCTCCCAGGTCATCTGCCTGGCCGGCCATCACTTGCTGGATCGCCACGCACAACTCGCCATCGCCGATGCGCGCCTTCCTGGCTGCCCTGGTGAACCAGGCTGTCTTGAAGACTCGCGAAGGCAACTTCGTCGACATGTCTAAATATAGCACCAGGTGCTATCTATGGCCTGGGCTGATCGTGCTCCAACTCACCGCCAGTCTGCCGTTGCTTCAGTGGGTCACCGCCCGTTGATCGCGGGCCGCGGCGAACTCAAGGTTCGACCGCGCGCGATCACAACCCCAGCTTCAGATCTGGCTTCGGGCTGTAGTTGACGCTGAGGAACGAGCCCACCTCATCGCCACTGCCGTCGAGCCTGCGCTGCTTGCCCGAGCGCACGTTCAGCCACCAACCCTCGGCGACGCGGTAGTCCAGGCCGACGGCGCGCCGGAACGTGGCCTGTGAGGTCGTGATGTCGCGCGTGCTTGCGTTGCTGAATTCGACCAGCGCGCGAAACGACGCGGAGCCGGCGGCGAACCGCGTCGCGACGAGCGTCGAACTGTTCAGGCTCACGGGCCCGGTCACGAGCGACTTCAGCACCGGCTCGTCGCGGCTGTGACGAACGACGAAGCTGAGCGCGCCGTTGTCGCGCAGCGACTGCGGCATCGCGGACACGCCGTCGAAGCCCCAGACCAGCCCCACGGCGAGCGTGCGCCCCAGACCTTGCTGCGCGCCGCTGCTGTCGGTGCGCTGGATCCAGCCCGTGCCGAACGACGCCGAAATCCGCGAGCGGTTCCAGCGCTGGTCGAGCACGGCGAGCGCTTCGTTGACGCAGGCCTGGTAGGCCTCAAGTGCGGCGCTCACGTCCCTGCGCTTGAGCACCACAGCGCCGGGCTGCGTCGGCCGCGGCGGTGTCGCCGGGCTGGGCGCACCGACTGTGGGCAGCGGAGCCGCGGCGTCCAGCGCGCGTTTCACGCAGTCTTCATTCGCGAACGCGACCACGGGGTCGTCGTTCGGGTCGATGTACAGGCTCGTCTCCACCGCGACAGCGCGGCGCTGAAAATCCACCGCATCGATCGGCGACTCGCCCTGCGCGTAGGAGAACGTGAGCGAACCCAGCAACCGGTTGCCCCAGCGGTTCTCGCGCCTGCCGTTGCCCAGATCCTTGCCGGCATAGTCTTCAAGGCTCAACCGCGGAAAGGCGAGCGAGGTGCGTGCCGGCGTGATCGCCACGCCGAACACTTTTTTCGACAGCGGCGTATCGCCCTTGATCGCGACGGCGAAATCGCGCACGTTCTCGACCGTCGTCACCGCGTCGCCACCCACCTTCGCGAGGCCCGCAGCCGACACCGAGGCCTGGCCGAAGCCGACGAGCAGGCCCTCGATGCTGTCTTCGACACCCGTGCCGTTGAGCTTCTTGATCAGCGTGCCGGTGGCCGGCTGCGCGACGGCGATCGCCGGAAGCGCGGCGAGCAGCAGCAGGAGGGGCGTGCGCATCGCGGTTGCCTCAAGCGGTGACGAGGATGTCGAACTGGGCTTCGATCAGCGCCGCTTTCTGCGGCTCGTCATTCAGGTCGCCGGTGACCTCCGGATCGAACACGCGTTGGTGATCGACCTGCAACTGGAAGCGGTACAGCGGCCCGAGCGCCTTGTGCACGAAGGCGGACATGACGCACGTGTAGGTGGTGCCCACGGGCAGCACGACGGAGCGATCGTCTTCGCGCGGCACCGGGTCGGCGAAATCAACGGACGCCACCATTTCCGGGTTGGCCCCGCCAACGCCGCGCCACAGCGTCAACCGCACGCCGATCACGGCGCCGCCGTCGCGGCTCAAGTGGAAATGAACTGGAGACGTAGCGTTGAAGACCATGGCGTGCTTCCTCCGTGCGCCGTTCAGTGCCGCGGGGTTTCAAGTGGTGCGCGCTCGCCCGTCGAGCCTTCCGCTGCTGCGGCGTCTCGCTTTGTGCACGATCGGTCGCGCCGTGACCATTGGTACATATCCCAGCGTAAATATTCACCAACGGACACGCTGCGCGTGGCTTGCGTTTTCATCGGGCACAGGATGACGAACCCGACGCCGCCACGGTGCTTGCCACGGCAAGACAGCGGGAGCAGACTGCGCGCGTGCAAGACAACCAACCCGACGTGCAGACCTGGGTAAAGCAGCGGCGCAAGGCGCAGCCCTGCGCTGACCTGCCGCAGGACGCCAGCCACATTT
The DNA here is from genome assembly GCA_031419715.1 of Burkholderiales bacterium. Classification (GTDB taxonomy): domain Bacteria; phylum Pseudomonadota; class Gammaproteobacteria; order Burkholderiales; family Burkholderiaceae_C; genus JAEMQF01. The sequence goes on along the minus strand of JANOLJ010000256.1, from coordinate 3,697 downwards.
GGGGCCTGGCGCTTTCGGGCGGCGGCATTCGCTCGGCGGTGTTCTGCTTCGGCCTGGTGCGCGCGCTGGCCGCGCGCGGCGCGCTGCCGCGTTTCGACGTCGTGTCCACCGTGTCCGGTGGCGGCTACATCGGCTCGGCGCTGGGCAAGCTGTTCCACGACGCTGCCAATCCCCAAGAGGTGAAACAGGTCTACGCCGCACTCGCCGGCGCGGACCGCAACTGGTTCACCTGGTGGCTGCGCGCGAACGGCCGCTACCTGATTCCGCGCGGCTTCAAGGACACGCTGTTCGCGCTCGCCTCGCACCTGCGCAACCTGATGGGTGTGCACATCGAGCTGGGCGTGCTGGCGCTGGTGCTCGCGATCAGCCTGGCGTTTGTCAACATCCTCGTGTGGAGCGGTCTGGCGGCGCTGCCGGGTGCGCAAGATGTTCTTCGGGCGATGCCGTACGCGATGCACTGGCTGCCCACCTTGTGGCTGAGCCTGTTGCCGCTGGCGCTGCTGAGCATCACGCTGATGGCCGCTTACTGGACGCTGCCCGAGCCCGGCGCCAAGGGCGTGCTGCGGCCGGCGATGTACCTCGCGATGTCGGTGGTGGCGCTGACCGCGCTGGTCGTCGTGCGCCCACCCTTCGACAGTTTTGACCGCGTGTCGGCGCTGTGGAGCGCGGCCGTGCTCGTGGCCCTGGGCTGGGGGCTGGCGGTGCCGGTGGCGCGCCACTCGCTGGCGTTGGCCCGCGCGCACTACGCTCCGGGGGCAGCGCTCGCGCCTGCCGACCCGCAGCGTGCCGACACGCTGGCGCATGAGGACGCACGCCACCACCTCACCGCTCAGCTCGCGCGCCTGGGCCGCGCCGGCGCCGGGCTGCTGGGTCTGGGCGCACTCGATCGCCTGGCGTGGTACCTCGCCTTCGAGGCCCAGGCGCTGGAGCTGCTGGCCGGCGCGCTGCTGGTGCTGACGGTTCTGCTGCGTGCCTTGTTGCCCAGGCTGGTGTCCGGCACTTCCAGCGCGCGCCCGGCCTTCGGGTTGGGTCTGGCAGCGCTGGGCAACTTCGCCGGCTACGCCATGCTCACCGGCGTGGTGCTGCTGTGGCTGATGGCCTTCGACAAGCTGCTGTTCGTCGAGAACGCGAGCCGCGAGATCTACGTGTGGAGCGATCTGGGCGTGGCAGTGGTGGTGTTCATCGCACTGCTGGGCTACGCCTGGTTTACGCGCCATGACTTCGGCTTCCTGAACCTTTCGTCGCTGCACAACTTCTACCGCGCGCGCATCACGCGTGGCTTTCTCGGTGCCGCCAACGGCTGGCGTTTTACCGGCGGCGGGCAGGGCACAACGGTGCCGCCGCTGCGCGCGCTTGACGCGGTGGTACGCGAAGCCGACGACGAAGTGAAACCGCTGCATGTGATCAGCGTGCATGGGCGCGACGACGTGCCGATGGCGCAGTACGAGCCGCAGCGCCACGGCGGCCCGGTGCATTTGGTTAACGTCTGTGTCAACCAGACCAGCGACCCGCGTGGCGGCCTGTTCAACCAAGACCGGCGTGGCTTGCCCATGGAGCTGGGCCCGCAGGCGCATGTGCGTGTGAACGGCTCCGCCTGGCGCCGCGCGCAGGACGCGGGCGCGTTGACGCTCGGGCGCTGGACCGCCATTTCCGGTGCCGCCTTTGCGCCCGGCCTGGGCGCGCTCACTCGCGGCGGCGTCGCCGCGCTGTGCACGCTGGCCGGCCTGCGCCTGGGCTACTGGTGGCCGAGCCACCACCTCGCCGGGCCAGGGGCCGTGCCGGCGCGCAAAGAGGGCAAGTCCAGCGGCCTGTTGCGCGAACTGGTGGGCAACTTCTGCGCCGAGCGCAACGGCGCCTGGTACCTGAGCGACGGAGGTCACTACGAAAACACGGCCGCGCTGGCATTGCTGGCCGAGCGCGCCAGCCTGATCGTGCTGGCCGACTGCGGCGCCGACCCGCGCTACCACTTCGAAGACGTGGAGAACCTGGTGCGCAAGGCGCGCATCGACTATGAGGCCGAGATCGACTTCCTGCGCCCCAAGGCAGGCCAAGCCGACGCTGCCTTCGCCTGCTTCGGCTCGCTCGACGACCTGGCTTCGCCCGCCAGCCAGGCCTGCCTGGCGCTGGCGCGTGTGCGCTACAGCGGCGTTGAGCAGCATGGTTATCTGGTGCTCGTCAAACCCAACTTGTCCAGCGGCATGACCGCCGACCTGGTGAACTTCAAGCGCGACCACCCCGATTTCCCGCAGGAAACGACGACCGACCAGTTCTTCGGCGAAGCGCAGTGGGAGAGCTATTTCAAGCTCGGCCGCATCATCGGCGGCCACCTCGACGCAGCGCTGCTGCACCAACTGCCGGCCAGCGCCATCGAACGCTTTGAAGACGACGTTGGCGCGCGTGCGCAGCGGGTCGCCGGCAAGGATGTGGACGCGAACGAGACCAGCGATGCGAAGGCGGCGTCGCGGCTGCCGGCGCGCATCGCCGGCACGGCGATTGCCGCCTCGGTGGGCCTGGGCGCGGTGGCCACACTGGGCGTGACGTTGTGGCAGGGCATCGAGGGCTGGCGCGCGCAACGCGAGGCCACGAGCAAGAGCGAACAGGTCGCGCTCACCGAGTTGACGACGCGCTATCTGGCCTGGGAGGGCCACAAGCCCGAGGCTTTCACGCCCCTGGTGGCGACGCTGTTGCGCGCCGCCGATCACGGCGCCTGCCGCGACGCCGAGGCCGGCTGGATGCACGACTCGCAGCTCGCGCAATGCGCGGTGCAAAGCGTGCGTGACACCTGCAACACCCCCGCCGGCGCGTTGCACTTCGGCTGCCGCTTGCTCGACACCACCAAGGCGATCGACTGCCTGAAGCCGGCCTTGCCGTCGCCCGTGCACTACTGGGGCTTCGAATTCCGCGACCCCGCGCGGCCGAACCTTGCGGCTTGCCCGGTGCTGGTGCCGGCCGGGGCGGACGCAGCAGCGGCCTCGGCGAGCACGCCACGAGCGGGAGTGGCGCCCGCACGGCCAGCGCCGCCGAGTGCCGTGATGGCGCTGCCCACTCCCGCCGGCGCGGCAGTAGATGTGGCGCCGCCAGCGCCCGCGTCAGCCAGCGCGGGCAGGCCCTGCGAGGGCAAAACCGTCTACGTGCAGATCTTCGGCAGCCAACAACGCGCCAGCGTGCGCGCGCTGCGCGAGCCCTGGCGCCAACTCGGCGCCACGGTGCCGCGCACCGAAGACGTGCTGGACAGCGCGCACCGCAAAGGCCAGACGCCACCGCGCGCCGGCACCGATGAGACGAGAACCTACTTCCACGACGCTGCGTCGCAGCTGTGCGCGCAGGAACTCGTCAAGGCCGCCGCGCGCGCCGTGCCGGACGGCTTGCCGCGCTGGGCGGAGCCGGTGCCGCTGCCGCCGCGATTGCGCGCGACGCCGGGTGTGATTGAAGTGTGGGTGGCGCCGGGGGTGAATCCGGCCCAGAGTGCGGCGCGATGAGGTGGTCGGTTCGACGCGCGATGCCAGCGGTCCCAGGGATCGGCGTGTGGTGGAGGGAGCTGGTGGGTCTGGGTTGTTTCCGCGCTCGGGAACTGAGACTCTTCTGAGCTGTCGTTCGCGCTTGCTGGCAAGGGCCAGGCGCCGCCGATGGCGGCAGTCAGCTTAGGTCAAGGCAACCTCGGCGATGGCGGCGGCCCTCACTTGACGCAGACGCAACA
>JANOLJ010000255.1:0-47179 GCA_031419715.1 Burkholderiales bacterium | reverse complement strand
CGCCCAGCATGCGGTTGCGGCGCGTACGCTCCAACAATTCGAACTCGGTGCGGCGCACTTCTTCGATCAGTGTGTCGGCGCGCGAGCCTTCGTCTTGGAGCCGCTGGACGCGCCGATACAGCCAGTTCAAACGCGCACGCTGAGCCCGCGTGGCCGCGTCGTCGACGCGCGCACCCCCCGGTGCCGCGCTCTCGCCCAGGGCATGGGCCCGATAGCGCTCCTGCCATTCGAGCACGGCCAGCGCGTGTGCCGGATCGCCGCTGCGTTCATGGTCGTGCAACGCCAGGCGCAGCAGCTCCTGGTAGGGCTGAAGGTGGCCGCCGAGGAAAGCGCGCTGAAACTCGTCGCCCGGCAACGCGCGGCGCTGCTCCTCGAACAGGTCAATCGCCTCGGTGAAGTCGGCGCGCGCCCGGGCGACGTCGCCACGCGCCAACGCGGCACAGGCCCGGCCGCTCAGGCAGTTCACCTGGATCGGCAGCATGCCGAGCCGGCGCGCGCGCGCCAGGCCGGCGTCGAACAGCTCCGCTGCATCCGTGGGGTGCCCCAGGCTCAGCAGCGCGCGCGCGCGCAGCACATCGGCGCGCGCGTGCTGCTGCACCAGACCGGCCTGGCTGAACGCCAGCGCGGCGGCGTCGGCCAGGGTCAGCGCCAGCGCCGCTTCACCGCCTGCCAGCGCCAGCTCGCAGCGACTCAGCGCCACCGCGGCCTCGCCCACCGCCGCCCCTTGCGTGCGAAACAGTTCCGAGGCGCGGCGCAACGATTCGGCGGCGCGCTGGGGCTGCTCGAGCAGCGCCTGCGTGCGCCCCTGCTGGGCCAGGGTCCAGGCCAGTTCATCGGGCTCGTCGAGCGCTTCGAAGCGCGCCACGGCCTGTTCGTAAAGCGCCAGCGCCTCGGGCAGCAGGCGCAGTTCGAGGTAGGCGTCGGCGAGTTGCTTTTCGGCGATCGCCTGGTGCTGCGGCATCGCCAGGCGCTCGTAGCCCTGGCGCGAGCACTCGAACCCGGCCAGCGCGTCGCGATACGCGCCGCGCGCGAGCTGCAGCAAGGCGCAAGACTCCTCGACCAACGCCGCCAGCACGGGCAAGCCGTGGGTCGCGGCGCGCATGCGCGCACGCGCATAGATGAGCAGCGCCTCGTCGAACTCGCCCATCGCGGTGAGGGTGTCGGCCAGGCCGATGTCGGCCATGATCGAATGCTCGTGATCGGCGACGCGCGCGAACAACACCGCCGCGTCTCGGTAGTGCTTGGCGGCGCGCGCATGCTCGTCGCGCCCCAGGTGCAGGCTGCCCAGGTTCAGGCTGACCTTGCTCGCGGCACGCACGTCGCCTTGGGCGATGAACTCCTGGTGGGTGCGCTCGGCGCACGCCGCCGCCTGCTCATGCTGGCCGAGCAGTGACAGCGCCATGATCTTGGGCACCTGGGTCTGCGTGGCGTGGTGCGCTTGCCCGAGCGTGGCGAACAGCCGTGCCGCGGCATCGAAACTGTGCGTCGCGGCGAGCATTTCGCCGCGCGTGAGCTGGGCAATGCCGCCGGTCCACGCGGCCAGGGCTTCGATTTCCGCCGTCACCGCGGGCGCCACATGGCGGGTCGGGTGCTCCGGGGGGGCGCGGCCCGGGCCGGGCTCGGTGCGACACAGGCCACGCAGCGCGTCAGCCGCACGCGTGGCGCGTTGTGGCTCGCTGCTCCAGGCGGCGTAGCACAGGTCCTTCAGCGTCCAGGCGAGTGCGCGCCAGTCATCGCCGCCCAGCGCGAGCGGGGGCGCTTCGCGCGCGTCGACCATGCGCCGCGCCAGTTCGGACGTCGAGGGTTCGTGCGCGGCGACACTCATGTTCGTGGGCCCGGCGCGATGCAAAAAACGGCGGCACGCCGCTCACGAGACGACGATGGGCGGCAACGCAATCTCATCGCCGCCGACGCGCAGCGTCAACTGATACGTGCCCCGGCCCAGAGCGTCGAAGCGGAACTCGCCGAGCGCGTCCAGGGGTGCGCTTTGCGACCATGCCGCGCCCGGCGCAGCGCCCAGCGGCGCCAGCTCGACTTGACCGGACTCGTCGGGCCCGAGGATCTGCCCGGCGAGGGCAAAACGATCGGCGGCCATGGTGATGCGCAAGTCGATGTCACGCCCTCTCGCGCTGTACAGCAGGTGGCGGTTGTCCAGCGCCATCGAACGCACGCCCAGCGCCAAGGCAGGTGTGGCCCAACTGTCAAAACTCAGCGCTGCGGTGATGCGCGTCAGCAGGCTGGGCTGAGCGGGTTTGAATGCAGCGCGCGGTGCGACCTTCCACAGCGCCACGGCGGCGTTGATCCAGCCCGGCGGCGCGTCTTCAAGGCGGCTCGCCTGCTCGGCCAGGCAGGCAAGTTCCGCGTCGGTGGTGTGGTGGAGCGGTTTCATGGGTTGCCTCGGAGGCTTGGCGACAACCTACAGAGCCACGCGGGTTCGCCCTGATACAGCGCGCGGCCAGTATTTTTTCGGCTCAAGTGACATGGCCGCGCAGCTTGGCCAGGCAGCGCGCCCGCGTCGGGCCGATGCTGCCCACCGCCATGCCGAGCTGAGCGGCGATGGCGTCGTAGGCCAGCGGCGTATCGCGATCGTCGAACAGCAGCTCCATCAACTCGCGGCAGCGTGGGTCGAGCCGCGCGAGGCCCTGGCGCACCTGGTGTAGTTGCTGCAATTCAGCCAAGGCCTGCTCGGTGTGCAGCGTCTCGTCGGCGACGTCCCATTCGTCGGCGGCGTCGCCGGATTCGTCTTCCTGCGTCATCGAGACCCAGCGCTGGCCGCGGCTGCGTTGCAGCAGCGCTTCGCGTTTCGCGGTCGTGACAATCCACGCCTGCAGCCGGGTTGGATCGGCGATCTTCGGCAGGTGGGAGAGCAGACGCGAAAAAACTGTCTGGAATACATCGGCAGCCGTGTGCTCGTCCAGCCCGATGCGGCGCACGACCGCGAAGATCAGGCGCTGATAGCGCGGCACCAATGCCTCCCAGCACTTGGCCTCGCCGCGCAGGCAACCCGCGACGAGGGCGGCGTCGGATGGCGGCGCGGCGGCTTCGTCGCAGGTGCAGGGCGTGCCCGCCCCGGCGGCGGAACGGCGCATGCCGGGCGGCTCAATGCGCGTCTGCATCGGCGAGATCGGGCCTTTGCCGGCGCGGGCCGAACTTTCGTTTTTGTGCGTCTGCAACATTGCGGCGTCTCCTGGCCTTTATCTAATGTGCAAGTTACACATTTGCATTACTTGATGTGCAATAACCGGGCCGCATCGGCGGTCAGCCAACAATGTCACGCTTTTCCAGAGGGCCGGGCGACGAACCACTGCCTTGCCCGACCTGAATCCCACCTACCCAATCCTGCGCATAGAGGCCCAGGTTCTGGGTGAAATCACCCACAATCGTTGACTTTCACACGGGCCTTGCGCGTGCAGCGGCGCATGGCCTTACGACGCGGCACAAGCGAGGAACACATGCCACGACTCATCCTGGTCATCGAAGACGAGGCAGTGCTCGCGAAAAACGTCGCCATCTATCTGGAGCGGCACGGCTTCGAGGTGCAACTCGCCGAGAGCGCCGAGCAAGGGCTGGCGACGATCGCGCTGGCCCGGCCCGACGCCGTGGTGCTCGACTTCAACCTGCCAGGCCAGAACGGCTTGGCCGCGCTGGCGAAAATTCGCGAACTCGACGCCGCCATTCCCGTGATCATGATGACGGGGCACGGCAATGTGGAGATCGCCGTGGAAGCGATGAAGCAAGGCGCCCATGACTTCCTCACCAAACCGGTCGCGCTGAGCAAACTGCGCATGGTGATCGACAAGGCGTTCGGCCAGACGCGGCGCGACCTGGCGCTCGACTACTACAAGCGGCGCGACGCGCAAAGTGCGTTGGTCGACGACCTGATCGGCGATTCGCCGCCGATGCGCGCGCTCAAACAGCGCATGGCGCAGTTGCGCCAGGCCGAGCTGCAAATGAACGAGAGCGGCGCACCGGCGGTGCTGGTGTTGGGCGAAACCGGCAGCGGCAAAGAAGTCGTGGCACGCGCCCTGCACCTGGCCGGGCCGCGCCACGACAAACCCTTCGTCGAGTTGAACTGCGCCGCGATTCCCGCGCAACTGCTCGAGTCGGAACTGTTCGGCCACGAACGCGGCGCATTCACCGATGCACGCGAGCGCAAGCTCGGCCTGGTGGAGACCGCCGAAGGCGGCACGCTGTTCCTCGACGAGATCGGCGACATGGACATCGTGCTGCAGTCCAAGCTGCTGAAAGTGTTGGAGGAGAAGGTGATACGCCGCCTGGGCAGCGTGCGCGAGCAAAGCGTGGACGTGCGCATCGTGGCCGCGACGCACCGGCCGCTTGAGGAGCTGGTGCGCGAGGGCAAATTTCGCGCCGACCTGTACTACCGGCTGTGTGTCGTGCAACTGCACCTGCCGGCGTTGCGCGAACGCGGCAGCGACATCCTGACGCTGGCGCGGCACTTCCTGCGCACCCTGGCGTCGCGCTACGGCAAGCCGGTGCCCGCGCTGACCACTGAGGCCGAAACGGCCTTGCTTCAGCACCCCTGGCCCGGCAATGTGCGCGAGTTGCGCAACGTGCTGGAGCAGGCCGTCTTGCTGGGCGTGGGCGAAGTCATCGAGGCGCAACATCTGGCGCTGTCGAGCGCCGCCGGCTCAGGCGCCGCAACGGGCTCGCCTGGTCGAGGATCCGCCCTCGACGCGCCGCACGGCGCGCCCGCCACGCTCAACGAACTTGAGCGCGCCGCGCTGGTTCAAGCGCTGGACCGAACTGGCTGGAACGTCTCGCGCGCAGCGCGCCTGTTGGGCGTCAGCCGCGACACGCTGCGCTACCGCATCGACAAGCACAGCCTGTCGGCGCGTTTGCCTTGATGTCTGGGCGAGCCTGCTACCGCGGCGCTTGCCGACCTTCGTCGCTCGCTGCGTGCAGATGTCGAGCAGCGTGGCAGTCGGGCGGCAGGCAAAGGCGTGGCATGCCTCCCAAGGTGCCACAGGGCGCCGCCGTCGCCCTGCCGCCACGACGACGGCAGGCGGCAGGCCGCTTGCGGCTTGCGGCAGGCGCCTTGCAGCAGGCGGCCAGCGGCAAGGCCGGTCAACGCACGGTCTGTACTTCCACTTCAGCGAACAGATGCGACGCCGCTGGCGGGTCCGCTTCGCTCACATTCGTCTTCGTGGCCGTGCCTGCCAACAACGCGGTGTAGCTCGCGGCATTCGCGAGCACGTTTTTCACGTAGTCGCGCGTCTCGTTGATCGGGATGATTTCCGTCCAGATGGCGGCGTCTTCGACGCCCGCCTTGCTCCAGCGGCGCGGCCGCGATGGGCCGGCGTTGTAGGCGGCGGCGGCGTGTGCGTGTGAGCCATCGAACTCGGTCAACACGAGTTTCAGGTAGCGCGCGCCCAGGCGCACATTGAGCGCCGGGTCGTGGATGCGCTCGCGCTGGTACGGTATGCGGTAGCGCCCCGCGACCCAACGCGCGGTCTGCGGCATGAGCTGCATCAGGCCGGCGGCGCCGACCACGGAACGCGCGTTGACGCTGAAGTTCGACTCCTGCCGAATCACGGCGTAGACGCGCGCGGCGTCGATGCCGGCTTCGCGCGCGGCCGCCTCGACCTGCTCGCGAAACGGCGTCGGGAAACGTTGCGCCATGTCGATCTCGTCGCGCGTGCGCTCACTCGTGCTCATGCACAGGTTCCAGACGTCGGCGTCGCACGCGAACTGCGCGGCGGCGCGCAGTTCGCGGTCGTCCATGCCGGCCACGGCGTGTTCCCACTCGGCGCGGCCTTCTTCGCGCAGGCGCAATGCGAGCAAGGCCAGGCCGCGGTTCAGCCCCGGGTGCTTCTGGGCGCGGGCGCGTTCGTCGTCGGTCAGAGGCCGCGGCGTCGCGGGCAGGCGGGGCTCACGACCGAGTTCTTGCGCGGCCAGGCCACCGTAGTAGTGCAGACGCGTCGCGATGCTCTCCAGCAGCAACCGCGCGGCGCGGCGCGGCGCGTCGCCTTGCGGCCCCGGCGCGGTGAGGGCTTGCAAGGCGCGCGCTTTCCAATACGTCCAGGTCGGGTCGCTGCGTTGTGTGGTTGCCATCGCATCCACGGCATCGGCAATCATCTGCCAGCGCTGCGCTGAGGGCGGCGCGCGCAATGCGGTGCGCACCTGCCACGCCAGCGTCTCGGCGCTGGCCGCCACAGGCTCGCCGCCCGCCGCGTGGGCCGCGCGCTGATACCACTCGAAGGCCTGCGGCCGCAGCCCGATGGCGCCTTGCTTGGCCACCACCGCCCACGCGGCGGCGGCGGGGTGCGCCGGCAGGGGTGTGGCGCGCGCATCGCTGAGCACCGCGGTAGCCTGGGACGCGCTGCGCGAGGCCAGGCGCATGATCGCGAGTGCCGTGAGTTCGGCTTCGTCGGGCGTCGGTTTGGCAATGCGCCGCGCGAGGAAGCGCGACGGTTGCAGGAACGCCTGGCGCACGGCGTCCTGCTTCAGGCTGCCGAGCAGCCCGAGCGCGTGCTGCGCCACATAGCGCCGGTTCTGCTCAGCCGCCAGGCGCGCCCGCGCCCAGAGGTCATCGCGCGTGAAGTGACCGGCGCCATACAGCGTGGCGGCGAGTTGCGCGCAACCGTGGTCGGCCTCGCGCTGGGCGAACCACAATTCCTGCGCGGCGTCGGCAACGTTTTCACCCGCGGCGTGGCGTTGCAACAGGGCGCGGCACTCGACTTCACGGTCGCGCTCGCGGCCGCGGTCGAGTTCCTGCTCGGGGTCGTCGGCGTCGCGCACGCGTGACAGTTCATCGTCCACGATGTTCGCGTGGCCTTGTTTGCCACGCTCCACGATCCAATCCTTGCGCAGCCTCTCACGCACTGCCGTGCCGGGCCAGCGCGCATAGAACGCGTCCAGGTCGGCTTGGCTCGCCTGGCGCAGGCGCAGGCTCAAGTCCCAATAGTCGACCCACATCGCCAGCGGGTGTTCGGCAGCTGCCGTGCTTTTGCGCAGCGCGGCAAGGCTGGCGCGGTCGCGCTGCTGGTAAGCGGCGCGCGCCTTGACGATGGGGTCGGGCGCAGGTGCCGCAGCCGGGGCGGCGCCCGCCGCGAGGAACAGGCCAACGCCGAGCAGCCAGCCGGCCCGTGCTCGCGGCAATGCATGGGGCTCGCGCCAGGAGCGGAGGTTCGAATCGAGGGACATGGGAACGCCAAGGCGGAAATCGCCACTCCCGTTATCGGCAGTTCCGGCTTGCGGCACGCCTCGTCAAGCGTGCGAAACACCACACTGCGCGTGGCGCCCGGATGCAGGGGCTATCGCTGCGTGCCTTGATCGGCATCAATCGATGCGGGTTGCAAGCGCGGCGAAATCGGCTATCTTCCGCACCATGGTGATGCGCCGCAGGTTTCGACGTTGGCTGAGCAGCACATTGGTGTTGGCGGTCCTGTTCACGCAGCTCGCCACCGCGGCCTATGCCTGCCCGTCGATCATGGGTGCGGACGAGCCGCAGGCGGCACCCGCCATGCCCTGCGCGCAGATGCTCGGCGCCAGCATGGCGCTGGACCCGGAGCAACCGGGTCTGTGTCAACAGCACTGCCAGTTCGGCAACACCCAGCAAACGGGCGACCCGACGCAGGCGCTGGCCCTGCCCGTCTTGCTGCTCGCGCGGGTGCGCATCGCCAGCCCCGTGGCCGCATCCACCGCGGACTCGGCCGCCTGGGCCGACCACGAACGCCGCCGCGAACCCGCACCACCGCACAGCCTGTTGCACTGCTGCCTGCGCTTTTGAACCGCTGAGCCCCTCCCAGGCCGACAACACACGTCGTCCGCCTCCGATGGGGGGTCGAGCACAGTGGCGCAGCCACTTTGTGGCCTGCGACCTATCCGACGGGCAGCGCCTGGCGCCAGCCCGCATCGCGGTGTCGAATGTTCTGGAGTTCACATGAATCGGATTGAATCTTCGAGGCCCAAGCACCTCACCCGGCCGCGCCGTCGTGCGCTGCGCTGGGCGGTCCCGCTCGCGGGCGTGGTGCTCGGCGTCGGCATCGCCGGACCCCTGGCGGCCCAGGAGCCCGCGTTCGGTAGCCATGTGCAAGGCCTGCTGGAGGTCGCGCGCGCGCAGAACCCGGAACTCGCGGCAATGCGCCAGGAAGCCGACGCGGCGGCGCAGCGTGTGCAGCCGGCGGGCGCGTTGCCGGACCCGCTGCTGCGCATCGAGCTGATGAACATGCGCGAGTGGGTCAACGAAGCGTCACCCACGCCCTTGCCGTGGCGGGTTGGCGAGACGAGGTACACGCTGATGCAGATGCTGCCCGGCTGGGGCAAGCGCGATCTGAAGCGCGACGCCGCCGCCGCCGATGCGCAACAGGCGCGCGCCCGCGGCGCCAGCACCTGGGCCGAGCTGGCGCTGCGCATCAAGACCACATTCGCCGAGTCCTACCGGGCCGCGGGCAGCGCGCGCCTCATCCGCGAAGTACTCGACCTGATGGCGCGGCTTGAGCAAATCGCCCAGGCGCGCTATGCCGGCGGCCTCGCGGTCCAGCAAGACGCGATCCGCGCGCAGCTCGAGCAAACCGCGATGCGCGCCGAACTGATCGCGTTGGAGAATGAAAGGCAGCAACTGCGCGCGCGACTGAACGCGCTGCTGGCGCGCGACGCGGCCGCGCCGCTCGCCGAGCCGCTGGGGCTGCGCGCCTTGCCGGCGCTCACGCCGGCAGACGCGGCGGCGCTGGCGCAGCAGGCCCGCACGAACAATCCCGCACTGCAAGTAGAGCAGGCGCGCTTGGAAGCGGCGCAAAAGAGCCGCGACCTGGCGTTTCGCAATCGCGGGCCGGACTTCCAGATCGGCGTGTCGCCGACCCAACTGCGCTCCCGCATCACCTCCTGGGGCTTGATGTTTGAGATGAACATCCCGTTGCAGCAGGAGACGCGCCGCTCACAGGAACAGGAAGCGCAGGCGATGGTGGGCGCGGCGCAGTCGCGCACGCAAGCCTTGTCGAACCAGTTGCTCGGCGAGTTGGCAGGTCAACTCGCGGCGTTCGATACCGCGCGCCGCACCGAGGCGCTGCTGACGACGCAACTGCTGCCCCAATCGGACGTGAGCCTGCAGTCCGCGCTCGCCGCCTATGAGAGCGGCAAGGCCGACTTCGCGACGCTGCTCGACGCGCAGCGCCAGATTCGCAAGGCGAAGCAAGACCTACTCAAAGCCCAGGTTGACGCGCAAATGCGCCTGGCCGAAATCGAAAGCATTCTGGGAGCAGAGCTGTGAAAACCTCCACCACCGTGATCCTGAGTATTCTGGCGCTGGCCCTGCTCGGTACTGTTGCCGCGGGCGGCTACTGGCTCGGCACGCGTTCGCCGACGCACAGCGCCGCCAGCGCCAGCGCCACCGCAATGAGAAGCGACGCAACGCCCGCGAAACCCCAGCGCAAGTTGCTGTATTACCGCAACCCGATGGGCCTGCCCGACACCTCGCCGACCCCGAAGAAAGACCCGATGGGCATGGACTACACGCCGGTCTACGAGGGCGAGGACGAAGACTCCAGCACCGAGCCGGGCATGGTGAACCAGATTCGCATCAACACCGACAAAGTGCAAAAACTCGGTGTGCGCACCGAGGCGGCGAAGAAACGGCTGCTGGGACAGGTGCTGCGCGTCGCGGGGCGGATTGAGCCCGACGAACGGCGCATCGTCGCGATTTCGCCGCGCTTCGAGGGTTTTGTCGAGAGGCTTCACGTCAACGTCACTGGCCAGTTTGTCGCCAAGGGGCAACCCCTGTTCGAGGTCTACAGCCCCGAGCTGGTGTCGGCGCAGCGCGAGTACCTGATCGCGATGCAAGGCGTTGCCGCGATGAAAGACGCGGGCGCCGACGCGCAGGGCAGCATGCAGCAATTGGCGCAGGCGAGCCTGGCGCGGCTGCGCAACTGGGATTTCTCCGCCGAGCAGGTGAGCGCCTTGGTGGGCAGCGGCCAGGCGGCGCGCACGATCACGTTTCGCTCACCCGTGTCGGGTGTCGTGACGGAGAAGAAAGCGCTGCAAGGCATGCGCTTCATGCCGGGCGAGATGCTGTATCAGTTGACAGACCTTTCCTCCGTCTGGGTGATTGCCGATGTGTTCGAGCAGGACATCGCCCTCATCAAACTCGGCGCGAAAGCGAAGGTGTCGATCAGCGCGTATGCGAACCAGGCGTTCGAGGGGCGCATCACCTACGTTTACCCGACGCTCAAAGCAGAGACGCGCACGGTGCCGGTTCGCGTCGAGCTGGCCAATCCACGGCAACTGCTCAAGCCTGCGATGTATGCGCAGGTCGAATTGCAGGTCGGTGCGGCAACACCGGTGCTCACCGTGCCGGACTCGGCGGTGATCGACAGCGGCACGCGGCGCATCGTGCTCGTGCAGGTCAGCGAAGGGCGCTTCGAGCCGCGCGAAGTTGAACTCGGCGCGCGCGCGGAGAACTATGTTGAAGTGATGACGGGCGTGCGCGACGGCGAGCTGGTTGTCGTTGCCGCGAACTTCCTGATCGACGCGGAGAGCAACCTGAAGGCCGCTGTGGGTGGCATGGGTACACCAGCCGCCGCTGCCGCTGCTGGTGCCACGCCAGCGCCCGCGGCAGTCGGCCACAAGACTGTGGGGCAAGTTGACGCCATCGACGCGGCCTCCGGCACGTTGACGCTCAAGCATGAGCCGGTTCCGGCATTGAAATGGCCCGCGATGACGATGGAGTTCAAGGCCGCAAACTCGGGCCTGTTGCGCGGCTTGAAACCGGGGCAGGCGGTGAGCTTCGAGTTCGTGGAACGTCAGAGCGGTGAGTATGTGGTGACCTCGATCAGCGCGGCAGCGCCCGCGGCCGCCCGAGCCCCTGCCGCCGCGGCCAGCCACACCAAGCATTGAGCCGAGAACCGCCATGCTTGCCCGAATCATCGAATGGTCGAGCCGGAACCCGTTCCTGGTTCTGCTCGCCACACTCTTTATCGTCATCGCCGGCGTGATCGCCGTGATGAAAACACCGCTGGATGCGCTGCCCGACCTGTCCGACGTGCAGGTCATCGTCTACACCGAGTACCCGGGCCAGGCGCCGCAAGTCGTGGAGGACCAGGTGACGTACCCGCTCACCACCGCGATGCTCGCGGTGCCCAAGTCCAAGGTCGTGCGTGGTTTCTCGTTTTTCGGCGCGTCATTCGTCTACGTCATTTTCGAGGACGGCACTGACATCTACTGGGCGCGCAGCCGCGTGCTGGAGTACCTGAACTTCGCCTCCAGCCGCCTGCCCAAAGGCGTGGCGCCGACGCTCGGTCCCGATGCCACGGGCGTCGGCTGGGTCTACCAATACGCCTTGCTCGCGAAGAACAAAACGCTCGCCGAGCTGCGCACGATTCAAGACTGGTATGTGCGCTACCAGTTGACGAAGGCACCGGGCGTGGCCGAGGTGGCGTCGATCGGCGGCTTCGTGCAGACCTACCAGGTCACCGTCGACCCGCTCAAGCTGCGCAGCTACGGCATCCCTTTGATGAAGGTGAGCCAGGTGATCCGCGACTCGAACCGCGACGTCGGCGGGCGCATCGTCGAAATGGCCGAGACGGAATACATGGTGCGCGGCATGGGCTATCTGCGCGGCAAGGCCGACATCGAGAAGCTCGTCGTGAAGAGCGAGGGCGGCACGCCGGTGCTGATCCGCGATATCGCGCGCGTCGAACTGGCGCCTGACGAACGGCGTGGCCTGACCGAGTTGAACGGCGAGGGCGAAGTGGTGTCGGGCATCGCGATGGCGCGCTATGGGCAGAACGCGCTCGAGGTCATCCACAACCTGAAGCTGAAGATCGGTGAAATCGCCGCCGGCCTGCCCGAAGGCGTGACGATTTCAGCCGTCTACGACCGCTCCGACCTGATCCATCGGGCCATCGCAACGCTGACGAGAACGCTGATCGAGGAGAGCCTGATCGTCGCCGCGGTCTGCGTGATTTTCCTGATGCATGTGCGCTCGGCGCTGGTCGCGATCCTGATGCTGCCGGTGGGCGTGCTGATGGCGTTCATCGCGATGCGCTTGCTCGGCATGAATTCGAACCTGATGAGCCTGGGTGGCATTGCGATCGCGATCGGCGCGATGGTCGACGCGGCGATCGTGATGATCGAGAACGCCCACAAGCACATCGAGCGGCTGAAGCCCGATCACAGTGTGGCCGAGCGTGCGCAGGCGATGCTCGATGCGTGCAAGCAAGTCGGGCCGGCGCTGTTTTTCTCGCTGCTCATCATCACGGTGTCGTTCCTGCCGGTGTTCACGCTCGAATCGCAGGAAGGGCGATTGTTCTCGCCGCTCGCGTACACGAAGACGTTCTCGATGGCCGGCGCGGCGCTGCTGTCGGTGACGCTCGTTCCCGTGCTGATGCTGCTGTTCATTCGCGGCAAGATCATGCCGGAGGCGAAGAACCCGGTGAACCGATTCCTAATCTGGGTCTATCGCCCGATCATCGCCGCCGTGATGCGCTGGAAGAAGACCACGATCGCGCTCGCGTTGCTCGTGCTCGGCGTGTCGTACTACCCCGCCTCGCAACTCGGCTCCGAGTTCATGCCGACGCTGAACGAAGGCACTCTGCTCTACATGCCGAGTTCGCTGCCGGGCATGAGCATCACCAAGGCCGCGGAAATGCTGCAAACGCAAGACAAGATCATCAAGAGTTTCCCCGAAGTCAGCTCAGTGTTCGGCAAAGCGGGGCGCGCGAACACGGCCACCGACCCGGCGCCGATCGAGATGTTCGAGACCGTGATCAACCTGAAACCGCAGGAAGAGTGGCGGCCTGGCTTGACGACTGACGCACTGATCGCCGAGATGGACAAGGCGCTGCAGATCCCGGGCATCGCCAACGCCTGGACGATGCCGATCAAGGCGCGCATCGACATGCTGTCCACCGGCATCCGCACGCCGATCGGCATCAAGGTGTTCGGCAAGGATCTCGGCGAAATGGAAAGGCTCGCGAAGGAGATCGAATCCGTAGTCAAGGCGGTGCCCGGAACGACATCGGCGTTCGCCGAGCGCCTGACCGGCGGCAGCTACCTCAACATCGAACCGAAGCGCGAGCAGCTCGCGCGCTATGGGCTGAGTGTGGGCGAACTGTTGGAAGTGATCGCCACCGCGCTCGGCGGCGAAATGGTCACGACGACGGTGGAAGGGCGCGAGCGCTTCGGCGTCACAGTGCGCTACCCACGCGAATTGCGCACGAACCCCGAGCAGATCGAGCGCGAGGTGCTGGTGCCCATCATGGGCGGCGCCTATGTGCCGCTCGGCCAGGTGGCGAGTGTGCGCGTCGGGCGCGGCACGCCGGGCATCCGCACCGAGAACGCGTTGCTCTCGGCCTACATCTACATCGACATCCGCGACCGCGACATCGGCTCGTATGTGGCGGACGCCCGCAAAGCCGTGGCCGAGCAAATCAAATTCCCACCGGGCTACTACATCACCTGGAGCGGCCAGTTCGAATACATGGAGCGCGCCGTCGAGAAGATGAAGCTCGTGATCCCGGTGACGCTGCTGCTCATCTTCCTGTTGCTTTACCTGAACTTCCGGCGCCTCACCGAGACCTTCATCGTCATGCTCTCGGTGCCGTTCGCGCTGGTGGGCGGCGTGTGGCTGATGTGGTGGCTCGACTACAACCTGTCGGTCGCGGTGGCGGTGGGCTTCATCGCGCTGGCCGGTGTGGCCGCCGAGACCGGCGTCGTGATGCTGATCTACCTCGACCATGCATGGGACGAAGCCCAAGTGCGTTGCCGCCACGAGGGCCGCGAGCCCGGCGCCGCTGATCTCTACGCCGCGGTGATGGAAGGCGCGGTCGAGCGCGTGCGACCGAAGATGATGACGGTGGTGGCCATCATGGCCGGCCTGCTGCCCATCATGTGGGGCACGGGCACCGGCTCGGAAGTAATGAGCCGCATCGCCGCGCCGATGGTCGGCGGAATGATTTCCTCGACCGTGCTGACGCTCGGTGTGATACCGGCGCTCTATGCACTGGTCAAACAGTGGCAGCTTCGGCGCGAGGCCAGGGGCGTTTCTGGCCCCTTGCGTTGATACAAATCAACATGGCCGGGCGGCGTTCAACTTACTCTGAGGCCTGGGTCGAAATCCTCAAGCGTCACCATGTTCCGCCAGCGCCAACAACTTCGCCGATGGGCCGCCCGCGCCTTGGTCGTTTGGCTGTTCGGCATGGTCACGGGTATCGCCCAGGCATGTCTGGCGCCGAACCACCAAGACCTGGATCAACAGCGAACCGCGCAGGCCGCTGCCTTCAAAGTGACCAAGCATGGTGAGGCAGCTTCACCGGCAATCGATCTTCATCACACGTCGCCGCAGGCGCCGCATGCCGGCGCCTCGGGTCACGATGACTCACTCGTCGAATCCATCTGCCAGAACTTCTGCGAGAAGGCGGCGGTGGCGATTCCTCCGCTGAAATCGGCACTCGACAAAGTTCCGTGCCACGCGCTTCCCCCTGTGGAAAGTGCGATGGTCTGGCCGGTTCCAGCCGCTGAGCCGGAGCAACTGTCGGTGCCGCGCCGCTACGGCGTGCTCGCGTCGCCGATCAGGCTCGCCTTCGTCCGCCTGGCGCTATAGCGCCTGGTTCTGGCAGACGGCGTTCGCGCCTGCTCTGACCAGTGTCTCTGCCGCTTCCCTCGGATTACCGGGTGGTGGCCCGAACCGCCCGCGACGCCGGTGACTGCCATGACAGATGGCGAAGCAAGCTCGGACCTGAACAAGGCATGTGCGTCATGGACGCCACCACGGGTGGGGCGAAATCACACCCGCCCATTCACTGCACTTTGTCAACGTTGGAGAACCATCATGAGCATCCATTTCAAACCGTACCGGCGCTTCGCGATCCTTTTGTTGCTGAGTTTTGTTGTTGCCGGCTGCGCCTCGGGGCCGAACGCACCCTCGCCGGACCTGCTGCAACGCATCGAGTCCGCGCGAACGCGAGGTGACCACGAGGCGTTGGCGACACACTACAACCAGGAAGCCACGAAGGCTCGAGCAATCGCGGACAACCATCGCAAGATGGCCAAGAGCTACCAGGGCCACCTCGCCGGTGGTCGCGGCGGCGCGAGCATGGCAGCACATTGCAACGCCATCGTTCGCGGCCAGGAGAGCCTGGCGGCGGAATATGAAGGCATGGCCTCGGGGCACCGGGAACTGGCGAAACAGGCCCAGCCCTGACCTGGACCGCGGTGCCATCGCGGCGCCGCGCCACAGGCTTGTGTTCGCCAACACCAAGGGGACGACTCAATGAACAAACGCACTCTCCTGGGCAGCGCCGCGGCGCTCGCCGCGATCGCGGCCCTGCCTTCTCTTGCCGGCATGTCGTCCAAGGAGGTGCATGTTTTCAAGAGCAGTTCCTGCGGTTGCTGCGGCGACTGGGTGAGTCACCTGAGGTCCGCTGGTTTCGCCGTCAAGGTGACCGACGTCGGCGACACCACCGCCGCACGCAAACGCCTGGGCATGCCGCAGCAGTACGGCAGTTGCCATACAGCGACGGTGGACGGCTACCTGCTCGAGGGGCATGTGCCGGCCACTGAAGTGAAGCGGCTGCTGGCCTGCGGGGTGAAGGCCATTGGCCTGGCGGTTCCGAGCATGCCTATCGGCTCACCGGGCATGAAGATGGGTGGGCGCATCGACCCCTATCAAGTGTTGCTGATCGACCATTCGCACGGAGCGACCGTCTATGCAAGCTATCCGAAGTCAGAAAAATAAGTTCCGGCCCTCGACCTGCACGCCAGGCGACGCCGCACGCGCGCCAGATGGCACGAACGAAACTGCATGCGTCGATGGCCGCAGGCGCGCTTTGATGTTGAGCGCCGCAGGCGCGACGTTGGCGCAGCTCAGCGGATGCGGCGGCGGTTCGGGCCACATGGGACAGACCATCGCATCTCCGCTCATCGACCCCTACGCCGGGGCGAGCCCGCCGCCAACCTTGCCGATCATTGCGTTGGACCCGGGTGCCGACGACGGGTCCGGCGGCCGCATGTTCACCCTCGTCGCACAGCGCGGCAATTCGCAACTGCTGAGTGGCGTCGCCACACCCACGCTCGGCTACAACGGCAGCGTGCTCGGCCCCGCGCTGCGGCTGCGCACGGGCCAGAAGGCAATGATCCGGGTGCGCAACGAGATCGGCGAGGCCACCACCGTGCATTGGCATGGTCTGGTCGTTCCGGCCGAGCAAGACGGCGGGCCGCATCAAGCAATCGCGCCCGGCGCCACATGGGAGGCGAGTTTCACCGTGGCCAATCCGGCATCGACGTGTTGGTACCACCCGCATCGGCACGGCGCGACGGGCCGCCAGGTGGCCTCGGGCCTGGCCGGGCTGTTGATCGTCGACGACTCCGCGGTCCCGGCTACCGCTCTGCCCGGCACCTGGGGCGTCGATGATCTTGCATTGGTATTGCAGGACAAGCGCTTCACGGCGTCGGGCCAGATCGACTATGCGCTCACCGCGAACGAGCAGTTGACGGGCTACATGGGCGACCGCCTGTTGGTGAATGGCGCTTTCGGGCCGGTGTGGCAAGCGCCGGGGCAATGGGTGCGCGTGCGCTTGTTGAACGGCTGCAATGCGCGCACCTTGAGGCTGCGCCTGGACAATTCGGCGCCGATGCTGCAAGTGGCCCACGAGGGCGGGCTGCTCAGCGCACCCTTCGCGCGCACATCGATCGCACTCGCGCCTGGCGAACGCGCCGAAGTGCTGGTCGACTTCAGCGCCGTGGCGATCGGCCAGGAAGTGCGCCTCTACGCCGCCACCGCCGCCACCGCGGTCGGCGGCATCGGGTTCGGCATGGGCATGGGGCCAGCGCTCGCCGCGTCAGAGGTTACGGCGATGAAGTTCCGTGTTTCCTTTCCCAGGCAAGCCAACGCGATGGCGGCGCCGCCGGCCAGTCTTCCCGCGGCGCCAGCGGTCGTCGCAGCCGCCGGGGCAACGATGCGCTCGTTCAATCTGGACGGCGCCATGATGGGCAGCCCGTTCACGATCAACGCGAAGGCTTTCGACATCAACCGCATCGACTTCGCCGTTCCTGCGAACACGATTGAAGTGTGGAGGTTCTTCAACATGACGGGCATGGCGCACCCCATGCATGTGCATGGCGTGCGCATGTCGCTGCTGTCGCGCGACGGTGCCGCGCCAGCGCTCTTTGAGCGCGGGCTGCGCGACACTTTCATCGTGGAATCGATGCAGACCGTGGATGTCGCGGTGCAAACGCCGAGCGCGGCCTCGGCAACGCCACTCATGCTTCACTGTCACATCCTCGAACACGAGGACGCGGGCATGATGGCCCAGTTCATCAGTATCTAGACGCCCGGTCGGGCTTTGGCTCGGGTGCGCGTCGGCGAAGGCTGGCCCTCGACGGATACTGTGGGCGCGATGCAAACCACGCTGAATCGACCCAGGGCCATCGCGGCAGCGTTTGTGTTCGCCCTTTCGGCGTTCGGTTGCGCCTCGCTGCGGCCGGACGTACCCCGCGTGCCATCGCACGCGATCGCCGACGCCGAGCACACCCTGCTCGGCCGCGTGTTCGCCGTGCAGGCCGCGGCACATCCGGGCCTGTCCGGTTTCCAGGTCATGGCCAGCGGCCATTTGGCCTTCGCGGCGCGCGTGGCACTGGCCGATGGCGCCGAACGCACACTCGATCTCCAGTACTACAGCGCCGACGCCGACCTGAGCACCGACCTGCTGCTGCTTCGCCTTTTCGCCGCCGCGCAACGCGGCGTGCGCGTCAGGATCCTGCTCGACGACATCTACCCGCCCTCGCGCCTGTTCGCGCAGCGTGCAGCGGCCTTGCATGCGAGCATCCAGGTGCGCCTGTTCAACCCGTTCTTCTTCGGCGGCACGACGAGCCTGGGCAGACTCGCCGAGTACGCCTTCGATGGCGAGCGCCTCAATCGCCGCATTCACAACAAGCTCTGGGTGGCGGACAACGCGGCGGCGATCGTCGGCAGCCGCAACCTCGGTGACGAATACTTCGACGTGCACCCCACGGCCAATTTCGCCGATGTCGACTTGTTGGCCGCGGGCCCGATCGTGAATCAGTTGTCGCAAGCCTTCGACACCTACTGGAACAGCGCGGCCGCGGTGGCGGTGCAGGCCATCGTCCCGGCGGCCGATGGGCTCGATTCGGCCTCGCTGCGGCAACGCCTGCGCGAGCGCACCGCGGCTTGCGAAGGCATTCCGCCCTGCCTGTGGTTGAGCGAGCACGGTTTGCTCGCAGGCCTGCGCGCCGGTGCGGTGGCGCTGTCCTGGGCAGATGCGCAGCTCCACTACGACGCGCCCGACCAGGCCAAGCGGCCACTCGCCTCCGGCATCGAACATGGCTGGGTCGACGACCACCCGGGCGGCACCCGCACGCACCGCGAGCTGCTGATCGTGTCGCCGTATTTCATCCCGAGCGTGGAAGGGCGCCGCCACCTGGGCGAGATGCTCGAGCGTGGCGTGCGCGTGGCGGTGCTGACGAACTCGCTGGCGTCCACCGACTCACCGGCCGCACACGCGGGCTATGCGCGGCATCGCGTCGCCTTGCTGCGCAGCGGTGTCGAGCTGCACGAGGTCCGGCCGACACCCGGCGTGCGGCACCGTCTCTCTCACCGCTGGGGCGAAGCCTCACCGTCCAGCCTGCACGCCAAGATCATCGTGCAGGACCGAAGGCGCGCCATCGTCGGCTCGTTGAACCAGGATCCGCGTTCGCGACTGCACAACACGGAAGCCTGGATCGCCGTGGACAGCACCGAGCTCGCCGCCGATCTGGCGGCGCTGTTCGAGGCCGCAACGGATGCGCATCACGCGTTCAAGGTCGAGCTGGGCGCGACCGATGGCACAGATCGCCTCGTCTGGAGCACCGAAGAGGACAACGCGATCGTGCGCCACGGCGTCGAGCCGGTGGCCGGACCCTGGCTGCGCCTGTGGCGCGGCATTCTCGGCGTGCTGATTCCTGAACACATGCTGTGACCGGCAGGGGAGCCTTGGCTTGTCGCCCGGGGAGCGCCATCACGCCGTTGTGGGCCACATCGACGACGTGGCCTTCTTCTGTCAGGCCCTTGCGCAGTGACTCGGCAAGCTTGATCTCGTCTTCAATCACCAGGGGCGTGCGCCCTATGTCTGGCATCGAACAGACACTGAGCCGCGCAAGCCCGACCATTCCACCGATGACTGCTTCAGCGGTTGAACTGCCTGCAAACCTCAAACCCGACTTCGGCCGGCGACCCGTGGTGGGGCGCCACCGGTTGCAGGACCACGAGCTGTTTTCCGACCAGGCGCTGATCGATCTGTTGGATCGATTTCCGCGCGAGCATCTGTACGCGCTGAGCATGGGATGCGACCCGACGCGGATCGAGGAAAACCGGCTGGCGCAGCACGATGGGGTCAGCGGCGCCGAACTGCTGCAGGCGGTGCGCAACGGCAGGCTGTGGCTGAACCTGACCCGGGTGGATCGCGCGGACGCGCGCTACCGGCGCCTGATCAGCGAGCTGTACGAGGAGCTGAGCGCGCAGCTCCCCGGGTTTTCTCCGGACGCCAGCCAGGGGACGTTGCTGATCTCATCGCCGCAGGCGCTGGTGTACTACCACGCCGATGGTCCGGCTTCCGCGCTCTGGCATATCCGCGGCCGCAAGCGCGTCTGGGTGTATCCCGCGCTCGATCAGCGCTATATGAAGACCGAGCTGCTGGAAGACATCTTTGCCGGCGTGCGGCATGAGTACCTGCCGTATGAACACGCCTACGACGCGGCGGCCGAAGTCTACGACCTCGAGCCCGGCCAGTGGATCAGCTGGCCGCAGAATGCGCCGCATCGCGTGACCAATCTGGACAGCGTCAACGTTTCCCTGTCCACCGAATACTTCACGCACGCCAGCCGACGGCGGTTTCAGGTGTATGTCGCGAACCGGTTCTTCCGCACGCGGCTGGGCTGGAAGAACATGTCGACGCGCGAGGATGGCGCACTGGCGCTGGCCAAGACCCTGGTGCAGCGTAGCGCCCGCAAACTGGGCCTCGATCCGGTGCAGATCCGACAGTACATCCCGGTCTTGCGCGTGGTTGCGGATGCGCCCGGTGGCGTGCTCCCGCTGGACGCGGTCGCGCGGGCCGCTACGTGATTGAAGTCCGCTGCTTTCACGGCCTGCCGCAAGCGGAGGCGTTGCGCAACGCGATGAACGCGCTCAACCTGGCCTCCTCGCGGCCGGATCCGTTTTCCACTTTCGAGTTCTACCAAAACCACCTGCGCAATGCCGAGTTGTTCCAGACGGCCGGGAGCCTGCGCCTGTGGCTGCTGTTGGCCTTCAGCGGCGATGAACTGATCGGCTACCTTGCGCTCAAGCACAGCACACACAGCGTTTTCGGCCTGCGCGCAGCGAAGCTCGAGTTGCTGACTGCGAACATGGCGGATCGGCCACACTTGGTGGCGCGGCCTGAACACGAAGCATCGGCGAGCGCGGCGATTTACGCGCACCTGCTGGAGCGGAAAAAGGAATGGAGCCTGCTGGAATTCCAGCAGCAGGACGCGGCCTCGCCGCTGCTGCCGCCGCCGGCGGAAGCGGCCTCGGGGTCCTGCCAGTTCAAGCAGTGGCCGAACATGGCCAATGGAACCATTCCGGTTCGCTGGAGTTCAACCGCCGGATACTTTGCGGCGCTGTCCAAGAAGTCCCGTTCCAACGTCAGCCGCCAGATGCGCACGCTGCTGGCGGCCGGCGAGGTGCAGGTTCTGACCTCCTCAGACCCGCAGTCGAGCGCGGCGCTGTTCGAGCTGTACCGCAGCATCGAGCCGCATAGCTGGAAGGGCCAGGCAGACGCGGCCATCGGCCGCTACCGCCAATCGGTCGAGTACTGCACCGGGCTGATGGACCCGGCCCAGCCGATGCGCATTGCGATCCAGGTGTTGCTGCTCGACGGCGTGCCGATCGCCGGGCTGATCAGCGGCGCTTTCGGTCAGGGTTTGTACGCGCTGCATATCGTCTACGACGATCGCCTGGCGCGGCTCGCGCCGGGTTCGGCCATCCTCTGGATGGGCATGCGGCAGGCCATCGAGGGCGGCTATGAATTCTTCAACCTGCTGTGGGGCTTTGGTTACTACAAGACACGCTGGCTGGCGCAAATGAGCGAAACCCAAAGCCTGCAGATCTATCGCATCGGCACGCCGTTTTACTGGCGGCGCGTCCTGGGCGATGTGCAGCGCCGCTGGTTGCGCAAAGCGGTCACCGACGAGGCGGCGCTGTTCAATCCGGCCCGGCGCGAAGTCGACAAGGCCGAACCGGCGCAGGCCGATGCAGCGTCGACGCAGCTGGCCAGCCCGGCGCAACGCGAGCGCTACGCCGCGCTGACGGCACAGGTGCGGCGCGGGCACGGCGAGTTTCTGTTTGCGGCGCAACTGGCCGCGGTGATGCCGTTCGAGACGCAGCGTCCGGGCACGCCGGGTGCTTGCGCGCCTTCGGAACAGCGCGTGCGCGACAAGCTGCAAATGGTCGTGCAGCTGAGCGGCGCGAGCTGGCGCAAGTGGCGAAGCGCATTGCAGCACCTTCGCCGCACCCTGTATGTCGCGCTGTGGGCGCCACCGGTCAAGCCGGTACTGGGCCGGGTGCCGCTGCTGCGCCGGATCTACAACGGCTGGGCGCGCGCGCATCCGTTCGACGCGGCGCACGGAGTGGACACCAGCGGTTTCGTTCCGGCGGTCCAATGTGCCGGCGCTGGCGTGCTGGCGGCGCAGATCAGTCCTTACGGCGGCTCGCAGCCGAGCATTGTGCGAACGGTGCTGGCGTCGTTGCCCGCGCCGGAACGCTATGCCTTCGTCGATATCGGATGCGGCAAGGGACGGCCGCTCATCGTCGCCGCCGAATTTCCGTTCCGGCGCCTGGTCGGCGTGGAGCTGGCACCGCGGCTGGCGCAGGTGGCACGCGCCAACGCCGCCATCGTCGCGGCGCGGCATCCCGGCCGCACCCCGATCGAGATCCAGGTCGGCGATGCCACCGCAGTGTCGCCGCTGGCGGAGCGCGTGGTGTATTTCATGTACCACGCGTTCAACCAGGCGCTGGTCCGCGCGCTGGTGGCCAACCTCGAACAACAATTGCGGAACCGCCTGCAGCACGCATTCTTCGTCTACTACAACCCGGTGCACGGCGAGGTGCTGGACCGGTCGCCGCACTTCGCGCGCTGGTCGGCGCAGACGCTTCCCTACGCAGCCGGCGAACTCGGCTACGGTCCGGATCACCAGGACACGCTGGTGATCTGGCAAAGCCTGCCGGGCGCGTACCCGGCGCAGGCTGGCGTGGAGCGCCGCATCGCAGTGAACCGCTCGCAGTGGTGCAGCCTGGAGACGCCGGCTTGCTGATCCGCGATGCGCCGTGACCGGCAGGAGGCCTTGACTTGTCGCCCGGGGAGCGCCATGCCCGCTGGCGTTCAGGGGGTTGCCGGCGTGCTTAGTAAGCTCTAAGGCAGTGCGCTCATGCGCCAGTCAGGCCGCGCCGTCACCCGGGCCACGCCGCTCAAGGCGTTCAAGACGCGATGGGCCACATAACTGTGCAATGCATCGGGTTCGAGCGCTGCCGATGCGAGATGGGCCAAGGGTTGGTCGAGCGAGACGTAGTAGCTGCCCGCTGCCGCGTCCACCAGCGATGGCAGGGTAGCGACCTCGATGCGCAGCAGCGTCTCGCCGACACCGCCTTGCGCATCGGCACGGGTCACGACCTCGCGCACGGTCTCCTGGTACACCTCACCGCGCACGACGCCGTTTTGCTGAACCTGCTGCACCGCCACACCCAGTGCCCGCAGGCGCAGCACGGCGTCGATCTGCGCTTCGCCCAGCCAGTAGCCGCAGGGCCGCGAACGGGCCTTGCGCACCTCCAGCTCAAGCGCCGAGTCCCAGATGACGCTGAGCTTGCGGTCCGCGCCGGTGATGGGGTCGAGCATCGTCAGATTGTATTCGCTGGGCGAAGCCGCGGCGGCCACCACGATCTGGCCGCGACACGCCGACCCCGCCACTTCGGTGTCGACAAACCTGCGCAAACGCGTCAGCTCGGCGGCACGCTTGGCCGCGCTGTCGAGCACGCTCTTGATCGCCACCACATGGGTGTGCACGCGCCGCGCGTAGTGCATGCGGCCCAGACCCACGCCACGCGTCTCGATGAGGAAACTGATGGCATTGCGCAAGCCGTTCACGTTGCGCGCGGTGTCGGGCTGCACGCTGCCCATCGTCAGTTTCTTGTCGGTGGTGTCGCTCGACGCGGTATGGAACCACTCCGTGCTCAAGCCCTGGGCGCCCAGGCTGGCAAGCATGGGCTGGCGAAACCACTCCTCGGCACCCTTGGTGACGAACTCCGGCAAATTGGCCACGGTGGCGTATTGCACGAGCGCATCAAAGCGCGGCACGGCGCCGAATTTCTCGACGTAGGGCTTGATCACCGCGTATTCATGCGCATCGATCACGACGCTCGGGCGGTAGTCGCGCGCCAGTTGCGCCATCGCCTGGGCTTCGGGGGTGCGCAGCAGCAGGTGGTCGCGGTTTGGGTCGATGCCGCTGCTCGTCATGCGGCTGCCGGTCTGGGCGCCGTCCGGGTTGGCGCGCGGCATCAACACAACGTTGATTTGCTCCAGCACGCGCGCGAGCGGCCCCTGGGCGAGCTCTTGCGCGATCGCGAGCAGGGCCTCGGCGCCCGCCGGTTCGTCGCCATGTTGTTGGCCGATCAACAGCACCGTGGGCCGGCTGGCGCGCTGCAATGCGGCGGGCGTGCCCTCGGCGACGCGCGTGAACAGCAGCGCTTCGAGTGGCACACCGCCTTGCGAGCTGCCCACCGTCAGCAAGCGCACAGACGGGCGACCCGGCGCCGACGGCCCCTCGCGCAGCAGCGCGCGCAGCGCCGCGGCGAGTTCGGCATTGCTGGTGAAGCTGCGCCGGCCCGGCTCGAAGGCCGGCGTGCGGTACTGCACCGCGGGCTCGGGAAAACGCGCGGCGACCGCCTCGCCATAGGGCGGCGCGAGCTCGGCGGGGGGATCGGCAGGGCTCGATGCAATCGGCGGCGCGCTGGCGGGCGCCGCCTGCACACCGGAGGCCGGGGCGTCGGCTGGCAGCGGCGTTGCGAAGGGCGTGTCCATGCCCTTCGGTGCATAGGGAGGCAGCGGCGTCGAACAGCCTGCCAGAACCAGGCAGGCGATGGCCCAAGTGCCGAACCGGCACACATCGGGGGATTTCAGTGAAAGCAGCATCAACGGACTCCGGACCCACGCAAACCAAGCAGGACGCCGAATATAGCGAGCCGCTCAATGCCCTCGGCACGCGCACAATGCGCTGCGAACGAGACAACGAGAACTGGGTTACGCAATCATGCTGATGAAGAGTCTGCTTTGGGGCTTCGGGTCACTGGCCGTCTTGGCCGTGCTGCTGGTCATTGCCGGTCAGCTCGGTCTGCTCAAGGGCCCGCCGCCAGCCAGCCCCGGCGTACGCGAGGGCAAACTCAAGCCACCGTCACGCACCGAGAACAGCGTCAGCAGCCAGGCGGCACTCTACCCCGACCATCCGATGCTCGAGTACGCGCGGATTCCGCCGCTGGCACTGCGTGGCGATGGCGCGGCAACGCTGGCGCGGCTGCGTTCCGTCATCGAAGCCATGCCCGGCGCGAAGATTGTGCAGAGCGAACCGGATTACTTGTACGCGCAATTCAAAACGCGCTGGCTGGGCTTTGTTGACGATGCCGAGTTCTGGCTCGACCCGGCGGCCGGCGTGATTCAGGTGCGATCGGCGTCGCGCCTGGGGCGCAAGGATCTTGGCGTGAACCGCGCGCGCATTGAAGCGATACGCGCCGCGCTGAGAGCCTGAGCGGCGCGGCCTGATCCGCCTGCCGCTTCGCTACAGCTTGAACTCAAGCCGCAACTGCAAGTTGCGATAGGTGGGCGCTACGGTGCGCGAAGACTCGCGCGTGTCGGCCAGGGCATCGTCGAAACCGTTGCCGGTGGTGTAGCGGCGCGCATCGAGGTTGCTCGCCGTGAGGCGAACCTGCAGCGACGGGCTGACGGTCCACACGGCGAAGGCGTCGCCAACGACCTTGCCGTTCACGCTCGACGTTTGCTGCGCGCTGACGCGCGTCGTGTAACCCGGCGTCAGGTTCACGCTGCCGCCCAGCGTGACCGGCGTGCCCGGGAGCCGATGGTCGGCGCCGAGGTTGGCCGTCCAGTCGGGCTGCTGGTCGATGCGGCTGTCGGGGCCGGGCACGCCCTGCACCTGAGAGCGGAACACGCTGGCGTTGGCGCGCAGGTCCACATGCGGCGCGTTGGCCACGAGCGTGTTGAGACGGAACTTCGCTTCGAGTTCCAGGCCGCGCGTGACGGCGGTGCCGACATTTTGTTGGCGTGCGACAAAGCGCTGCGTGCCATTGCCCCACGACGGAAATTCGGGCGCGACCTCACTGCGCATGTAGCCGCGTATCCAGCGCTGAAACAGGTTCGCGCTGAGCAGGCCGTTCTCGGGCAGATAGTGCTCGGCGGCCAGGTCGATGCCGGTCGCCAGCTCGGGGCGCAGATTCGGATTGCCGGCGCGGTCAGGCTGCGTCGCGGTGTTTGGCGTGCCGATCGGGTAACGCCGGCTGATGCTCGGCCGGGCCACCAGGCTGCTCAGCGCGGGCGAGCGATAGCTGCGCGTCAGGCTCGCACGCCACTGGTCGCGGCCTGCGGGGTCGGGCTTCCACAGCAGGTGCAGCAACGGGCTCCAGACGCGGCTGTGGTTCACGACGCCGGCTTCATTGAACGCGCCACCCCCGCGCGTGGCGATGCCCTCCCAGCGCAGGCCGGCGTGCGCCGCGAGCCGCGGCGACACGCTCCACTCGTCTTGCGCGTACAGCGCGACGCGTTGCACACGCGCTGAAACTTCGTCGCCGAACTCTGCCAGCACTGCCACGCCATCATCGAGCGTGGTGCGCGCGTCGCTGCGCCGGTTCGATTCGACCTCGGCGCCCGTCACCACGGAGTGCGCGCCGTCGCCGAGCAGTTTGATCCACTTCCCCGAGAGGTTGAGCGAGCGCTCGGTGTTGCGGGTGTCGTCGTCGATGCGGTCCGGCGCGCTGCCGCCGGTTTCCAGGCGCTCGGTGCGGCTCGTGAAACGCGACTGCCCGGCGCCGCCGCGCCACTCCACCCGGCTGCCTTCATCGATGCGCTGTGTCCATTGCGCGTTCAGGCGCAACAGGCTGAAGTGTCGAGCCGAGTCGCTGTGCGCGGCATCGAAGGTTGACGTGGGCGCGAGCGCACTGCCTGACAGCTGCGCATCACGCGCCGTGCGGCCGCGCGAATCGATGATGAACGGCATCAGCATCGCGCTTTGCCCGGCGTCGCCGCGCCACTGCACCCGGCCCGAGGCGTGCACGCCATGGCGCTGCTCGCGCTCGCTCTCGGTCTCGACTTGCTGCCACACCAGCGCGTCGCTGCTCAGCGTGCGTTGCTGCGTCGTCGTCACACTGTCGCTGCGCTTGTCGTTGCGGAACAGCGAGATCGAGTAGTTGTAGGCCAGGCCCGCGAGCGTGTCGTTGCGCGTCCAGGCTACCGCGGGTTGCAGCGCATCGTTTTCGACCGCCGCGCTGACGCGCACGTCGTTCAGCTTCTTCGTGAAACCCTCGCGCGTGATGATGTTGATCGTGCCGGCGATCGCGCGCGCGCCGGTCTCGGCCGTGGGCGCGCGCTGGATTTCAATGCGCTCGATCTGCTCCGGGCTCAGTGAGTCGATCGAGAACCCGGGCGACACACGCTCGCCGTCCAGCAGGATCTGCGTGTAGCCGCTGCCCAGGCCGCGCATGCGGATGTTGCCGCCGCGCCCGGGCCGGCCCTGCATCGTCACGCCCGGCAGGCGCTTGAGCAGGTCGCCTACCGTGCTGTCGCCGAAGCGTTCGATCTCATCGCGGCCGATCGTGATCGTCGCGGCGCTGGACTGACGGCGCAGTTGCGTGTCGTTCAGGTTGCGGCCTCGCACTTCGACCGGGTCGAGCTGCGTCGGTGCGTTTCCGCTCGGCACGGGCGGCGCCGAGGCAGGCGTCGCGGGCGGGTCGGCGGCGGCGGGCGCTAAGGTCTGTGCCGCCGCGCGGTCAGGCAGCAGCGTGGCGACGAGCAAAAGCCAGGAGGGCAGAGCACGCAAACGGCGGGCCAGGGGAGCGACGATCAGCATGCTGGCGGCGATTATCGGGCAGGCTCCTGCGGGCGGCTCCTAGAATCGAGCGCGTCTCTGACCCGCCGTCTCACGACCCGCCGCTTTCATGCCACCTACCGTCGAAGACACCAAAGCCAGCAATTTCCTGCGCCAGATCATCGAACGCGATCTGGCGCAGGGCACTTACTCAGGTCGGCATTTCGCCGGCACGCCGGGCGACGCGACACACCACGCCAAGGGCCCGATCGACCCGGCGCGCATCCGCACGCGCTTTCCGCCCGAACCCAATGGCTATCTGCACATCGGCCACGCGAAGAGCATTTGCGTGAACTTCGGCCTGGCGCGCGACTATGGCGGCGTGTGCCACATGCGCTTCGACGACACGAACCCCGAAAAGGAAGAACAGGAGTTCGTCGACGCCATCCTCGACGCGGTGCGCTGGCTCGGTTTTGACTGGAACGCCAATGGCACGAGCCACCTGTTCCACGCGAGCGACTACTTCGACTTCATGTATCGCGCCGCCGAGCATTTGGTGCGCGGCGGCCACGCCTACATCGACGAACAGACGCCCGAGCAGATGCGGCAACACCGGGGCGATTTCGTCAAACCGGGTGTGGACAGCCCGTTTCGCGACCGCACACCCGAGGAGAACCTGACCCAGCTGCGCGCCATGCGCGCCGGTGATCTCGCCGACGGCGCCGCCGTGCTGCGCGCCAAGATCGACATGGCGAGCCCGAACATCAACCTGCGCGACCCGACGCTGTACAGCATCAAGCGCGCGACGCACCACAACACCGGTGACGCATGGTGCATCTACCCGATGTATGCCTATGCGCATCCGATCGAGGATGCGCTGGAGGGCATCACGCACAGCATCTGCACGCTGGAATTCGAGGACCAGCGGCCGTTTTACGACTGGGTGCTGGAGCGCATCGTGCCGATCCTGCGCGCGCCGCAGTTCGAGCACGCGAAGCGGCTGGTCGAGCGCATCGAAGCTGAAGGCATCGAGGCCGGCAAGGAGTTCGCGCTGCATTGCCACAACCATGCGACGAAGTTGTTCGCGAGCGCGCCCGAAGGCGAGATGCGAGCCATGTTCAAGCGCTGGGAGCACCAGCCTGATGCCGTGCTGCACGACCTGGCGCCGTTCTTCGCGCTGCTGAACCAGCACCTGGCGCAGTTCACGCCGCTGTTGCAGCACGCGCTCGACGTGCGCGAGCCCAATGTATTCAAGCTGCCGCATCAGCATGAATTCGCGCGCCTGAACGTGACGCATGTGATCACGAGCAAGCGCAAGCTGAAGAGCCTGGTGGACGAAGGCGTCGTGTCGGGCTGGGACGACCCGCGCTTGCCCACCCTCGTGGGCCTGCGCCGCCGCGGCTACACGCCCGAGGCGATACGCCAGATGTGCGAGCGCGCCGGCACCAGCAAATCAGGCGGCTGGACCGACTACGCGAGCCTGGACCAGGCGCTGCGCGAAGACCTCGACCCCAAGGCCGCGCGTGCGATGGCGGTGCTCGACCCACTGGAACTGGTGATTTCGAACTGGGACGCGGTGCTGGGCGCGGCCGGCAGCGACCCCTGCCAAGCCCCTGTGCACCCCGCCGCGGCGGAGCGCGGCCAGCGCAGCTTCGGTTTCGGGCCCCGGCTGTGGATCGAACGCGACGACTTCCAGGAAGTGCCGGAGAAAGGCTACTTTCGCCTGTTCCCGGGCAACAAGGTCAGGCTCAAGTACGGTCATGTCGTGCTTTGCACTGGCTGCACGAAAGACGCTGCCGGTCGCATCATTCAAGTGCAGGCCGAACTGGTTCCTGACACGAAGAGTGGCACGCCGGGCGCGAGTGCAGTCAAGGTGAAGGGTGTCATCACCTGGGTCGCGGCGCACGATGCCCTGCCGGCGCAGGTGCGGCTCTATGAGCGCCTGTTCACGGCCGAGCAGCCCGATGCCGGCGGGCGCGACCCGCTGGCGAGCTTGAATGCGGCGTCCAAGCGCGTGGTGCAGGCTTGGATCGAGCCGACGCTGCGCAGCGCCCAGCGCGATGAACGCTTTCAGTTCGAGCGCCACGGCTATTTCGTCGCGGACCGGCACGACCATACGGCAGAGAACCCAGTGTTCAACAAGATCACCGGCTTGAAAGACGGCTGGTGAAGTTGGGCCACCCCCGAAGCGCCTGCGGGGCGCCGCCAGCGGACCGGCAAGTGCGGGTCCGCGGCGTCCGCTTCAATTGCCATGGTCGCGTGCGGCCTATTCGGCGCGAATCGTCCGCAACCGCTCCAGCTTCGCCGCGTAGCGCTCACTGAGTAGACGCGTCGGGCTGTAGTCTTGCGCCAGCGCCATGTGGCGCGCGGCGGAGTCATGCTGCCCCATGCCGAACAAGGCCACGGCGCGCCAGAAGTGGAACTCATGGTGGTAGGCATCGCGTTCGATTTCGCGCGCGAACCAGTCGCTGGCGCGCCGGGTGTCGCCAGCGGCGAGCGCGGCACGGCCGAGGTGGTAGAAGTGAAACGGCGGGTACGGCTCGAGCTGCACGAGACGCGCCACGATGCGCGCCGCATCTTGCGTGCGGCCCTGCGCCTGCATCACCTGCGAGAGGTTGGACAAAGCCTGGGTATTGCCCGGCTCGCGCGCCAGCACATGCTCCAGGGCCTGCTGCGCCTGCTGCAAGTTGCCGTGGCGCAGGTAGATCACGGCCAGCGTGTTCACGCTGCGCAGAAAGCCGGGCGCCTGCGTGATCGCCTCGCGCGCCCACCAATAGGCGTCGTCGAGACGCCCGCGCGCCAGGGATTCGGCAGCGCGGTTGTTCATGTACATCGCGACGATCATCGGCTCCGACACGTCGCGCGTGCGGTGCCCTCGCACGTCTTGCGGCGGCAGGAAGTCGATCGTCAACAGGTGGCTCGCGTCGAAGCCGACGCGCGCGTCGGTGGGGCGCTTGGCCAGGCTCAGGTTGACATGGCTGCTGGCGAAGTAGAGATCGCCTTCGCGGCTCCAGGTGGGGTCGATCAACACGCTCTGGTAACGCACCGGCATGCCGAAGTGTTTGGCGAAAGCCGCCGTCATGATGACGAGCGACAGGCAGTTCCCCGCGCGCGCGTCGAACGCCTGGGCGGCGTTGCGCGTCAGCGCGGCGTCGTACTCGAGCTTCAGTTCGCCGCGGGTGTACAAGGCGTCGACGAGCCCTTGCTGCATGCCGCGCGATCGCAGCAGCGGCGCTATTTGGGCAGCGTAGTCGCGCATCGCGGGGCTCATCGCGAAGACCTCGCGGGCGTCTATGCGTTGCGCGGGTGGCGCGAACAGCGCGTCGGCCAGCAGATGTTCCACAGGAGCCGCGGGCGGGCCGCTGGCGCAAGCCCCAAGAACCATGCACAAGGCCAGGGATGTCCAGTGCGTCATGGTTCGGCTCCGGGGTCGCGTCTGGCGCGATCGTAAGACGAATCCTGCGCACCGGGCGCGAATTTCGCGCCTGCCACGGACCCCTGTTTCGCGGCGGCTCCGCGCATCGAACACAATTCACCCATGCCCTGCCTACCCCCCAGACCCGCATTTGGCCCGGCCCGCGCACGCCCGCGCACGCGCACACCCTGGCGCACGGGCATGGCCTTGCTGCTCGGCGTGGCGGCGGCAACGCTGGCCTGCGCCCAGATCGCCACGCGCGCAGTCCCTGGCGGTGTGGTCGCGCTCGACCTCGGGCCGGCGCCGGAACGCCCGCGCGTCACCTATGGCAAGGTGCCCACTCTAGTGATCGGCGATGCGAGCGGCTGGCGCGCGGTGGTCGGCATTGCGCTGAGCGCGCCGGTGGGCCCGGCAACGGTAGACGTGGTCGACACGGCACAGGGCAAGGCCAGGCGCATTAGTTTTGACGTCGGCGCCGCGGCGTATGCCGAGCAACACCTCAAGGTGGCGCCGGGGCATGTGGACCTGTCGAAGGAAAACCTGGCCCGCCATGAGCGCGAGCGAGCCCAGCAGGCGGTGACGATCGCCACCTTCAGCGAACATGTGCCGCAGAACCTGCGCATGCGCTCGCCGGTGGCCGGGCCGCGCTCAAGCTCATTTGGCCTGCGCCGGGTGTTCAACGGGCAGGCGCGCAACCCGCACAGCGGCATGGACATCGCCGCGCCAGTGGGAACGCCCATCGTGGCGCCGGCCCCGGGCCGCATCATCGATGTGGGCGACTACTTTTTCAACGGCAAGACGGTGTGGCTCGACCACGGTTCAGGCCTATTGACGATGGTGTGCCACCTGAGCGCGGTGCATGTGAAAGTGGGAGACCGGCTCGAAGCCGGTGACCCGATCGGCGAAGTGGGCGCCACCGGGCGCGTGACCGGCCCGCACTTGCATTGGTCAGTGAGTTTGAACCGGGCCATGGTGGACCCGGCGCTGTTCCTCGCTCCAGAGGAAACCGAGAAAGCCGACGTGGGCACGACGACGAAGCGCTGACCAGCGACTGTTGCCTACTCGTCCGGAACGACGGTGTTTCCCAGGCCGAGCAGTTCGCGAGCGCGGTGCAGGCTGAGCATTTCCTTGCGTGGGTAGCGTGTATCGGCCAAGTGGCGCTCGATGGCCCAGACGATTTCGATCAAGTCGTCACGCGACGCCGCTTCGCGCAGCCTCAGCAAGGTGCGCGCCCCGAAAACGGGTGAATCAAAGCGCAGCGTTTCTTGCAACAGTGTGCGGATGCGCTCCAGCTTCTGGCTTTCCGACTCACTCGGGGGCTGGCGCGCACCAAGCGCAGGCGCCGCCGCCATGCCGAGCACTTCATCACGAATCGACAAGGGCTGCGCCGCAGCGTCGGGCGCGTTTCGCGCCAACGGATTCGGCAGGTGTTGAGGCTGCGGTGCCGGCTTTGCGGTCAGTGCAGGTGCGGCGACGGGCGGCGCACGCCGTGGCGCGCGGGCGGCTTGTTGGGCTATGCGCTGAGCCTCAAGCTTGGCCCGGCGCTGGGTCTCACGCTGTGCATCGCGTTGGGCCTCGCGCTCGGCCTCACGTTGGGCCTCTCTTTGGGACTCTCGCTGGGCCTCACGTTGTGCCTGTGCCTGTGCCTGTGCCTGTGCCTGTGCCTGTGCCTGTGCCTGTCCCTGGTCTGCTGGCGTAGGCACAGGCGCAGGCTGGGGTTGGGGTTGGGGCACGGGCTCCCGCTCAACCCGCCTCGCCACTGGCTCGGCGGGCGGCGCCTGCGGATGGCGCGAAGGGACAGGTTCGGCAATGCGATCGCCGCCGCCGCTATCAGGCAGATCCATCCACACCGAAGAGGCCGACACGGATGAAGATGACCGCCGCCCCCGACTTGCCCCTTGGCTTGAAAGCCCTGAACCCGACTCGCGTTGACTGGACGATGCCACGGAAGGCCACCCGGTACTTGCGGTCGAGGAAAACGAAGAACCTGTTGCGCCGCCTTCGCGCTGCGGCACCTGGTCGGCAGACGCAGCCTCGGGCATCGCGACCATGCCCATGCGCAACAAGTCCTCAAAATGGCTCGCCTGGGCACCGGCCTGCTGTGCAAGGCTGACCACCTCGTTCAGCGAACGGCGCCCATCCACCAGCAACAAAACGGTGCGATGCCGCTGGCCCAGGGTACGCGAGCGGCCGCGCAACTCGTCTGCGCCGAGCGCTGTCTTGACCGGCGCCACGGACTTTGCCACTACGACCATCCTCCGGGTTCGCCCGCCGCTTCGCCGAGCGTGAAGTGCAATTGTTTCATTTCAAACGCACCCTCCATTCGAAGCGATGCCCCGCATCAATGCGGCTTGCGCGGGTCTCGAAACGACTGCGGATGGTAGACGTTGCCTTCACGCCGAACGTCGGCGGGGGCAGTCGTGCTGGCCGCACTGGCGCGCCGGATCGCGTCGCGCGCCGCCAGGGCGGCATCGCGACGGTTCGAACGCCAGCGCAACGCGCGCCGCCATCTGGAAACCGTCCAGGCCCAGGCACCTAGCAGCCACGCATCGAACGCGCGGCGCCGCGTCGCACCCATCACAAGGCGCAACAACATCACGAGACACACCGCGAGCAACAAGGCTGCCGGGACTTTTTCCATCATGTTCGGTTCGAAGTTTGCCGAGAACTTAAGGGATTGCGTGGGCGCCATTGTCAGTCCACGCGAGCAAGTGGCAACCGAAGGCACTTTAACCAGGGGGAGCGCAAAACGTCAACGTTCTCACGCGGCGCCCACCCTCCCCCGCGATCGCGGCATGGATCGGATGCTCATCGGCGCCTACGCTTAGTGCAAGGAATTCTGCAATGCGCAACTTCGGAGCAAGCACCATGCATGACTTGACCCCAGCCGCCCGCGACGCCGCCTACGAACTGCGCTTCAAATCGCTGTTCGATGAGGGCAGAGCGTATTCGTTTCCTTGCGACGCCTCCGGGCGGGTGAACATGGACGCCCTGAGCGATCGGGCCAGGAACAACTACCTGTATGCACGCGCCGTCGTCGGCCGCGAGCTTTCGGTGCCCGCGGTACAGCGCACGAACCACTGACGCAAACCCGGCTGCGGCGCTTGCGTCGCCGAGTGCCGCCTGCGCGCCGGCTACGCGCCGCCGGTGTTTTTCATCGACGCTCTGACGCGTGTGAACCCGGTCACCGCGGCCAGCGCCAACGCGCCGGCGAATACTCCCAGGAGCGCATCCAGCAGGGCCGAGACGATGATTTGCAAAGCAGCATGGGCGCCACCGGCCGACGCCGCAGCGGGAACGATCGACACCAACCAATGGTGCAGATGCGGCAGACCATGCATCAGTATCCCGCCCCCGACCAGGAACATCGCCGCGGTTCCCGCGACTGACAAGAACTTCATCAGCAGCGGCGCGGCGCGCAGGATCACGCCGCCGATGCTCCGACGCAACCCGCCCCACGCACCACCGAGCTTGCTGCGGCTGAGGTGCAGCCCAAGGTCATCGAGTTTGACGATGCCGGCGACGAAACCATAGACGCCCACCGTCATCAACACCGCAACGACGCTCAGCACGCCGAGCTGCGTGAGGAACGACGTTCCGGCGACAGCGCCCAAGGTGATCGCGACGATTTCCGCCGACAGCACGAGATCGGTGCGAATCGCGCCTTTGATTTTCTCCGCCTCGAAGGCCACCAGATCCACCTTCGGGTCGCTCAGCGCCAGGAGCAGCTCACGACGTTGATCGGCCTGATTCGCGCCACGGTGCAACCAGCGATGCGCGAGCTTCTCGAACCCCTCAAAGCACAGGAACAAGCCGCCGAGCATCAATATCGGCGTCACCGACCAAGGCGCGAAGGCGCTGATCGCCAGCGCGGCGGGCACCAGGATGAGCTTGTTCAGGGCGCTGCCTTTGGCGACTGCCCAGACCACCGCAAGCTCGCGATCGGCGCTGACCCCGGCAACTTGCTGCGCATTCAGCGCCAGGTCGTCGCCGAGCACGCCCGCTGTTTTCTTCGCGGCGACCTTGGTCAATATCGCCACGTCGTCGAGCACGGTGGCGATGTCGTCGATCAGCGCGAGCAGGCTTGAGGTGGCCATGGTGGAACGAAGTTGCGAACGGGGTTGAATCGGTGCGGCTTTCCGATGACCGGGCTATTGCACCACTTGCTGCAAGATTTTTTCGAGGCGCTTCACGCTGACGGGCTGAGCGGTTCGCAACTCCTGGGCGAACAGGCCGACGCGAAGTTCCTCCAACTGCCAGCGGAGTTCATCGAGCCGCGCGTCCAACTTGCCCTTGCGTTGCGCGCGCAGCCGCTGGTAGGCCTGATCCAGGGGCTGAATTTCCGACATCAAGCGCGCGTCGCGCGCCGGGTCGGTGCGCACCTTGTCCAGGCGCATCACGATGGCCTTCAGGTAGCGCGGCAGGTGGCCGAGTTGCGCCCACGGCGTCGCGGCAACGAAGCGCTTGCCCACGAGCCGCGCCAGTTGCGCCGTGATGTCGTCGGCCACGTTCTTGCTCGGGCGGGCGTCGCGCAATTTGCGCGTGGCGCTGGCGTACTCCGTCAACACGGCGGCGCAGGCGCGCGCCACTTCACCGGCGATCAGGTTCAGGCGCGAACGCCCTTCCTCGATCCTGCGCGCGAACTCTTGGCGGTCGGTCGGCCAGGGTTCACCAAGAAAAGCGCAGTCGAGCGCGGCTTCGAAGATCTGCTCGCGCAGCTCTTCGCTGCTGCCCAGAGGCATATAGCCCGCGGCCATGCGCTGCAGGTCCGGAATGTTCTTCGCCAGGTACTTCAACGCGTCGCTGAGTTGCAGCATGACTAGGCGGCGCAGCCCGGCGCGATGCTGGCTGGAGGCGGCCTCGGGCTCGTCGAAAACCTCGACTTCGACATGCGACAGCTTGTCGATGAGTGCGGGGAAGCCCACCAACACCTGGTCGCCTCGGCGCACTTCCATCAGCTCGGGCAAGGTACCGAAGCTCCAGTCGATGTGGCGTGCTGCCGGCGGCACCGGCGCAGGCGCAGGCGCGGGCGCGGCAGCGCGCAGCAGGGCGTCGCGCGCGGGCGCGCTGCCCGCAGTGGGCGCGGCCGGTTGGCGCGCGTGGGCCGGTGCGCCCGGCGCGCCACCTATGGCAGGCACCCGGAGCACGGCCAGCGCCTGGAACGCCGAGCGCGCCTGCCCGCCCAGCTCGGCTTTCAGTGCCGTGAGGTTGCGGCCCGCGCCGAGTTGGCGGCCGTGTTCATCGACCACCCGGAAGTTCATCGACAAGTGGGCGGGCAACTGCTCGAGTTTGAAATCGGCGCGCCGCACTTCCAACTGGGTGCGCGCGCGGATGTCGGCGAGCAGCACATCGAGCAGGCTGCCGTGCGCAAACTCGGCGTTCGCCATGAAATCGGCCACGGTCTGCGCCAGCGGCATCAGGCGTGATCGTGGCCGCTGCGGCAAGGTCTTGAGCAGGGCCAGCACCTTGTCGGAAAGCATTCCCGGCACCAGCCATTCGCAGCGCTCCTCAGCGACCTGGTTCAAGCCGTAGATCGGCAGTGTCACGGTCAGGCCATCGTGGGCGTCGCCGGGGTCGTGAAGATAGGCCGCCGCACAGTCCACGCCTCCCAGGCGCAACGTGCGGGGATAGGCCGCGCTCGTGATGCCCGCGGCCTCGTGGCGCATCAACTCTTCGCGCGTCAGTAGCAGCAGCGTCGGTTTCGCCTTCGACTCATGCCGGTACCAGCGCTCCAGCGTGGCGCCGCTGCACACGTCGGCCGGCAGGTGCTGGTCGTAGAACGTGTGGATGATCTCGTCGTCCACCAGAACATCCTGGCGCCGCGCCTTGTGTTCAAGCTCCTGCACCTGCGCAATCAGTTTTCGATTCGCGGCGATGAAGGGCAGACGTGTCTCCCAATCGCCCGCCACGAGTGCCTCGCGTATGAAGATCTCGCGCGCCGCGACGGGATCGACGCTGCCGAAGTTCACGCGCCGGTTGTTGTAGACAACGATGCCGTACAAGGTGGCGCGCTCCAGCGCGATCACCTCTGCGGCTTTCTTCTCCCAATGCGGCTCCAACAACTGCTTCTTCAGCACATGCGCCGCGATGTCGGGCAGCCATTGCGGCTCAATGGCTGCGATGCCTCGGCCATAAAGCCGCGTCGTCTCGACCAATTCGGCGGCAACGATCCAGCGCCCCGGCTTTTTCGACAGGTTCGCGCCCGGGTGACGGTAGAAACGAATTCCGCGCGCACCCAGATACCACTCGTCGTCGTCGCTCTTGCAGCCGATGTTGCCCAGCAGGCCGGCGAGCATCGACAAATGCAATTGTTCGTAGGTTGCCGGCGTTTGATTCAGGCGCCAGCCGTGTTCCGCGACCACGGTGTGCAGTTGCGAATACAAGTCGCGCCACTCGCGCACGCGCCGCGGCGACAGAAAGTTCTCGCGCAACAACTGCTCCTGCTTGCGAGCGGAGAGTTTCGGGCTCGCGTTCGCTGCCGCTTGCCTCGCCCCTTGCGTTGCCGCTTGCGTGACCCCTTGCGTTGCCCCTTGCGTTGCCCCCTGCCTCGCCCCGTGCCTCACCTCCTGCGTGACACCCTGCATTGCCCCCGCAGCCACATCCGCCATCGCGCCGCTGACTGCTGCGCCGCCCTGCCCGCCTCGGCTCACCTCCAGCCAGTTCCAGAGTTTCAGGTCACCCAGGAACTCGCTGCGTTCGTCGTCGAACTTCTTGTGTGCGTTGTCAGCCGCCTGCTGGTGTTCGAGCGGGCGATCGCGCACGTCCTGCACGCTGAAGGCGCTGGCCAGCACCAGAACCTCCGTGAGAGCGTTGCGCTGGCGCGCTTCGATGATCATGCGGCCCACGCGCGGGTCCAGCGGCAGCTTGGTCAGCTCCCAGCCGATGGGCGTGAGTTGATTCGCCTCATCGGTCGCGCCGAGTTCGGCAAGCAACTGATAACCGTCGGCGATGGCCCGGCGTGGCGGCGCCTCCAGGAACGGGAAGTCTTCGACGTCGCCCAGTTGGAGCGCCTTCATGCGCAGAATCACACCAGCCAGCGATGAGCGCAGGATTTCCGGGTCGGAGAAGGGCGGGCGCGAGGCGAATTCTTTCTCGTCGTACAGGCGGATGCAGATGCCATCACTGACACGACCGCAACGCCCCGCGCGTTGGTTCGCCGCGGCCTGGCTGATGGGCTCGACCAGCAATTGCTCGATCTTGTTGCGAAAGCTGTAGCGCTTGACTCGCGCGGTGCCGGCGTCCACGACGTAGCGAATGCCAGGCACGGTGAGCGAGGTCTCCGCGACGTTCGTCGCCAGCACGATGCGTGGCGCGCCATGCGGCTCGAATACGCGGTCTTGTTCGGCCTGGCTCAGGCGCGCGAACAAGGGCACGACATCCACCCGGGGAGGGTGATGATTGCGCAGGTGTTCGGCGGCGTCGCGAATCTCGCGCTCCCCGGGCAGGAAGACGAGCACATCGCCCGGGCCTTCGCGCCAGAGCTCGTCCACGGCGTCGGCAATCGCATGGTTCAGGTCGTAGTCGCGGCTGTCCTCGAAAGGTCGCCAGCGCTGCTCGACCGGGAACATGCGGCCCGAGACCTGGATCACTGG
Source organism: Burkholderiales bacterium (assembly GCA_031419715.1). GTDB lineage: Bacteria > Pseudomonadota > Gammaproteobacteria > Burkholderiales > Burkholderiaceae_C > JAEMQF01. Next base: position 9,109 of record JANOLJ010000255.1, on the reverse strand, counting down.
TGCCGGGCCGTGCCTGCCCGCGAAGTGGCGCGCAAAGCGGTCGGCGTCGATCGTCGCCGAGGTGACGATCACTTTCAGGTCCGGCCGCTTCGGCAGGATGCGGCACAAATAGCCGAGCAGGAAGTCGATGTTCAAGCTGCGCTCATGCGCTTCGTCGATGATGAGCGTGTCGTAGCGCCGCAGCAGCGGGTCGCCCTGGGTCTCGGCGAGCAGGATGCCGTCGGTCATCAGCTTGATCGACGCGCCGCTCTGGGTCCGGTCTTGGAAGCGCACCTTGAATCCCACGACTTCACCGAGCGGCGAATTCAGCTCCTGCGCGATGCGTTTGGCGACACTCGACGCCGCGATGCGGCGCGGCTGGGTGTGGCCGATCAGCCCGCTCCCTCCCGCGCCCAGGCCGCGCCCGAGCGTGAGCGCGACTTTCGGCAGTTGCGTCGTCTTGCCCGATCCGGTTTCGCCGCAGACGATGACCACTTGATGCGCCTGAATGGCGCGTCCGATCTCGTCGCGCCGGCCCGAGACCGGCAACGATTCAGGGAACGTGATTCGGGGTAGGGGGTGGGGCGCGGCGGTCGTGGCCGGGCGGGTTGGCCGCGAGGGTGATTCGTTAGGTGGGCTCACTGGGCGCGAATTATCGGGGACGCCTTGCGTTGATGGCCGCGTTGATGGCCGCGTTGATGGCCAGCGCTGATGGCCGGCGGCTGATGGCCGGCGGCTGATGGCAGGCGCTGGTGGCAGGCGCTGGGTTGCGCACCGAACAGGGCCGCGGCACGCTGGGGCAGAATCGAGCCCGCTTCGCCCCAACCTGCATGAGCCTCGTCTTCCCCCATACCTTCGTCCCGTGGTTTCGTGCGGTCGCGCCGCACATTCACGCTTACCGCGGCAAGACTTTCGTGGTCGCTGTGGCCGGTGAGTTGATTGCCGCCGGGCGCTTGAACCTGTTCGCACAAGACCTTGCCATACTCTGGGCGATGGGCATCAAGCTCGTGCTGGTGCACGGCTTTCGCCCGCAGGTGAATGAGCAGTTGAAAGCGAAGGGCCACGAGTCGCGCTTTCATCTGGGCCAGCGCATCACCGATGCCGTGGCGCTGGACTGCGCGCAAGAGGCCGCCGGGCAATTGCGCTTCGAGATCGAGGCCGCGTTCTCGCAGGGCCTGCCGAACACGCCGATGGCCAATGCGACGGTGCGCGTGGTGTCGGGAAATTTTCTGACGGCGCAACCGGTGGGCATCGTCGATGGCGTGAACTTCATGCATAGCGGCGTGGTGCGCCGCGTCGACGGCGCGGCAATCCGCCGCTCCATGGACACCGGCGCGATGGTGCTGCTGTCGCCCTTCGGTTTTTCACCGACGGGTGAGGCGTTCAACTTGACGATGGAAAACGTGGCCACGAGCACGGCGATCGCGCTGCGCGCCGACAAGTTGCTCTTCGTCACGGAGACCGACGGCATCCGCGAAGTGCAGGACGACCCGAACAGCCGCATCGACACCGAACTCGCGCTCGCCGATGCCGAGCGCTTGCTGGCCAGCCTGCCCGCCCCCTTGTTGCCCACCGACACCGCGTTTTACCTGCGCCATTGCGTCAAGGCGTGTCGGGGCGGCGTGGAGCGCTCGCACATCCTGCCGTTCGCGGTGGACGGCTCGATCCTGATGGAGGTGTTCACGCACGACGGCATCGGTACGATGGTCGTGGACGAGAAGCTGGAGAGCCTGCGCGAAGCGACGGCCGACGACATCGGCGGCATCCTGCAATTGATCGAGCCCTTCGAGCGCGACGGCACGCTGGTCAAGCGCGATCGCACGGAAATCGAGCGCGACATCGGGCACTACACGGTGATCGAACATGACGGCGTAATCTTCGGCTGTGCGGCGCTCTACCCCTACGCGGAGGCAAAAACCGCGGAGATGGCTGCGCTGACGGTGTCGCCAGCGGTTCAGGGGCAAGGCGATGGCGAGCGCATCTTGAAGCGCATCGAGCAGCGCGCGAAAGCGGCGGGGCTCGAATCCATGTTCGTGCTCAGCACGCGAACCATGCACTGGTTCATCAAGCGTGGCTTCGAGCAGGTCGATCCCGAGTGGCTGCCCGAAGCGCGCAAGCGCAAGTACAACTGGGATCGGCGCTCGCAAGTGCTGGTGAAGAAGCTGGGGTAAGCGTTGACCCAGCGCGATGCAGCGCTTTCCCTCAGCCAGGCGCTACAGTGCTGGCAACACGACCCCCGACCACACAACAGCACGACACCAGGAGAACGGCCATGGCCCGCGTCATTCAATGTGCACATCTGAAAAAGGAAGCCGAGGGCTTGGACTACGCGCCCTACCCGGGCGATCTCGGCAAACGCATTTACGGCCAGATCAGCAAGGAGGCATGGCAGCTATGGATGAAGCATCAAACGATGCTGGTCAATGAGAACCGCCTGAATCTGGCTGATCAGCGTGCCCGCCAGTACCTGGCGCGTCAGATGGAATTGTTTCTCTTTGCCGAAGGCGGCGGGGACAAGCCGGTAGGCTACGTGCCCCCGACCCCATAGACCGGGGGCGATGCGGCAATCTTATTGAGAACGATTCGCATTTGAGGCTAAACTTGCTGGCATTGCTCAATGCCAGGGGGTTCTCATGCTTCACCGTGTCACTTCGCTGCTGATCGCGCTGGGTGCATCTCTAGGTTTCGCCGGGGCCAGCGCCGAGGAACTCAATCTCTATTCGGCACGCCACTACCAAACCGACGAGGCGCTGTACAACGGATTCACGCAAGCCACCGGAATTCGCATCAATCGTGTCGATGCTGATGACGCCGGAATCCTTGCCAGGCTGCGTAGTGAAGGCAGTTCGAGCCCGGCCGACGTTATCTTGCTGGTTGACGCTGCACGGCTGTGGCGTGCCGAAGTCGATGGCTTGTTTCAGCCCGTCCGTTCGCCCACGCTGGCCTCGCGCATACCTGAGTATCTGCGCGGCAAGGACTCGGGAGAAGGCCCTTTATGGTTTGGCCTGTCCACGCGCGCGCGGGTCATCGTGTACAACAAGAAAACTGTTCCACCGGGTGATGTGGATACCTACGAGAAACTCGCCGATGTGAGGAACAAAGGCAAGGTCTGCACGCGCTCAGGATCGCATCCCTATAACTTATCGCTCTTCGGCGCGGTATTGGAGCGCCTCGGACCGCGGGATACCGAAGCGTGGCTGAAAGGATTGGTGGCCAACATGGCACGGGCGCCCAAGGGGGGCGACACCGATCAGATCATGGCCGTGGCCAGCGGCGAATGCCAAATCGCGCTGAGCAACACCTACTATCTTGCGCGGCTGATGCGCTCTGACAAACCCGGCGATCGCAGCGCCATGGAGCGCATTGGCGTCAGCTTCCCGAACCAGATGTCCGGGGGCACGCATGTCAACGTGGCTGGCGCTGCCGTCGCCAGATTCGCACCGCACCGCGATGCGGCGGTGAAATTCGTCGAATATCTGGCCAGCGACAAGGCGCAGCTCTATTTCGCCGACGGAAACAATGAATGGCCTGCGATCAATATCAAGACATCGAACCCGGCGCTTGAATCATTCGGCCCCTTCAAAGCAGATTCAGTTTCCGTGTCAATCATCGGCATGAATCAAGTGAAAGTTCAACAAATGCTTGATCGAGTCGGCTACAAATAGCACGGCATGGCAATGGGCGGGCGCCTAGAATGCATCAGACCTTACCCAGACAGTGAACTGAATTGAAAAGGGAAATGCATCATGGCCACACTCAAAGAACTCGTTGCGCAGCGAGAAGCGCTTGACAAAGAAATTGAAAACACCAAGAAGCACGCCCGGTCGGAGGCCATTGCCCAGGTGCGGGCCCTCATGTCGGAATATGGATTGACCGCTGCCGACCTCAACTCGAAAGGCACTGCGAAGAAAGGCGGAGCGCGATCGGGCGGAAAAGTGGCCATCAAGTACCGCAACGAGGCCACTGGCGACACCTGGAGCGGGCGCGGCCTGCGACCGAACTGGCTCAAGGTCGCCCTGGCCTCCGGGCGCAAGATCGACGACTTTGCGGTCTGACTGACGAGCGCGTTCCACGGCGCTGGCTGCCTCAGCTCGGCGGATAAATCCTTGCCGCAGAGGGCCACGCCGCCCTCCATTGGGTCGCGGGGCGCGCACCGCAAGTGCGCGAAGCGCTCACTGATTTCTCGTACAGTCGAAATCAGTGCCCTCCGCCTCCAGACTCCCTGTGTCCAACGCTCCTAAACCGGCAACGGCAGTTCCAGACATGCCACGCGCAGCCATGCCATGGAGGCGGCTTCTTGGCGCCGCGCCGCAGTGGGTCACGGGTCTTCTGCCGCGGCGCTCGCGTCGCACACCGGCATGGAGCATGGCGATGCAGGCCTCGGGCCTGGGTCACGCGACATGGGTACTGCACAAGTCCACACTCCATTTCTCCCCGTCCTGGCTCGACATGTTGGGCCTGGACGAGCGCGCCTTTGATGGAACGATAGCGTCGTTCTGGGCCCTCATGCATCCGCAAGACCTGAGCAGCACTCAACTCGCGTTCGAGTCGTTGCTCGGTTCGGGCCCGGCACCACGCCGGTTCGAAAGCCGCATGCTGCACGATGACGGGCGCTGGATACCGCTCGAACTCAACGCCATCGTCTCCGCGCGAAGTTTCCTCGGTCAGCCGCGTGCCGTGCTGTGTACAGCGCGAGACCTGAGCGAGGCCCATCTGGCGCGCGAGCGCCAAAATCTTGCGCAGAGCCTGTTTGCGAATCTTCACGAGGGCCTGCTCATCACTGACGCAGCGCATCGCGTCGTCGACGTGAACCCGATGTATTGCGAAATCACAGGGCATACGCGCGAGGACACGCTGGGAACCGTGCCGGCGCTGTTGAGGCAGGCCCCGCACGGTGCCGACGAAGCGCAACCCCCGATGACGATACGCTCCCTCCTGGACTCCGGTGCCTCCTGGCGAGGCGAGATCTTCCAGCAGCGCCCAGGCGGCGAACATTGCACGCTGCAAGTGGCTGCGTCCGTGGTTCGAAACAACGCGGGAGAGGTGAAAAACCATGTCCTGGCGCTCGCCGACATCACACAAGCCACGCAGCAGATTGAGCAGTTGCGCCGCCAAGCCCACTACGACGAACTGACGGGCCTGCCGAACCGCGTCAGGCTGACCCAGATCCTCATGCAGGCGCTGGCAAGCTGCGAGCGCGACGGCACCTTGCTCACGCTGTGCTTCCTCGACCTCGACTACTTCAAACCCGTGAATGACCAGTTTGGCCACCACGCGGGCGACCAGCTCCTGGTCAAGCTCGCCGAGCGGTTGCGCCGGTCGCTGCGAACGCGGGCCAGCGGCGACGACCTCGTGGCACGAATCGGCGGCGACGAAGTCGTGCTGCTGCTGCGTACCGCCACGCTAGAGGAGAGCAGGCAGGCGGTGGAACGCATGCTGCGCCAAGTGCATTTGCCGTTCGCGCTCGATGCGAGCGAGGCGCCGGTTTACATCACCGCCAGCATCGGCGCCACGGTCTACCCGTTTGACCAGGCCGACGCCGAGACCTTGCTGCGTCACGCCGATCACGCGATGTATGGCGCGAAACAAGCCGGTCGAAACGGCTACCAATTCTTCGACGCTGAGCACGACCGCCGCACCGAGGCGCGCTTCGTCGCCTTGGGCCGCGTGCAGGACGCGCTCGACGCCAATGAGCTTTGCCTGTACTTCCAGCCCAAGGTCGACATGCGTGACGGCAGCGTCATTGGCGTCGAGGCGTTGCTGCGCTGGAACCATCCTGAACAGGGCTTGCTCTTGCCGGGGCAGTTCCTGCCGCTGATCGAGCACACCCATCTGGCCGTCAGCGTCGGCAACTGGGTCTTGCAGCGCGGCATCGAGCAACTCGCGAAGTGGCAGAGCATGGGGCTGGACCTGACGGTGAGCGTCAACGTCTCGTCGCGCCACCTCCAAGAGCCCAACTTCGCCCGGCACCTGGCGATGCTCTTGGCGCAGCAAAGCACCCCGGTCGCTGACCGGTTGGTGATCGAAATCCTGGAGACCACGGCGCTGGCTGACGTCGACTTCACCTGTGACCTGATGCAGGAGTGCCGCGCACTTGGCGTGCGCTTCGCGCTCGACGATTTCGGTACCGGCTATTCGACGTTGACCTACCTGAAACGCCTGCCGCTGGACATGCTCAAGATTGACCGCTCGTTCGTCATCAACATGCTCAACGATCGGCACGACCTGGCGATCGTGGAAGGCGTCATCGGACTGTCGAAGACCTTCGGCTGCAGCGTCGTCGCCGAGGGCGTGGACACGCTGGAACAAGCGCAGCGCTTGATCGAAATCGGCTGCGACATCGGCCAGGGCAACGGCATCGCCCCACCGATGCCCGCCGACGAAGTGGCATCGTGGATACGCACCTTCAACGGCATCTCCACACTGGCCGCGCCGCTCATCGACTAGAGTGTGTGCGTCGTCGGCGGTTGCCGACGGTTCAGACTTTGACAAGCCGGCCCCGATGATTCCACCCACCTTCCTCCAGGATCTTCTGGCCCGTGTCGACATCGTCGATGTGGTGGGGCGCCATGTGCAGTTGAAAAAGAACGGCGCCAACCTGTCGGGCCTGTGCCCGTTTCACACCGAGAAGTCGCCAAGTTTCACCGTCAGCCCGAGCAAGCAGTTCTATCACTGCTTCGGCTGCGGCGTGAACGGCAACGCCATCAGCTTCTTGATGGAACACACCGGCGCGGGCTTTCGCGAAGCGGTGGAAGACCTGGCGCAGCAATTGGGGCTGCGCATTCCCGACGACGACGTGACCCCCGCCGACCGCGAGCGCGCATTGGCGCTCAAGCAGCACCGCCAGACCTTGGCAGACCTGCTGAGTCAGGCGGCGGACTACTACCGCGCCCAGCTCAAAGGCAACGCGCGCGCGGTCGACTACCTCAAGCAGCGCGGCCTGACAGGCGAGGTCGCCGCGCAGTTCGGCATGGGCTATGCGCCCGATGGCTGGCGCGGCCTTTCGAACGCGTTCGAGAACTACGACGACCCGAGGCTCGAAGAGTGCGGAATGGTGATTTCCCCGCCCGCGGCCTCCGAACCCGCCGATCCGGGTGAGCGAACCGAGCGCAAGCGCTATGACCGCTTCCGCGACCGGATCATGTTTCCGATCCGCTCGGCGCAAGGCGACGTCATCGGTTTCGGTGGCCGCGTACTCGACCGGGGCGAACCGAAATACCTCAATTCACCCGAAACCCCGCTGTTCGTCAAGGGCCGCGAGTTGTACGGTCTGTTTGAGGCGCGCGCCGCCTTGCGCGAGCGTGGCTACGCTTTGGTGGTCGAAGGCTATATGGACGTGGTGGCGCTCGCCCAGATGGGGTTTGCCAATGCCGTGGCCACACTGGGCACGGCGTGCACGCCCGAGCATGTGCAAAAGCTGTTTCGCTTCACCGAGGCTATCGTTTTCAGCTTCGACGGTGACGCCGCTGGCCGCCGCGCCGCGCTGCGTGCCATGGAAGCCAGCCTGCCGCATGCACAACCCGCGCGCAGCATCAAGTTCTTGTTCCTTCCCGCCGAGCACGACCCCGACAGCTACGTGCGCGAATTCGGCGCCGCGGCGTTCGAGACCTGTATCGCGCAAGCCGTCCCGCTGTCCCGACAAATGATTGACGCTGCGGCAATCGGCTGCGAACTCGATACAGCCGAGGGCCGTGCGCGCTTCCTCGCCAACGCCAAGCCCTATTGGTCGGCATTGCCTGACGGCGCATTAAAGCTGCAGATGCTCGGTGAGTTGGCGGCGAATGCGCGCCTGGAGACCGCGCAAGTATTGGGGCTGTGGCAGTCCGTCGCCACCACCCGGGTTCCCGCCGCCGCTGCGGGGCCTGCGCCCATTCGGGCGCCGCTGCGCTTGAACAAGCGACTCAGCCGCGGCACACCCACGCTGCTGGATCGCGCCCTGTGGCTGCTGCTGCACCGCTGTGAACTTTGGACCGCACTCGACAGTGAAGCTCACGACATGCTGGCCCAGCAGGCTGCGCCCTACGGATTGCTGTTCGGCGCCTTCGAGCAGACCTTGCTTGATCACGGGCCCCTGAGCTGCGCCGCTTACCTGCAAGAGCTGCGCGCCGGTACAGCCCCAGGCAACGGCCAGGACGTATTGACGCGCATCTCGGAATTTCAAGAGCCCGATTCGGCGATGGATTTCGCGCGCGAACTGCGCCTGGTGGTCGACCGCATGCGCCTGCAAGGGGTCGAAGACGAACTCAAACAGTTGTTCGAGTCCGGCACGCTTTCGGTCGATGCGCAGCAGCGAAGCCGACATCTGATGGGCCTGCGTGCCCACCTCAAGGCGCAGTTCGCCGCCACCGCGCCCTGACTGACCTGGCAGCGACGTTATAATTATAGGCTTCGATATCCGCAGCCCAACGACGACAGGCTGACCCTGACACAGGGCCGAGGCGTCGGCCTTGCGTCACACCGCCCCGCAGCCGCATGCTTGTCACGCGCCAAGGCCTGTCGCGGTTTGTGCTGACCACGAGCACCGCGAGCCAGCTGCCCCAAACCTTCAAGGAATTGCATGTCTGCAAAGAAGAGCGCTCCGGCAAAGCTTGCCAAACCGACCGCCCCCGCCGCGAAGAGTGGCAAGCCCGCCAAGGCGGGCAGCGCCGCGGGCGATGAGAAGAAGGTCAAGCCGGGCGCGAAGGCACCCGTGAAGCCAGCGGTCAAACCTCAAGCGAAAACCGGCAAGACCACGCCCGAGCCCGCCAAGGGCAAAGCGGCGCGCGGCAAAGGCAAGCCGGACGAAAAAACCAAGCCGGGCGAAGACGGTGAAGTTGACCTGTCCGACCTGGAAGCCGACCTCGAAGGCGAACCCGTCGTTGACGTAGAAGCCAAGGTCAAGCCGCTGCGCATGAAAGTTTCGCGCGCCAAGGAGCGCGCGCTGATGCGCGAATTCGGCCTGGATGAAACCGCGCTGACGGAAGAGGAAGTCGCCAAGCGCCGGCAGGAGCTGAAGATCCTCATCAAGATGGGGAAGACACGCGGCTTTCTCACGCACCAGGAAATCAACGATCACCTGCCGGAAAAGCTGGTGAACGATGAAATCCTCGAAGCCATCGTCTCGATGCTCAACGACATGGGCATCGCCGTC
>JANOLJ010000254.1:0-12770 GCA_031419715.1 Burkholderiales bacterium | reverse complement strand
CGCCGGCATGCCGCTGTACCAGTTGCTCGGCGGCAAAAGCCGCACGGGTGTGCTCGTCTACGGCCACGCGAATGGGCGCGACATTGAACATACCGTCAACGAAGTGCTGCGCCTGCGTGAACAGGGCTACCGGGCGATCCGCGCGCAAAGCGGCATTCCCGGGCTGGACAAGGTCTACGGCGTGGCCAAGGGCGCGGCGCCCTACGAGCCCGCGGACGCCAGCTTGCCGAGCGAGCACGACTGGGACACGGCCAAGTACCTGCGGCACACGCCCAAGCTGTTCGACGCGGTGCGCGCAGCCGTCGGCCCTGATGTGCATCTATTGCACGACGTACACCACCGCCTCACACCGATCGAGGCCGCGCGTCTGGGCAAAGACCTGGAACCCTACCGCATGTTCTGGATGGAAGACCCGACACCCGCCGAGAACCAGGACGCGTTTCGTCTGATCCGCCAGCACACTACGACGCCGATCGCCGCGGGCGAAGTCTTCAACAGCATCTGGGACTGCAAGGCGCTGATTGAAAACCAGCTCATCGATTACATCCGCGCGACGGTGACGCACGCCGGTGGCATCACCCACCTGCGGCGCATCGCCGATCTCGCGGCGCTGTACCAGGTGCGCACCGGTTGCCACGGCGCTACCGATCTGTCGCCGGTGAGCATGGGCGCGGCGCTGCACTTCGACCTGTGGGTGCCGAATTTCGGCATTCAGGAACACATGCCGCACACGCCGGAAACCGACGCCGTGTTCCCGCACGCCTACACCTTCAGCGACGGCATGATGACCCCCGGCGAAGCGCCAGGGCATGGTGTGGAGATCGACGAGACCCTCGCCGCGAAGTACCCGTACAAGCGCGCCTACCTGCCGGTGAACCGTTTGCAGCACGACGGTACGCTCTGGAGTTGGTAGTCAGAGGTCAGCCGCCACCGGCACCCTGCGCGAAGGGCCAGCCGGCCGATAGATCAGTGATTGCTGATCAGATGGTTCAGAAAGTCTGAGTATCCAGCGCGGCCGTCCGCCTCTAGCATGGCCTGCACAAGTGCAGGAATTCGCAGCCGCCCTGCGCTTGCAGGCGCCGACCCCGAAGTGCCGGGGGTGCGGATGCGAAACGGGCTGGTCAGTATTGACTGCTGCGCCGCCACTGGCAGCACACATCAACGGGTCTCCATCATCATGAAGATTGCGATCATCGGCGCCGGAGCGATCGGCGGGCTTGTGGGCGTGAAGCTGGCGCTGGCCGGCGAAGACGTGACCTTCATTGCGCGCGGCGCGAATCTGGAGGCGATCCGCCGCCACGGCATGAAGCTCATCGCGCACGACGGCACCGAGCTGGTGGCGCGCGACGTCAAAGCCACCGCCGACTACGCCCAGGCCGGCGTACAAGACATCGTCATTCTGGCGATGAAGGCGAACCAGGTCGAGGCGGTTGCCAAGGACTTGGCCGCGCTGCTCGGCCCCGACACCGTGATCGTGACGATGCAAAACGGCATTCCGTTCTGGTACTTTCATGAACATGGCGGCGCGCTCGCCGGCACCCAGGTGCGCAGCGTTGACGCCAGCGGCATCCTGAGCCGCACGATTCCCGCGCGCCAAATCATCGGCTGCGTCGTCTACCCGGCGAGCGAGCTGATTGCTCCCGGCGTCGTGAGGCACATCGAAGGCGAGCGCTTTCCGCTGGGAGAACTCGACGGTTTGATGAGCGAGCGCGTGAACCGCGTCTCGGCGTGCTTCACCCGCGCCGGCTTCAAGGCGCCAGTGCTGGACAACATCCGCGCCGAGATCTGGCTCAAGCTGTGGGGCAACCTGACCTTCAACCCCATCAGCGCACTGACGCATTCGACGCTGGTGGACATCTGCCAGCACCCGCTGACGCGCGAGTTGGCGGCGAACATGATGCTGGAGGCGCAAGCGGTGGCGAACAAACTCGGCATCACGTTTCGCGTAACGCTGGACAAGCGCATCGCAGGCGCCGAGAAAGTCGGCAAACACAAAACGTCGATGCTGCAAGACATTGAGGCCGGCCGCGCGCCGGAGATCGACGCGCTGGTGGGTTCGGTGGTCGAACTCGGGCGCCTGACGGAAACGCCCACGCCGCACATCGACGCGGTGTATGCGCTGGTCAAGTTGCTCGGCGCGACGATGGACGAAGCGCATGGCCATGTGCGCTTGAAGCTCGCCGCCTGAGCCCGGCGCGCGGACGACCCGGCCCGTGGGCGCGCGCCAGCGAAGGGCTGGCGCGCGCAAGGACCAGCGCGGCCTGCACGCCCGAACCTCCCGGCCACGAAGCCTCGCCACTCTTACGCATTCGCGCTCAAGTCCATAGAAACGGCGGTTAGCCGTCGGCCCGTTGCTGCCCTTCGTCGCTCGCTGCGTGCAGATGTCGAGCAGCGTGGCAGGCGGCCTGGGGTACGTTCTCCGGCCCACGCTCGCGGGGCACCGGATTCGGCCCACCGGCGTAGTGCCATCAACACGGCGTTCTCTTGCTCAGGCCGAGTACACCGCGAATGGGACCTGCGCCCGTACCCCAAACCGCCAGCCCCGACACCCGAGTGGCAGGCAAAGGCGTGGCATGCCACCGGAGGTTGAAACAGGGCGCCGCCGTCGCCCTGCAGCCACGACGACGGCAGGCCAATACAACATCGACCGTCAGCAACAGGCCGAAAGCGAACACTCGCAGTTCGACTGCCTTATGCGTTTGAACGCCAAAGGGTATCAAAGCGATGCGCGCGGCTTGCGGCCAGCCCGCAACGCCGGTACCGGCACGGCCTGCTCGATCAACTGCCGCCCTTCGCTCAGCAGGAACTGCTTGAATGCTTGAGCCACCGGCGGCAGGCGCTTGTTTCGCCGGTGCACGACGTACCAGTTGAGCAGCAGTGGAAATCCCTGCACATCGAGGACACCCAAGCTGCGCGCGCGCAGTTCGCGGCTCACGGTATGCGCCGACAGGAAACTGATGCCCATGCCGGCGATCACCGCCTGCTTGATCGTCTCGGTGCTCTTGATCTGCATGGCGATGTTCAGCTTGGCCATGTGCGCGCCGAAGCCGTCGGCCATCGACTGCCAGGTGTCCGAGCCGGTTTCGCGCACGATGAACGGCTCGCGCAGCACGCGCGACATGGGGATGCGCGACTCGCCCGCGAGCGGGTGTTTGCGCGCCGCGACGATCACATAGGGGTGCGGCGCGAATGCCTCATTGAGTGTGTCGGCACCGGTGGGCGGGCGCACCATCACCGCCAGGTCGGTGCGGTTCTCGGCCAGGTCGGCGAGCAGCTCGTCGCGGTTGCGCACCGCCAGGTTCAGCGACACGCCTTTGTGGCGCCGCGCGAACTCCACCAACAGGCGCGGGAAGAAATAGTCGCCAGCGCTGATCACCGCCACATTGAGCTTGCCGCCCGCGACGCCCTTAAACTGGGCCATCGCGCTTTGCGCCTGCTCGAACTGGGCCATGATCGCGCGGCCGTGGTGCAGCAGTTCGGTGCCGGCGGCGGTGAGATAGATTTTCTTGCCAAGCTGCTCGAAGAGCGGCAGGCCCGCGTGATCTTCGAGCTTGCGCACCTGGGTCGAGACGGCGGGTTGCGTCAGGTGCAGTTCCTCGGCGGCGCGCGAATAGCTCGAAAGCCGCGCCACCGCGTCGAACACTTTCAATTGGCGCAGCGTCGCGTTCTTCATAAGCAAGACGTAATGCAAACCATCATTTAGATTGATTATCAATTATTCATCGCGGCCTCTACAGTGAAGCCGTCGATGAACAAACGCATCGTTCATCCCGGCCACGAAGGAGACTGACCATGACCGCCACCGGACTCACCACCCCGCGCATCGACGACGCCCACGAGGTCGAGCGCGGCGCATTCAATGTGGCCTTCTATGAACTGGGCCTGCGCTGGCACTGGGACAGCGACACCTACCGTGCCCTGGCGGCAACGCCGTGCGAACGTGAACGCGTGCGCGGCTACCTCGCTGGCGAGCAAGCGCACATGCTGCGCGCCTATGACGCGGAGTTTTTGACCGACGCCATCCTCACCGCGAAGCGGCGCTGCGCCGATTCGATGGCGAGCTGCGCGCCGCATGCCGTGCCGCGTTTCAACTGGGCCGATGCGCGCTGGGGCGAGACCGGGTTTTGAATCAAGCGCGGCTCGCGAGCCGGTGTGCGGCGGCCCGCCGCGCCTGACGCGCTCAGGCGGTCGGGTGCTCAGGTGCTCAGGCGTTCATGCGTTCCAGCACCTGCCCGCCCCCAAAACTGCTCTGCACCGGTGCCTGCCCGCCGCGAGTGACCTTGATCGCGCAGTACTTGAACTCGGGAATCTTCGCGAACGGATCGAGCGCGGCGTTGGTGAGCTTGTTGATCGCCGCTTCGTAATAGCAAAACGGCACGAACACGGCGCCGCGCGGCGTGCCGTCGTCGGCCCTGGCGTATAGCGACACCTCGCCGCGGCGTGAGGCGATCGTGACCACGTCGCCGGGCTTCGCACCCAGGCCGGCCAGGTCGAGCGGGTGCAGCAGCGCTGTCGGATCCGGCTCAAGCGCATCGAGCACTGCGGCGCGCCGCGTCATGCTGCCGGTGTGCCAATGCTCCAACTGGCGCCCGGTGATCAACACCAGCGGGTACTCGCCGTCGGGTCGCTCATTGGCCGGGATGATGTCGGCCGGCACAAACTTCGCCTTGCCGCCTTCGCGCGGGAAATCGTGGTCGAACACGACGGAAGTTCCCGGGTCGCCTTCCTTCACGCAGGGGTAGGTGACGGCGTGCTCGCGCTCCAGGCGCTCCCAGGTGATGCCACCGATGCTCGGCATCGTGTGGCGCATCTCGTCGAACACTTCCGATACATGGCCGTAGTTCCAGCCGCAGCCGAGTTGGTTGGCGATTTGCTCGATGATCCACAGGTCTTGGCGCGCGTCGCCCGGTGGTGGAATCGCTTGCCGGCCGAGTTGCACCAGGCGGTCGGTGTTCGTGAACGTGCCGGTCTTCTCAGGGAAGGCGCTCGCCGGCAAGATGACGTCGGCGAGGTAGGCTGTCTCGGTGAGGAAAATGTCTTGCACGACGAGGTGATCGAGCGCCGCGAGCGACTCGCGCGCGTGGTTCGCATCGGGGTCGGACATGGCGGGGTTCTCGCCCATCACATACATGCCGCGAACCTTGCCGTCATGAATTGCGTGCATCACCTCCACGACGGTGAGGCCCACCGTGTCGTCCAGCGTTCCGGGCTCGAGTTTCCACGCCGCTTCGAAGCGCGCGCGCACCGGCGCTTCAATCACGCGCTGGTAGTCGGGCAACATCATCGGGATCAGGCCCGCGTCCGACGCGCCCTGCACATTGTTCTGGCCGCGCAGCGGGTGCAAGCCGGTGCCGGGGCGGCCGATCTGGCCCGTCATGAGGGAGAGCGCGATCAGGCAGCGTGCGTTGTCGGTGCCGTGCACATGCTGGCTGATGCCCATGCCCCACAGGATCATCGACGCTTTCGACGTGGCGTACAGCCGTGCCACATAGCGCAGCGTTTCGGCGTCGATGCCGCAAATCGGCGCCATCAGCTCGGGCGTGTAGCCCTCGACGTTTTTGCGAAGTTCCTCATAGCCGATGGTGCGACTCGCGATGAACTTCTCATCGACCAGGCCCTCGGTGACGATGACGTTCATCATCGCGTTCAACATCGCCACATCGGTGTCGGGTTTGAACTGCAGGAAGCGGTGCGCGACGCGCGCGAGATCGGAGCGCCGCGGGTCGAGCACGATCAGCTTGGTGCCGGCCTTCGCCGCGTTCTTCATCCAGGTCGCGGCGACGGGATGGTTCACCGTCGGGTTCGCGCCGATGAGCAGCACGACATCCGCCTTCGTCACGTCCATCACCGGGTTGCTCACCGCGCCGGAGCCGATACCCTCCAACAGCGCGACGACGGATGATGCATGGCACAGGCGAGTGCAGTGGTCGACGTTGTTGCTGCCAAAACCCGTGCGCACGAGTTTCTGGAACAAGTAGGCCTCTTCGTTGCTGCCCTTGGCCGAGCCGAAACCGGCGAGTGACTTCTTGCCGTGTGTATCGCGAATCTGTTTCAGCTTGCCGCCTGCGAATTCCAGCGCTTCTTCCCAGCTCGCCTCGCGGAACACATCCATCACGCGATCCGGGTCCATCACGAAGTCACCACGCTTGGGCGGTGCGTCTTTGCGCCGGATCAGCGGCTTCGTCAAGCGTTGCGGATGGTGCGCATAGTCGAAGCCATAACGTCCCTTGACGCACAGCCGCCCATGATTCGCCGGGCCATCGCGGCCCTCGACAAACAGAATCTTGTCGTCCTTGACGTTGTAGGTGAGCTGGCAGCCGACACCGCAATACGGGCACACCGACTCAACTTGTCGGTCAGGCACGGCAAGCGCGGCGTCGCGCGCCGGCATCAGCGCACCCGTCGGGCACGCCTGCACGCATTCGCCGCAGGCGACGCAAGTGGACGCACCCATCGCATCGTCCATGTCGAACACGATCTTCGCCTGCTCACCGCGGAAAGCCAGGCCGATCACGTCATTCACCTGTTCGTCGCGACAGGCGCGCAGGCAGCGTGTGCATTGGATGCAGGCGTCGAGGTTCACCGCGATGGCGGGGTGCGACAAGTCCTGTGCGACTTTGGCGCGCACCTCGAAACGGGGTTTGCCCACGCCCAGCTTCGCTGCCCACTCGTCAACCTCGTTATGCCGGGTGAACAGCGTCTGCGGCATGTCGGCAAGCAGCAGTTCGAGCACGAGCTTTTGCGACTTGACGGCGCGTTCGCTGTCGGTCGTCACCACCATACCGGCGGTTGGCGCGCGGCAGCACGAAGGCGCCAGCACACGCTCTCCACCGATCTCGACGACGCAGGCGCGGCAGTTGCCCACTTGCTCTAGGCCCTGCTTGTAGCAAAGGTGCGCAATCTCCACACCTTCGCGTTTCGCGATCTCGAGCAGGTTCTCAGACGCACGGCCCGTGACGTCGCGGCCATTGAGTTTGAAGCTGACGGTCGGCGCGTCCAATGCCGCCGCCTCATAGCGCGTGACTGCGTTCATGTCGATGACTCCCTGGCGCGATGCACCAACCGCGACGCGTGAGACGCCGACTTTGTTGAGAAACGCTGTTTGTGGTTTGTCGCTGCCGTTCGTGTGGGGCCGCTCGCGCAGGTCGGCGTCAGCGCGGCGGGGGGGGGGGCCCACCCCCGCGGGCGCCCGGCCCCCCCCCCCCGCCCCGGCTCCTCGCACGCAAAGCGTCCGTGAAAGTAGCAATCGTTCGAGATCGGCAATGGACCAAAAGCCGAGTCTCCGACCGAACCACGCAGGGGACCACTCATGCCAGCTCCTGAGGAAAATACTTGATCACGCAGTCCACTGGATTTGGCGCCGCCTGCCCCAACCCGCAAATCGACGCATCGCGCATCACGGCCGACAGGTCCGCGAGCAGTGCCACGTCCCATTTCGGTTTCGCCATCAGCAGCGATGCCTTCGCCGTGCCGTTGCGACAGGGCGTGCACTGGCCGCACGACTCGTGTTCGAAAAAGCGCATCAGGTTGCGCGCTGCGGCCACCGCTGTGTCCTTGTCGGACAACACCATCACCGCGGCCGAGCCGATGAAGCAGCCATAGGGTTGCAGCGTGTCGAAGTCCAAAGGGATGTCACCCAGCGCCGCCGGCAGGATGCCGCCCGATGCGCCACCCGGCAGGTAGGCGTAGAACGAATGACCGGGCAGCATGCCGCCGCAAAATTCATCGATCAACTCGCGCATCGTGATGCCCGCGGGCGCCAGCTTCACGCCCGGGTTCTTGACGCGGCCCGACACCGAGAACGAGCGCAAGCCTTTGCGGCCCTTGCGTCCGTGCGATGCGAACCAGGCGCCGCCCTTTTCCAGAATCTCGCGCACCCAGTACAGGGTCTCGAAGTTGTGTTCCAGTGTGGGCCGGCCGAACAGACCGACTTGCGCCACATACGGCGGGCGCAGCCGCGGCATGCCGCGCTTGCCCTCGATCGATTCGATCATCGCCGACTCTTCGCCGCAGATGTAGGCGCCTGCGCCGCGGCGCAGAATGATCTCGGGCATTCCCGGGTACGGCGGATGGGCGCGCAGCTTGGCGAGTTCGGCTTCCAACATCGCGCGGCAGCCGTGGTACTCGTCGCGCAGGTAGACGTAGATGCGCGCGATCCCCACCGCCCACGCGGCGATCAGCATGCCCTCGATGAAGCGATGCGGGTCGGTCTCAAGATAGACGCGGTCCTTGAACGTGCCCGGTTCGCCTTCGTCGATGTTCACCGCCATCAGGCGCGGCGCGGCCTCCCCGCGCACGATGCGCCATTTGCGCCCGGCCGGAAAACCCGCGCCGCCCAGGCCGCGCAGGCCCGAGTCTTCCATCGTCTTGACGACAGCTTCGACGTCGATTTCCGCGGCGATGCATTGTTTGAGCAAGCGGTAGCCGCCCTGGGCTTGATACGCCGCCAGGTCGATGAAGCCTGCCGGCGAGTGCGTGACTTCGCCTGCACTCACCTTGGCGAGCACTGACTCACACGTGGCGTTGGCCACCGGGTGCTGGCCCACCGCGACAGCGGGCGCCTGTTCGCAGCGGCCGATGCACGGCGCGGCGATGACGCGCACCTCTTTGCCCAACAGCTTCGGCAAACGCGCCAGCAGCTCCTGCGCACCCGCCATCTCGCACGACAGACTGTCGCAAACCCGAACCGTCAGCGCTGGCGGCGCGGTCTCGCCCTCCTTGACGATGTCGAAGTGGTGATAGAACGAAGCGACCTCGTAGACCTCGGCCTGCGTCAAACCCATTTCGCGCGCGAGCGCCGCGAGGTGGCGCGTGCTCAGGTGCTTGTAGCGGTCTTGCAGGCGATGCAGGTGCTCGATCAATTGATCGGGCGCACGTGATGCTGTCTGTGGCAAACCCGCGAGCAGGCCGCGCACTTCGTCCAGCGCAGCCGGGTCGACGACACGCCCCTTCGGCGCCTCGCGCTTCTTCTGACGCGTTGACGGCGCGGCGGCGATCGGGATGATGGTCTTTGGAGTCATGCGGGTGACGAGACGTGAAACAGAAACTGGTTGACCAGGCGCGTTCAGAGCAAGCCCGCCCCACGCGCCCACTGATACTTCGCCGCGAGCACCGCGACTGGTATCTCGGTGGAGTATGCGTAGGCCGGAATGCCGTGTTCGTACAAGTACTGCGCGGCCTCTTCCACCTGCACGTCACCGGCAAGCGAGGCGACCATCGGCTTCTCAATCCCCTTGGCGCGCATCTCGTCGCGCGCCTCGACCATGATCTTGGCAAACACCATCGGCGGCGTCACGATGGTGTGCCAGTAGCCGAGGATCAGCGCGTGGATGCGTTCGTCCGACAGGCCGAGCAACACCGTGTTCTTGTAGGTGATCGGTGGCTCGCCACCGGTGATGTCCACCGGGTTTCCGGCGGCGCCGAATGGCGGAATGAACTTGCGAAATGCGGCATCGAGATCGGCCGGCATCGGCATCAATGTCAAACCGTTGTCGACGCAGGCGTCAGACAACAACACGCCCGAGCCGCCCGCGCCGGTGATGATGACGACGTTCTCGCCCTTCGGTGTGGGCAGCACCGGAATGCCGCGTGCGAAGTCGAGCAGGTCGCGCAAGGAGCGGGCGCGGATCACGCCCGACTGGCGCAGCACGTCTTCATAAATCTTGTCGTTGCCGGCGAGCGCGCCGGTGTGCGAACTCGCTGCCTTGGCGCCGGCCGAGGTGCGGCCAGCCTTGAGCATGATCACCGGCTTCTTTTTCGAGACGCGTTTCGCGACCTCGGCAAACGCCCGGCCGTCTTTCAGGTCTTCGCAGTGCTGGGCGATCACCTTGGTGTTCGGGTCCTGCTCGAAGAACAGCAGCAGGTCGTCTTCGTCGATGTCGCTCTTGTTGCCCAGGCCGACGATGGCCGATACGCCCATCTTCGCCGAGCGCGAAAAGCCGATGATCGCCATGCCGATGCCGCCACTTTGCGACGACAGTGCGGCTGAACCTTTCACGTCATACGCGGTGCAGAAGGTCGCGCACAAATTCGCTGGCGTGTAGTAGAAGCCGTAGATGTTCGGCCCCATCAGGCGGATGTTGTACTTGCGGCCGATGCCGACCAGCTCTTCCTGCATCGCGTGCTGGCCGGTCTCGGCAAAACCCGAGGGAATGAGCACCGCGCCGGCGATTTTTTTCTCGCCGCATTCGGTGAGCGCACCCGCGACCAGCTTCGCCGGAATCGCGAACACCGCCACGTCAATGTCGCCGGGAACGTCGTTCACGGTTCTGTATGCCGGGTAGCCCATGATCTCGGCCGCCTTCGGGTGGATCGGAAGAATTTTCCCCTTGTAGCCGCCGTTGATCAGATTCTTCATCACCGAATTGCCGATCTTGCCGGCCTCATCGGAAGCACCGATCACCGCCACGGCTTTGGGCATCATGATGCGGTTCATCGATGCCACGACTTCGGCTTCCGGTGGGCGGTAGCGCGCCGGCTTTTGCGCGAAGTCGACGACGATGCGCACGTCAGCGGCGATCGCTCCGGTCTTGCTCGCGAACACCGGGTTCAGGTCCATCTCCGAGATTTCCGGGAAGTCACTGACCAGTTGGCTCACGCTGACGATCAGCTTGGCGAGCGCCTCGCGGTTCACCGGGGCGGCTCCGCGCACGCCCTTGAGCATTTCCGCGGCCTGGATGCCGTCGAGCATCGACAGTGCGTCGTCGCGCGTGGCCGGCGCCAGGCGGAACGTAATGTCTTTCAGCACCTCGACGAGCACACCGCCAAGACCAAACGCGACAAGCTTGCCGAAGCTCGGGTCGGTGACCGCGCCGACGATCACTTCCTGCCCGCCCGCGATCATCTGCTGTACCTGCACGCCGACGATCTTCGCGCTGGCGTTGTAGGCCTTCGCGTTCTTGATGATGGCGTCATACGCCTTCGCCGCCGCCGGAGCATCGGCCACGCCGACGATCACGCCACCGGCTTCCGTCTTGTGCAGGATGTCGGGCGAGACGATTTTCATCACGACCGGGAAACCCATCGCTGCCGCCATCGCGCTTGCTTCGGCAGCGCTGCTGGCCAGACCTTCTTGCGGCACGCTGATGCCATAGGCGTCGCACACCTGCTTGCCCTCGGGCGCGGTGAGGGAGCTGCGGCCTTCGGCCTTGACGGCGTTCAGCAGCGTGCGAACTTGTCCTCGGTCAGTGTTCATGAAGTCCTCTTGCGGTGCGTGGTTCCGGGTGTGCAGGCGCGCCGCGGGCTGCGTCAGATCACGTTCGCGTCACGCAGCGCAGTGATTTCTTGCGCGCTGTAGCCCAGTTGCGCCAGCACTTCGTCGGTGTGTTCGCCCAGCAGCGGCGAGCGCGTCACGACGGTGGCGCTGTCCGACATCTTGATCGGGTTGCCCACGCTCAGGTACTTGCCGCGTGTCGGGTGATCCACTTCGACAATCGTGCCGCTGGCGCGCAGTGCCGGGTCGGCGGCGATCTCTTTCATCGACAGGATCGGCCCGCAGGGAATGTCGTACTTGTTCAGGATGTCCATCGCCTCGATCTTGTCTTTCGTCATCGTCCACTGTTCGATGCGCTTGAAGATCGGCTTCAGGTGCAGCAGGCGCGCGCCCGGCGTGGCATAGGCCTCGTCGGTGATCCAGCCTTCCTCGCCGATCACCTTGCACACGGCGGGCCACACCGCCGCCTGGGTAATGAAGTAGATGTAGGCGTTCGGGTCCGTCTCCCAGCCCTTGCATTTGAGAATCCAGCCCGGCTGGCCACCACCCGAGGCGTTGCCTGCGCGCGGCACGGCGTCACCGAACTTGCCGTCCGGGTACTGCGGGTATTCGTGCATCGTGTGAGTGCGGTCCAGGCGCTGCTGGTCGCGCAGTTTGACGCGGCACAAGTTCAGCACCGCGTCTTGCATCGGCGCCAGCACCTTCTGGCCGCGGCCAGTGGTGTTGCGCTGGAACAGCGCCGCGACGATGCCCAGCGCGAGGTGCAGGCCGGTGCCCGAGTCGCCGATTTGCGCACCCGTCACCATCGGCGGCCCATCGTCAAAACCCGTTGTCGAAGCGGACCCACCCGCGCATTGCGCGACGTTCTCATACACCTTGCAGTCTTCATACTTGCCCGGTCCGAAGCCCTTCACCGAGGCGACGACCATGCGCGGGTTCAGCTCGTTGATGCGCTCCCAGCTGAAGCCCATGCGGTCCAGAGCGCCGGGGGCGAAGTTCTCGACGAGCACGTCGCAGGTTTTGATGAGGCGCTCCAGCACCTGCTTGCCTTTGGGGTCTTTGGTGTTGATCGTGATGGAGCGCTTGTTGTGGTTCAGCATCGTGAAGTACAGGCTGTCCACACCGGGGATGTCGCGCAACTGGCCGCGAGTCGCGTCGCCCTCGCCGGCTTTTTCCACCTTGATCACGTCGGCGCCGAACCACGCCAGCAGTTGCGTGCAGGTGGGGCCGGACTGCACATGGGTGAAGTCGAGAATGCGAACACCGTCGAGGGCTTGGCTCATGGTCAGAGGCTGGTTTTCAAGGGTTCGAGGACGCAAATCATGCGCTCAACCTAGCCTCAAGCTCGGCCAAGCGTTTGCGCAAGGCTCGATCTTCGCCGAAGCGGGCGGTCTCGTCACGAATCACCGAGGCGATCGCGCAGACTTTGCCATCGGCCGAGTGCAGCAACGCCACCGTGAACGCGATCGACATTGCGCGGCCCTGCTTGTCGACGGCGGGGACGCGCAGCACGTCGGACCCGTAACGCGTGATGCCGGTGGCCATCGTCTTGTGGTAT
>JANOLJ010000253.1:0-10729 GCA_031419715.1 Burkholderiales bacterium | reverse complement strand
CGATCCGCGCCGCGAGCCGGCAGCGGGCGAGGTCCTGCGTGGTGAAGCCGCCCCAGCCCCACTGGTTCTTCAACTCGTCAAAGACGTTCTCGCAATCGGCCCGGTCGCGATAGAGCTGCGCGATCGTGAGCACCTCCTCCTGCAGGGTTGTGGCGAGCACGGCATATTCGTACAGCTCAGTATAGCCCTCGATCTCGGCGAAGCCGAGTTGCAGCTGATCGGCATCGTCGCGCACGCCCGCCACGACGCTGCCCTTCAGCTTGCGTCGCAATACGATCACGCGGCGCGAGCGACTCCAGCCGTCGCGCCGCAACTCCGCCTCCAGGCCTTGCCAGCCCTGCCCCGCATCACGTCATCCACGCTTCGCAACCGTGCGCTCGATCAGCCTTTTCACGTTCTTCGTCAAACGCAGCTTGAACAGATAATCGATGCCTCGTTGCTCTGCCTGCCCCATCACGCTCTCGCTGGCGATGCCGCTGTCGCCACGCAGCAAGGCTGGCCAGCAGTCGCGTGGGGTGCGGTCGACGAGAGCCCACAGTCCGGGTGCAGACTGTGCGCCGGTGGGCTCGTTGCCAGGCGCCGTCTCGACCCCCATCACGAGCCGCAATCCCGCCAGCATGTAGGTGTGATGCACGTGGCTCGGCCGGCCCGGCTTCTTCGGATTGGAGCTGACGACCGCCCCTTCCTGATGGCCATAGAGCGGCTTCACCGTGGTGTCGATATCGATGATGTAGCGCTCAGCCAGCAGAGGCTGTGTCCACTGATCGATATGCCGTTGCAGCCAGTCGAACCCCTCCCGCTCGGGCATCGCCGCCAGCGCACGGCGCACCGAGTCCTCGCTGGCGATCCGGCTCATGCCCATCAGCTCGGGCAGCACATGATCGGACCTCAGCGCCGTGATGTGGGCATACCGCTTGTGGCCCGCCAGAGCCGACAGCACCCACGTGCCGATCACGTCGCGAACCTCCGGCGCGTTCGGGCTCGTGTAGCGCAGCGGGCAGTCGGCGACCGCGGCGTCGAAGCGGCCCGAGACCTTCAGGAACTCGGCGAAATAGACCCTCTGCCCGAGCGGCGTCAGCGGGCTCGAGGCGTCCCATTCGACCTTCACGGGCCCGGCGAACGTGTCGAGCGTCATGGGGCCGGCGGGCGAAGGCGTCTCAACCGGCAGTTGTTCACCCTGCGGGTGAAGGCTCATCGGCAATGGATCGTGCGTCATGTCCCTGAGAATGCACGATTCTCGATCGGTGCGCCCTCAGGTAACTGCCGATTTTAGGATGATTGTTCGCGTCGTCCCGGAGCACATCTTTCCCAATTGCCCTCGCTACATTCCCGATCTGGGGCAAAGCAAACCGTCTGAATATTTACCCAGTGTAGGCGTCGCGCCCAAGGAGCCGGCTTGGAAAGGATTTGATGCCTTCAAGGATGTCGTGCCGCCACGCCGCCGATAGTTAGGCGGTATATGAAGCAGCAACCGAATTGACTTCGATGCGCCTGCAGTCGAGTTTGGTGGGATCATGCGCCTTGGCGACTGCCACAATTTTCATGATTTTCGCCGGCTGGCGGAGCGCCGCCTTCCGGACCCGATCTTCAACTACATCGACGGCGCGGCCGACGACGAGGTCACGCATCGGCGGAACACCGTGAGCTTCGAGCGCTGTGACCTGGTACCGAAAGTCCTGCGCGGCGTCGAGACGATCGACACCTCTGTGACCGTGCTCGGCCAGAAGCTTGCCGTGCCGTTCTACTGCTCGCCGACCGCACTGCAGCGTCTCTTCCATCACCAGGGCGAGCGGGCGGTGGCGGCCGCGGCCGCCAAGCATGGCACGATGTTCGGAGTATCCTCGCTCGGCACCGTGAGCCTCGAGGAGCTGCGCAAGGCGCACAGCACGCCGCAGGTCTACCAGTTCTACTTCCACAAGGATCGCGGCCTGAACCGCACCATGATGCAGCGCGCCAAAGAGGCCGGCGTCGAGGTGATGATGCTGACGGTCGACAGCATAACCGGCGGCAACCGCGAGCGCGACCTGCGCACCGGCTTCTCGATCCCGTTCCGGCTGTCGCTCGGCGGCATGCTGCAGTTCGCGATCAAGCCGATGTGGGGCCTCAACTACCTCACCCACGACAGCTTCAAGCTGCCCCAGCTCGACGCGCACGTCGCCATGAGCGGCGGGGCGATGTCGATCGGGCGCTACTTCACCGAGATGCTGGACCCGTCGATGAGCTGGGACGACGTCGCCGAGATGGTCCGGCTGTGGGATGGCAAGTTCTGCCTGAAGGGCGTCATGTCGGTGGCCGATGCCATGCGTGCCGCCGAGATCGGCTGCGCCGGCATTGTGCTCTCCAACCACGGCGGCCGGCAGCTCGACGGCTCGCGCGCGCCGTTCGACCACCTGGCCGAGGTCGTCGAGGCTGTCGGCGATCGCATCGATGTGCTGATGGATGGTGGCATCCAGCGCGGCACGCATGTGCTCAAGGCATTGTCGCTCGGTGCCAAAGCCGTCGGTATCGGCCGCTACTACCTCTATCCGCTGGCGGCGGCCGGCCAGGCGGGGGTCGAGCGGGCGCTCGGCCTGTTGCAGGCGGAGATCGAGCGCGACATGAAGTTGATGGGCTGCTCGTCGATCAGCCAGCTCAGTCGCGACAATCTGCGGTTCCGGTAGACGCTCGGAGGTCCCGAACACAGCAGGCGCAACGCGTTCAGGAAGCACGGCCGCTGTGCCCCGGATAGCCGCCGTCATGCTGCGCCGCAGCGAAACGTCGAGATTGGTGCAGGTTTCTCGGACGTCGGCGTGACGCGGGTGCAGCGGGCTCGGTCCGACGTCGGAGAAGCGCCCAGGCACGAAATCGCGGGCAGAAAGGGCGCCGGCGGTGAGGCTGGCGCTATGGGGATTTGAGGCTGGCGCCGACGTTGAGCGTGACGCGCGACGGTGGCCGCATGGACCGTGCTGGATTAGGCGGGCTACCGCAGACTGGTGAGAGACGGTCTCCGAGAACCGGTTGTGGCCCTTCTGACGCTGGATGTCGTGCGACGGCGCAAGTGGGACCGATGCCGGCGGAGAGCCAGCACGTCACAACGAGGGGCACGCGGTGCAACTTCATGACGTGTCGATCCTGATCACGATTGGCGTCGGTCGATGCCGCGGTTCGCGCCCGCGGGCGAACATCTCGATCACGAGCATGCGGCCGCCGCAGCACGGACATGGACGGGGGAGAACGTCTGGCTGATCGGCTGCGATCGGTTCAGGCTCGTGATCGGGAGGCGGTGCCGGCACGCCGAGCAGCGCGCGCGCCTTGGCGACGTTGTCGGTGCGATTGCCATTGGCCAGCATCCCGTAGTGATGGATGCGATGAAAGCCCTTCGGTAGAACGTGGCTGAGAAAGCGGCGGATGAACTGGCCTGTCGCGAGCGTCATGGTCTTGAAGCGGCCCTCGCCCTCGACGCGATAGTCTTTGTAGTTGAACGTCACGGAATGGGCGTCGGCGGCGACCAGCCGGCGGTTCGAGATGGCGATGCGGTGCGTGTAGCGGGACAGGTAGGCAAGCACGGCTTGGGGCCCGCCGAACGATCGGCGCGACGACGACCAAGGGCGGCCTCAAGGTCGAATGTGCCCTCGACGAGCGCCACTACGAGAAGGGTATCCACGTCAAGAAAGCCGCGATGAAACTCCTCGACATCGAGGGCGATGCGTTCCATCCTGAATGGAACTACACGATCAAGCGGAGGCGCCTCGACGATCTGTAGCGGTTATTGTTGGAAGTATCCTAAACTAGGGGCTAGTGGTCCCGCCTACGCGGTCACTTGTCCTGTTTAGCGTTGTTTGCATTTGAGGTGGCGATGATGGTGATCGAGCTTGCGCGCGCATGTGAGCAACAAAAACCCTGGGGTGTTGCCGACCCGCGGCCCTGGAGCGAGGCAACCCAAACGGGCCGTTCAATTGGGGAGATCAGCTACGAACGAAAAGGCCCCGCTGCCTCAACCCCTGCGCTGTTGCTGAAGGTTTTGCTGACAAGTCAACCGCTGTCCATTCAAGTGCATCCGGACGATGTCTTTGCGCAATCGATCGGTCTGCCCAACGGCAAGTCCGAAGCTTGGTTCGTTCTCAGTGCCTGTCCAGGCGCCGCCGTTGCTCTCGGTTTGAAACATTCCGTGACGCCGCTGCAATTACGTCAGGCCATCGATGACGGCTCGATTGTCGACCTCGTTGCATGGCGCAACGTGGTAGCCGGCGACGCTGTGTTCGTGCCGGCCGGCACTATCCACGCCATCGGTCCGGGCCTCGTGATCGCGGAAATCCAGCAACGCAGCGATGCCACGTTTCGCCTGTTCGACCACGGGCGCAATCGCGAGCTTCACGTTGATCACGCCATCGCTGCGGCAAACCCCACGCCGGCTGCCCGTCGGCTGCTACCCAACCACGTCAATGACGGGCGAAGGCTGCTCGCCTCCAATCCGCACTTTGTGTTCGAACGACTCGAGTTGGAGCCTGATAGCAGCTGGCGCCTGGATGCGAGCCGGGAGACCTGGGTTTTCATCCTCAATGGCGGCGCACGTGTAGGCGATTTCGACGTCGTCAGGGGGGAAGCGTTATTCGCACAAGCGGAGCGTGCTGAACTCCGAGCGGGCGAGACGGGCGTCGTTTGCCTCGTGGGATACACGGGGGACGGCGGCCCATTACCTCAGCTTCTGCGGCGGATCGAACCGAAGCGCACAACGAATGCACGGCATCCGGGCATGGATAAAGCCCCAGGCCTGTCGTTTCGAGTCGGTCGATGAGGCAACTTCGCAGCGTCGCCTTCATCGGCAATCATTTACCGCGTCGGTGCGGCATTGCAACTTTCACGCACGATCTTCATCGGGCTGTTGCAAACGCTCAAGGCGACCTTGAGACGAGCGTCGTCGCGATGACCGAGCCGAGCAACCGCTGTGATTATCCCGAGCACGTGCGATTTCAAGTTCGCGATAACGCCATCCAGGACTACCACAAGGCTGCTGAGTTCCTGAACGACGCTGGTTTCGATGTCGTTTCGCTGCAGCACGAGTACGGGATTTTTGGCGGTGAAGCGGGACGCGACATCCTCGAGTTGATGTCGCGGCTGAAAATGCCTGTCGTGACGACGCTTCACACCGTGCTCGCGGCGCCGTCACCCGCACAGCGCGCGGTCCTGGATCGCATCATCGACGGGTCAGCCAAGCTCGTCGTCATGTCCGAAAAGGGTCGGCAATTCCTCCAGACGGTGCATGCCGTTCCGGCAGAGAAGATCGAGGTCATACCACACGGCATCCCCGCATATCCGTTCATTGAACCGCGGGATGCCAAGGCGACATTCGGCTTTGCCGGCAAGTCCGTCATTCTGACGTTTGGTCTGTTATCTCCGAGCAAGGGAATCGAGACCGCGATCGATGCCATGCCGAGAATTATCAAATCGTGTCCGAACGCGGTCTATGTGGTGTTGGGTGCAACCCATCCCAATCTCATGCGCGATCAGGGCGAGGCCTACCGCGAAAGTCTGATACAGCGCGCCCATCGTCTCGGCGTTGCAGATCATGTCGTATTCTTCAATCAGTTCGTAGATCAGTCAACGCTGCTCGACTACATCTCGATGTGCGATGTCTATGTGACGCCGTATCTCAACGAGGCTCAAATGACCTCGGGCACACTGGCCTATAGCTTCGGGCTGGGCAAGGCCGTGGTATCGACACCCTACTGGCATGCGCAGGAACTTTTGGCCGATGGACGCGGCATACTGGTTCCATTCAGCGACGCGTTGGCAACGGCCACCGAGGTCTCGAACCTGCTGACCAACGATGTCCGCCGCTATGCCATGCGCAAGCGTGCCTACGCGACGAGCCGAACGATGACGTGGGCTCAGACCGCGAAGAAATACCTCTCGGTGTTCGAGGCCACCTGCGTGACGGGCCATCAAGGCAGCGCGCGACCACCAGGCCTCGTCAACGGCCAAGACGGTGCGGGCCACGAGCCGATCGCCTTACCGGACTTGAGGACCGGCCACTTTCTCTCGATGTGCGACAGCACAGGCCTGCTCCAGCATGCCGTCCATTGCGTGCCCGACCGTTCACACGGCTACTGTGTCGACGATAACGCGCGCGCCTTGCTGTTCGCGTGCGGCCTTGGCAACGGTGGCGACCCGCGCCTGCCAGACAAGCTGACGACGCGATTTGCGGCGTTCATTCAGAACGCATGGAATCCCGACACGCAGCGGTTCCGCAATTTCATGAGCTACGACCGGCGTTGGCTCGAAGCTGTCGGCTCTGAGGACAGCCATGGCCGGACGCTGTGGGCGCTGGCGGTCTGCGCCGCATCGGACACCAATTCCTCGCGCCGCAGTTGGGCGGCGAGGCTGTTCGCAACCGCAATGGCCTCTGTGGAGGCCTTCTCTTCGCCCCGGGCCTGGGCCTTCACGCTTCTCGGCCTTGATGCCTATTGCACGACGATGCCCGGCGACGTCGCGGCCGACCGCTTGCGCCGCCAACTGGCCAACCGTCTTTTAGCCCTGCTCCAGGCCAACCAGATCGGCTCTTGGACTTGGTTCGAAAACGTTCTCGCCTACGACAACGCCCGGCTGCCACAGGCACTGATTGTAACCGGCCTCGCCACTGGCACGCGCGACTACATCGAGGCCGGCCTCAAGGCGCTGCGCTGGCTCATGGTGCTGCAAACATCGCCGTCGGGCTGCTTCCGGCCGGTCGGATCCGAGAGCTTCGGCAAGATCCACCAGCAGCCGGCGAAGTACGATCAGCAGCCGGTTGAGGCAACCGCGGCAATTGCGGCCTACCTTGCCGCGGCTCGCGCGGAAGCCAGTCCAGAGTGGCCGGCGGGGGCCATGCGTGCCTTCAACTGGTTTCTCGGCGCCAATGACCTCCGGGTCTGCTTGGTCGATCACGCGACGGGAGGATGTCTGGATGGCCTACATGCCGATCGGCCCAATCAAAATATGGGGGCCGAGTCTGTCTTGTCGTACCTGTTGGCTCTCGTCGAGATCCGTCAGTTTGCACGCACTGGCGTCCCCCCTGGAGAATCCGAGTTCGCTCCATCACTTGCATTGAGCGCTTGAATTCATTCCATCGACGACCGACCTCCTAAGGGAGCTACCTTGTCTCAACCAATGTTCTTCAATCGACAGGCCCTGTATCTGCACCCGGATCCGGCACGGGTTATCGTACGCCCCTTCAAGCCGGCGACAGAGCCCAGAGATTTTAGCCAGACGGACAAAACTCGGGCCAATCATATCGTCGATCGAGTGCTCGGGCTCGATGCCGAGACGGCGGCCCAGCAGCTCGCCGACGTGCTTGAGAATTTCGACGGCCGGCACCGGAACCTACTTGACACATTCGATGCGCGCGCCGCCGAGATGGAAGACGCGTTTGAACCGCACGCAGGCTTCACTAAAACGCAGCGCCAGCTGGTTGGTGCCTATTTCCTCCATGAATATACGTTCGAAGCGTCCGCCTTGTTCAATCCAAGCATCGTCCGTCACCCCGATCAAGCAGGCGCGCCAAACGGCGGATGCCGGTTCATTCTCAGTCTGCGGGCGGTCGGCGAAGGCCACATTTCATCGCTCACCTTCCGATCGGGTACGATCGATGTCGACGGCAACGTGACGGTCGATCCGACTGCGCGCTTGGCGTCCATGCCCAAGATCACCAAACGCACATCAGGACCCAACGGTGACGACGTCGAGATCGTCTTCCGGGAGGAAACCCAGCTGAGCGAGCGGGTGATTTTTCCGATCACCGAGTCGCAAATCAACGGCATCGAAGATGCCCGCTTCGTCGAGTTCGCGGACGAGGGACAGAAACGCTATTACGCGACCTTTACGGCCTACAGCGGCCGCGCTATCCGCTCGGAGCTCATCGAGACGACGGACTTCCGCGCGTTCCGCATGACGCCATTGCAGGGAACGGCAGCCCGCAACAAGGGCATGGGACTGTTCCCGCGAAAGATCGACGGCCGTTATGGTATGATCGGGCGCCAGGACAACGAAAACCTGCACTTGATCTACTCCGATGACCTCCACACGTGGGACGGGGGGCAGACTTTTCTGCGGCCGAAGTTCCCCTGGGAATTCGTCCAGATCGGAAATTGCGGTTCACCGATCGAACTCGACGAGGGTTGGCTGCTCTTCACCCATGGCGTCGGACCACTCCGGAAATACGCGATCGGCGCCGTGCTTCTCGACAAAAAAGATCCTGCCAAGGTGCTCGCGCGGTCGCGGGAACCGCTGGTGCGGCCCGACTCCACCGAGCGTAATGGCTATGTGCCAAACGTGGTCTACACCTGCGGGGCATTGCGCAACGGCGAGCGGATCATTCTGCCGTACGCGGTATCGGATACCTTCTCGAATTTTGCGACAATCAAGATCTCTGCCCTGCTGCGGGTATTGGAGAGTTGAGCGGCGTCTCCCGGACCGCCGATCTGGCGAGATGATCAGGCGCCTGTCACGCAGCGCAGCTGCGCTGTCGTCGTCTCTGGCGGCGCAGGGGAGGCTCGCGGCTAGATGTTCCAGCGCGTGATTTTGAGCGTATCGCGCAGTGCGGCGATGCGCTTCTCCAGATCCGTGCGCCGAAGCAGGCCCGTCTGCGTGTCGAGATGGCCGATAACGGAGGCCGCGTTAGTTGCAGCGGCGATGGCGGCCTCTTCTGCGGACGACGATTCGGCAATGCAGGCGGCAAACGTCGCGCTGAAGGCATCGCCGGCGCCGGCAGTGCCCACAACCGTCACCGTAGGCGCAGGACAATGCAGAATTCCCGATGGCGCGCCGACATAGGCACCGTCCCGGGCGTTCGTCACGACCACCCACCGCGGGCCCGCCTTGTGCAATCCAGCGAAGAACCCGGCGAGCGATAGCTCGAAACCTCCGGCAACGAACCCGCGCCGCGCGAGGTCAGGTAACTCCTCTCCGGGCTTTTGCTCAAGCGGCCGCCCGCCCTCACCAGCTTGCGCGACAAGCCAAGGAACGAGCGCACCGGCCTCATGGGCATTGACAACGAGAATGTCGACCTTGGCAATCACGTCCCGGAATGGCCCTTGGCGCGCCGAAAGTTGCCGGATGCCCGGGTTCGTCGCAACCAATGCGCCGTCCACTTTGGCGTGCTCGATGATCAGCGGGAAACAGTCGGCAGAGTCGTTCGAGAGGTTCGACACATAGACGAGGTCGGCGGCAAACGCGTCCCTTTTCAGGTCCTTTGGCTCGAGCAGCGTGTTGGCGCCGCGAAAGGTGAAGATCGTGGCATTGCGGTCATGTGCGGAGACGAGCACGGACGCGCCGGTTGACCCGCGGGCATCGCGCAGCGCAAAGCGCGTGGAAACGCCCTCCTCGGCCAACCGCGCCAGGATGGCCTCGGCGCGGGCATCCTGGCCGAGCTTGATCAGCGCGGCGACGTCATGGCCAAGTCGCGCCAGAGCGACGGCCGCGTTCACGGCACCTCCGCCGCAATGAGTCGAGATGTCTTCGGCCTCGTTCTTGCGGCCCTCCTCGAGCAGCAGAAACGAGGTGTCGGCGTTGCGCATCGTCATGCGCTCGATGCGTTCATTGGAGATCACGGCGATCGTGTCGATCATCGCGCCGCCGACAGTCAACGCTTTCATCTCTGGGAAGCTCCAAGGGGCCTACGGTCGTCGACCAAGCTTGCTTCGGCGGGGCAGCCACCGCAAGGGGGCCGACTGCGATTGTCGCCGTTAGCGCCATAAGGTGTGGGCGGAGATTGTCGGCTCCGTCACTTCCGGGTCACGACCGTCGTTTGGCGTTCGTTGCCGCCACTCATCCGCAACCCCCGAAAACTGCCGGTCAACGGGCCACTTGACCATCGTCGACGCGACAGGTTCGATACCGACCGTCCGCGGCACAGTTCGCAACCGGCGATCAGGGTCAGAACTGCCATACTCGTCGGGCTTCCCCTGCGCTCGACCGGGGGTGGGGGATTAATCGATAAAGTGTTGAATAGTAGACTTCCCCCGCATTCCCTGGCACCCCGGGGGTTGATCTCGCAGAATTGTCAGATCCAACCGCGCCGTATCCTTAGTCGGAGAATCCAGTTCGTTCCTATTCGGCTCAACGACCGACCAAATGGAAAGGGGATTATCCGATGAAAAAATTGATGATGTACGCGGCTCTTATCGCCGTTGTGGTTGGTGCGCTGCCGGCGCCGGCGCTGGCGCAATCCTGCAACTCCGCCGACCGTTCCGTACTGTTGATCCTCGACGCCTCCGGCAGCATGAACGCCAAGCTGCCGAATGGCGAGAACCGCATTGCTGTCGCGCAACGCGCGATCAAGGGCGTCGCCGGTTTCGTGCCGGGGCAGGCCCAGCTGTCGCTGCGGATGTATGGCGCGCAATCGGCGGCGAGCCAGAAGAATTGCCAGGACACCCATCTTGCGGTGCCGTTCGGCACGGCGAGCGCGAACGCCGATCCGATTACAGTGGCGGTCGACGGCGCGAAAGCGCAAGGCTACACGCCGATCGCCTATTCGTTGGACAAAGCCGCCAACGATTTCCCCGCTGAAGCCAAGGAGCGGGTCATCGTACTGGTCAGCGACGGCAAAGAAACCTGCCAGGGCGATCCGGTGGTGGCGGCAAAGGCGCTGGCGGGGAAAAACATCACAGTCCACACCGTCGGCTTCATAGTCGATACCGCAGCACGCGGGCAGCTCCAGGCGATCGCGCGCGCGACCGGCGGGACATATTTCGACGCGCCGGTCGGGCCGGAATTG
>JANOLJ010000252.1:0-29355 GCA_031419715.1 Burkholderiales bacterium | reverse complement strand
CGGTTCCCCACGCGCAGCGCGCGTGAGTAGCCGGCCAGGGGCTCCCAGACACTGCCGCTGTCGATGCGCCAGCGGTCCGTGGTTCCGGGAACGAGCTGGCGTGGCCACACGGGTGGCAGCGCATCCAGGTGGTGGCTCAAGTCGCCCGATGCGGTGAGGAACGGCGGCTTGCGGTACTCGTCGCCGCAGTCGCCGGGGATGCGCTGCGTGGCTTCGAACGCCTGGTTCAGCACGGCGTGGTCTTCGTCGTCGAGCGCGAAGCCGAACAGCGCCAGGTTGTCGGCGCGGTGCTCGCGTTCGCCCAAACGCGCGCCGACGATTGCCGCGGCAACGGCGGGTTGTTCCAGCACCCAGCGCGTCGCGACGTTGGCGAGCGACACGCCATGCTTGTCGGCAACTTGCTTGGCTGCGCGCAGCCCGCCTTGCAGCGCGCCCCAGCCACCCACCGCTTCGATGAAGCGCTGGTACTTCATCTTGCTCCAGTCGGCCACCGCAGCCGGTTGCGCCGCGCCGAGCCAGCGCTCGCTGAGAAACCCCCCGCCGAGCGTGCCGTAGGCGAGCAGGCGCACGCCGCGCTCCAGGCACAGCGCGGACATCTCCTGCGTCGCACGCCGGTCGAGCAGCGACACGCAGACCTGGTTGCTCGCAATCGGAAACCCCTGCGCGAGCAGCACGCGCAAGTGCGCGGTGTCGAAGTTCGTCAAGCCCAGGTGCGCGATCAGGCCTTCTTCGCGCAGCCTTGCGAGTTGCTCGATGGCGTCCAGGTACTGCGGGTGCTCGAAGCTCCACCAGTGGAACTGCATCAGGTCGATGCGCTCCACGCGCAGGCGCTCCAGCGCGCGCTGCACGCCTTCGCGCACCACAGCTGCGGTCATCTGCCCCGGTTCCGGGCACCACTTGGTGAAGGCGCGTACGCCGCGGCCCTTGGGCGAATCAAACAGCGTGCCGGTGATGACCTCGGCCGAGCCGTAGTGGTCGGCCATGTCGAAGGTGTCGAATCCCGCCGCCGCGTACTCGGCGAGCCACCCTGCCGCGCGTTGCGGGTCCAGCAGCATGCCGCCACGCTCCATGTCGGCCACCTGCCACAGGCCGGTGACGATGCGTGAGATCTCCAGGCCCGGGGCGAGCAGCGTGCGCCCGGGGCGGCTCGGTACGCTGTTCACGGCGCCCTCGGTCCGCAAGCCCAGCGCACGCTCACTTGGGAAGTTTGGCCTGCACCGCCTGCACGTCTTCCATGCTCATCTGCCCCACCGTCACGACTTCGCCGTTCGTGATGCGCCAGGTGCGAAACGGCCCGACGATGTCGCCATTGCGGTCAAACTGCACCGCGCCGATCACACCGACATAGCGCATCGGCCTTTTCTCCTTGATGAGCTGCAGCGCCTTCGCAAAACCTTGCGGCCCGGCGTGCACCACTTCGCCGCCGGGCTCGGTGATTTTGCGGATCGAGTCGCGGATTGCCGCCGCTTCGAACTTGCCCGCATGCGCGATCGCCAGCCCGAGAATCGCCCCGGCGTCGAAGGCGCGGTCGGCGGCCGGCGCGCCGACGTCGAAGCCGCCGCTCATCGCCGGGTATGCCTGCGCGAAGAATTCGGTGGACGGCGTGCGCGTCGTTCCCGACGACGTGCCGAACGCATTGCCCAGGAACTGTGGCCCCACGCCTTTGATGAAATCGGCCGAGTTCATGCCGTCGTTGAACAGAAAGCGCTGCGGCCCGCCCTGCTGGACCCAGGTGCGGATGATCGTCGTGCCGTCACCGGGGTAGCCGATGAAATAGAGCGCTGTCGCGTCGCCCTTCAGCGCATTCGTCACCTCGGCGGCGTAAGACGGCTGCTGCGGGTTGTACGGCGTGACGCCGACGATCTTGCCGCCCAGCGCCTCATAGGCCTTGCGAAACTCGGCGAGCATGTTCACGCCGAAGTCATTGTTCACATGAATGATCGTCAGGCTCTTCATGTTCTGATCGAGCGCGTACTTCGCCGCGGCCGTGCCTTGCAGCGCGTCGCTCGTGATGGTGCGGAAGTACCTGCCGTTGGTCTTGCCCTCGGCCGAGAGTTTCGTCAGCGTGGGCGAGGTGGACGCTGGCGAAATTTGCACCACGCCGGCCGGGCCGGTGACCGAGGTGACGATGGGTATCGACACCGAAGAGATGATGCCGCCGATGATGGCTGGCACTTTCTTCAAGTCCACCAACTGGCGCGCCTGGTCCACCGCGATCGAGCCCTGGCTTTGCGCGTCGCGCAAATCAAACGCCAAGGTGCAGCCGGCGATGCCGCCCGCGCCCGCGGCCTTGTTGAGTTCGCCAAACGCGAGTTCGACCGACTTGGCCGCCGCCTGGCCGAAGCGCCCCGCCGCACCGGTGAGCGAGACGACCATGCCCACGGTATGCGTGCAGCTTGGCGCCTGCGCGGAAGCCTGCATCGGTGCGGCCAACGCGGCGGTGGCCAGCGTGAGCGCGATCGCGATTGCGCGTGGGCTCGGGCTCGGGAATGTGCGCATGGGGAGTCTCCTTCGGTGTGAGTCAGGTCTTGTTGAGGTTGTACTTCATGATGCGGCCATGGCGCCCGAGCTTGTCGCGCTCCAGCGCATAGGTGTCGCCTAGCGGGCCGGGGTGCGCGGCGAGTATCGGTGCGAGCAGGGCGTGGTCAGTCTCGAGCAGGCGCAATTTGAACACCGCGAGCGCATCACGCAAGTGATCGGCGTAGCGCGAGCCGACGATCGCCGCTGCCACGCCCGGGCGGTCCAGCACCCAGCGTGTCGCCACGGTCGCGATGCTCACGCCATGGCGCTGCGCGATTGTCTCCAGCGCCCGCAGCAGCTCCTGAAACGCCGACCAGCCACCGAAGTCATCGATCACGAGTTTGTATTTGATGAGCGAGCGGTTCGTTAACTCGGGCCCGGGTTCAGGTGCACCGAGCCACGCTTTCGAGAAAAAGCCCCCGCCGAGCGTGCCGTAGCACAGCAGTTGCACGCCTCGCTGCGCACCGAGTGCGATCAACGCGTTTTCCGGCCGCCGATCGAGCAGCGAATACTGCACCTGCATGCTCACCAGCGGCACGCCGGCATCAAGCATTTGCGCCGTGTGTGGCGTGTCGAAATTCGTGCCGCCCAGGTGCGCGATCAGGCCTTCGCGTTGCAACTCGGCGAGCGCCAAGGCCGCGTCTGCGTAGCCTGGCACGGCGTAGTCCCACCAGTGGAACTGCACGAGGTCGAGGCGCTCGACTTGCAGGCGTTGCAGCGAGCGCTCGACGATGGCCCGCACATACGCAGCGTTTACGCGCGCCAGGTCATCGAAATCGGGAACGCACTTCGTATGCACCTGGAGCAGCGACTGCCGAGACGCGCGTCGCCGCGCATTGAACTCACCGTAAATGGCCTCGACGCCGGTGTAGATATCGGCGCCGTCCACCGTGTTCAAGCCGGCTTCGACAAATACGCCGATGTCGCCGACCGCGCGCGCGCGGTCCACGTCACCATGGCCGCCAGCAAGCTGCCATCCGCCGCGAATGATGCGGGGGATTCGGTAGCCGGGGGCGAGTTCGGTTGTTTCGATATCGCTCATGTCATTCGCTCGGCCGCATGTCGCGCGGTCCGCGACGCGTGAAACGAACGCTGCTGCGAGGGGCAGCTGCCTGGCCCTTTGCGGCCGTGCGCCGCGATGTGCCTGCGAGCGTCGCGCGAGGGCAGGTGGCCCGGGCACCCGATTGGCATGCGAAGGCGTGGCAGGCAACCGTCAGTGGCAGCAGGGCGGCGGTGGTGCCCCCGGGCGCAGGCCCCATTCGCGGTGTCCTCAACTCATCCAGGGCGTAACGGTGTTGACGCGGCTGCGCGTCGTAGGCAACGACGGTGCCCCGCGAGCGTGGGCCGGAGAACGGGGGCGCCGCCGTCGCCCTGGCGTAGAAACGTTGGTACGCTGAAGCCACGCCCGCAGACCACTTCGGGCCAACAGCCGACCCATACCGAACGCACGAGACCGCGCATCGAATTGCACAGGCCATCATGACGAACGCTGCGGCAACGGCGTGGCCGTCGTATGCGAGTGGCGAAACGTCCGCTTGCCCAGCCGCGTGATGCGAAACCGCGTCGGGCAATTCGGGTCCGGGCAGGCGACTTCGGCGTCGGTGCTCATCCAGTCACTCGGGTGCGTGGCGCGTTGTTTGGCGGGCAGCAGTGGCAGCAGCGCGGCCAGCGAGTACAGCGAGAAGCCCTGGCCGTTTGGGAAGTGCAGCATCTCGCCACGCACCTCGAACGAATCACCCACCTTTGCATTGCAGTAGACCGCGGCACCCGCGGGTGCGACCACTTCAACGCGCAAGTCATAAAGCTCGAAGGTGTCGTCCGCCATGGCGCTCTCGGGTATTCTCGGCGCCGCGATGAGCAGCAGCGTCTTGTTGAAGGCCACCGAGGTTACCAAAGTCTTTGGCGGCCACGCGGCCGTTGATGATGTCTCGTTTACCCTGAATCGCGGCACGATCGGTGGGTTGATCGGGCCGAACGGCGCGGGCAAGACGACGTTGTTCAATTGCCTGGCCGGTTTCATGAAACCCACATCCGGCGAGGTGCTGCTCGACGGCCAGCGCATCGGCGGCGCGTCGCCCAGCCGGGTGTTCGGCGCTGGGTTGGCGCGCACCTTCCAGATTCCGCGCCCGTTTCCGGCGATGACGGTGCTGGACAACGTGATGCTCGCGCCCACCGGGCAACTCGGCGAGCACTTCTGGGCGAACTGGCTGCGCCCCGGCGCCGTGGCGAAGCAGGAAATCGCGACGCGTGAGGCGGCGCGCCATTGGATTGACTTCGTCGGCCTGTCGGCGCTGGAGCAACAACCGGCACGCGTACTCTCCGGCGGCCAGCGCAAGTTGCTCGAACTCGCGCGCGTGATGGTGGCGCAACCCAAACTCGTGCTGCTCGACGAGCCGGGCGCGGGCGTGAACCCGACGCTGCTCGATCAAATTGTCGACAAGATCGGCGCGCTGAATCGCCAAGGCGTCACGTTTCTCATCGTCGAACACAACATGGATGTGGTGATCTCGCTGTGCCACTCGGTGATGGTGATGGCGCAGGGCCAATTGCTCGTGCACGGTCAGGCGCGCGAGGTGCTGCGCGACGCGCGCGTCGTCGAGGCCTACCTCGGCGCCCCGCAGCAGAACCACGCATGACGGCGGCCCTGGCGATCGAGAACCTGGAGGCCGGCTACGAGCCCGGCCTGCCCATCGTGCGCGGCGCGTCGCTGGCGCTGATGCCGGGCGAGATCGTCGCCATCCTTGGACCCAACGGCGCGGGCAAGTCCACACTCGTGAAAGCCGCCGTCGGGCTCGTGCCCATCAGCGCCGGCCGGGTGTTGTTGGACGGCACCGACATCACCCGCGTGCCAGCCCACGAGATGGTGCGCCGCGGCCTGGCCTTCGTGCCGCAGACCGAAAACGTGTTCGCGAATCTGACGATCGCCGAGAACCTGGAACTCGCCGCAGCGCTGCTGCGCGCCGATCGGCGCTCAAGCCTCGCGCCGGTCTACGCCATGTTCCCCGACCTTGAACGCCAGCACACGTTGCGCGCCGCGCGCCTGTCGGGCGGCCAGCGGCAGATGCTGGCGATCGCGCGCGCGTTGATCGCCAATCCGCGAGTGCTGGTGCTCGACGAGCCCTCGGCGGGCCTGAGCCCGAAGCTCGTCGCCGAGGTGTTGGCGCAGTTGCGCCAGGTGCGCGACAGCGGCGTTTCCGTGCTGCTCGTCGAGCAGAACGTGAAAGCGGCACTCGCCGTGGCCGACCGCGCCGCGATTCTGGTGGAGGGGCGCGAGCGCATCGTCGCGCGCAGCACGGAGCTGCTGAACGATCCGCGCATCGCCGAGCTGTACCTCGGGCGCCACGCCGCCGCGCCGGTCGGCGCGAAGCGCGCCCTTGAGGCCGGGGCGCAGTGATGCTGCAAGTTCTGACCGACGGATTGGTGATCGGCTCCGTGGTCTCGCTCGGCGCGATCGGCCTGAGCCTGACGTTCTCTATCCTGCGCTTTTCCAACTTCGGCCACGGCGAGCTGCTCGCCTGGGGTGCGTATTTCGCGTTGACGGCGCTGACGGTGTTCGCCTCCGTGGGCGGAGTGGAGGCTGGCGTGGGCACCGGTGGTTCGATGGCCTCGCTTGCGTCACTCGGATCGTCCGCGCCGTTCGCGCCGTTCTCTTTCGGCTGGCCCCTGCTGGCCGCGCTCGGCGTCGCGGCGCTTTGCACCGCGCTGCTCGCGCTGTTGCTCGACGCGCTGCTCTTCAAGCGCCTGCGCAAACAGGGCGCGATCACGCTTGTCATCGCCAGCTTCGGCGCGGCGCTGGCGCTCCGCAACCTGCTGCTGTTCTTTCATGGCGGCATACCGCAGTACTACTCGCAGGATCTGCAAATCGCGGTGGCACTCGTGCCGCGCAGCGTGTGGGGCGGCATGCGCATTACGCCGGACCAGATGTTCGTGCTCGGCCTGACCGCGGTGACCGTGATCGGATTGCACCTGTTCCTGTCACGCAGCACGCTCGGCCGGGCGATGCGCGCGACCGCGATGAACCCACAGCTCGCGCGCGTCGCCGGCATCGACCCGGAGCGCGTGTTGCGCGCCACCTGGGTGATCGGCGGCGTGCTCGCGGCCACCGCAGGCGTGTTCGCCGGCCTCACGGTGCAACTGCGCCCCACACTCGGCCTGGATTTGCTGTTGCCGCTGTTCGCCGCCGTGATCCTGGGTGGCATCGGCTCGGTGTGGGGCGCCGTGATCGGCGGCCTCATCGTCGGCCTGGCGGAAAGCGCCGCGGTGGCAATCGTCGGCGCCGAGTACCGCGCGGCGGCGGCGTTCGCCGTGTTGATCGCGATTTTGCTCATGCGCCCCAACGGCTTGTTCGGTGAGAAGGCGTGACGGGCGTGACGGGCGTGATGGCTGAACTTCTCGGCAACTTCACCGGTTGGCTGTCCTACGGCAGCTTTTTCCTCGTGTTCGCCTGCACCTACGCGATCATCGTGCTCGGCCTGAACCTGCAATGGGGCTACACCGGTTTGTTCAACGTCGGTGTCGCTGGCTTCGTGGCGGTGGGCGCCTACACCTCGGCGCTGCTGACGACGCCTGAGACCGCCGGGCGCCTGGGTGGCCTGGGCTGGCCGGTTGCCTTGGGCTGGCTCGCGGCGATGGGCGCGGCGGGCGTGGCGGGCTTGCTCGTCGGCGCGGTCGCGCTGCGGCTGCGCGACGACTACCTCGCCATCACGACGTTCGGCATCGCCGTGACGATCCAGCTCGTCGCCACCAACGCCCAGGGCCTCACCGGCGGGCCGTTCGGTGTGCAGTTCATCCCCAAGCCGATGCAAGGGTGGCTCGGCACCGGGTTGCCGTGGACGCTGGCCTATCTGGCGCTTGCTGCGTGTGTGTTGCTCGCGGCGTACTTCGCGCTGGAGACCCTGGTGCGCAGCCCCTGGGGCCGCGTGCTGCGCGCGATACGCGAAGACGAAGATGCGGCGGCGTCGCTCGGCAAGCGGGCCTTCATGTTCCGCCTGCAAAGCTTTGTCATCGGCAGCATGTTGATGGGCCTGGGCGGCGCCGTGCTCGCGCACTTTGTCGGCTACATCGCGCCCGAAGATTTCTTACCCATCCTCACTTTCCAGTTGTGGGCGATGCTCATCGTCGGCGGCGCGGGCAACAACCGCGGCGCGCTGCTCGGCGCCTTCGTCGTCTGGGGTTTCTGGAGCGCCGCCGGCGCCTTGCTGCGCGGCTGGATACCGCAAGCCGAACAAGCGCGCGCCGCGGCGCTGCAGGTCGCGCTGATCGGCGTG
The DNA here is from genome assembly GCA_031419715.1 of Burkholderiales bacterium. Lineage (GTDB taxonomy): Bacteria > Pseudomonadota > Gammaproteobacteria > Burkholderiales > Burkholderiaceae_C > JAEMQF01. The sequence goes on along the minus strand of JANOLJ010000252.1, from coordinate 21,568 downwards.
TTGATCGCGTTGATGTTGGTGCTGCGGCCGCGGGGGCTCATCGGCGAGGGCGTCGGCGTTTCGCGCGCCCGCTGACGGCCTGCATTCCTGCGGCGGTGAGCCGGTAGCGTTGCTTGCTGCTGCGCGGCACTTCGGGCAGCGTCATCTCGACCAGTCCCAGCTTCAGTGCCGGCGTCAGATAGGCACCCCGGAAATTGTCTTCGTGCTTCAGGCCCAGCACCTCTTGCAACTCCTGCCGCGACATGTCGCCCGACAACACCGCAAGCAGCCGCGCCACTTCCCCGGTGACTTCCCCGGTGACTTCCCCGGTGGCTTCCCCGGTGACTTCCCCGGTCATGGCCGCTGGGGTCTGCGCCCCCACATGCACCGGTAGCCGGATCACGAACGAGCTGCGATCGTCGTCGGTCTCGAACACTGGCGGCGGCGAGCCATTTGCTGCCATCACCTTGATGATCATCGGAACGCCGGTGGCACGGCCCTCGGTCAATTCCAGCTCTTTCAAGAACTCGCCAATACGTCGATTGCGGTAGCGCCGGCTCACCGCACGGCCGGCTTGCAAATCGGCCAGGGCGATAGACCGGTCGGGCCCGGGAAAGCTCAGCACCACCAACTCGTTCGGACTGATGCGCACCTCGATGGGCTCGCGTTCTTCGTACGAGCGGTGATACACGGCGTTCACCACTGCCTCCTCAACGGCCGCGTACGGAAAGTTCCAGAACCGCTCGGCCTCGGCTCGCTGCGGATGCTTCACCACCGTCTCGACAAGATAGTTGCGCTGGATGTAGCTCAACGCCTCGCGTGCCATGCGGCCCAGCGGGCCCTTGAAGATTTTCTCTTCGAAGCGATCACCCCCCGCGCCTTCAGGAAACCACAGCACATCGATCTGCGTGCCGGGGAAGAAGCGTTCAGGCGCCTCGTTGAAAAACAGCAGCCCTACGTTCTTTGGCAACGGCGTTTCGCCCGCGCCGCCCACAACGTTCATCTGCCGGCCCAAATCTTCAAGCGGCAACGTTGGCGCGGTATCGGCCAACTCGCTGCCTACCTCGCGCAGATAAGCCACTATCAGCACCTGCGACAAATCGTCGATCCGCGCACGTTGGCAAAAGCGGTCGTCAAACGGTACCTTGGCTGCCAGACTCAGCAGTTCCTGTTCATCGCTTCCCATGGCCTCCACCGTGCTTGTGTAGCGGCGGATGTAGTAGTGCCAGCTCTTGTGCCTGGACTTGATCGAGGCCGGTGCCTTGTAGGGCCGTGTTTGCCCGCCCGGCGCCCACAACACGATGAGATGGCGGCCCTGCACCTCTTCCACGCTCAGCACCGGGAAGTACGGCGGCTGAATGAGATGGCACGCGGCCAGCAGTTCGCGCTGGATCTTGTCGAGCTGGTTGGCCTTCAGTCCCACCGGTGGAAACATCGGTCGGCCATCGGCATCGCAGTCCTGACCGATCACGATATAGCCTCCACCCAGGTTGGCAAAGTCGTTGGCAAACGCGCAAACCGTGCGCACGGTGGAATCCGGATTCCAGCCGGCCTTGTATTCGATGCGTTCGCCTTCCACCGTGCGCTGGCGCAGCAGGTCGTTCAGCTTGATGGGCAGCTTCATCGTGTCAGGCGCAGGCGTGGCATTTGGGTTCAGGCGCGCGAGTCGGTGGGAGCAGACAGACGTCGGATTCTGCATGCTGCGAGCCTGGTCCTGCCAACGGAGCCCGACCCAGCGCTGCGCAGCTCGCGAACCGTGCGGTGCGCTGTGCGGTATCGAGGGCCAATACTTGGGTATGACGGCCTTGCCACCACGACCCGCCTGCGCTGAACTTCGCCCTGCGGCATGTGCCGCGCAGCGAAAGTGCATATGACCAGAACCTTGTTGTGCTCGGCGATCGCGGCCACCTTGTCGGCGTGCGTGCTGGTGCCGGTGGATTCGAAGACCGGCTTGCCGGTGCAGACGCACTCAACAAGCACCGTGATCGTGTCGCCTCCGGTGAACCCGGCTCCCGGCGCCAGCGTGCTGACGGCGCGCCTGTACCCGCTCAATGAACCCGCGCAACGCGCCGGCATGCTCAACGCGGTGATTGTCGACAACCAAAATGGGCGCGGCACGATTTCGCTGGGCTACCTCGGCGAAACCTTGCAAGGCGAGGCGACACGCGTCGAAGGCCCGGGCCGGCGCGGTCTGGCCAACGCCACCGGGCCACGCGGCGTGAGTGCCATGTGCCACTACCAGCTCAGTGGCACCAGCATGGGCACGGGCTCGTGCAGGTTCACCGACGGCGCCGAGTACCGTCTGCACTTCGGCGGGTAGGTCGCGGCCGGGCTGGCCGGGCTGGCAGGGTTGGCCGGGTTGGCCGGGTTGGCCTGGAAGTTTGGGAGCTTGGGCGCATGGGCGCGAGGGCGCATGGGCGTGACGGCGCAATGGCACGAGGCCGCGCTTGGCCTCTTCGCGCGGTCACGCGGCCTTCACCGCCCAGCGCAACTTGGCTGAACTGGACCGCGGATTCGCATGGCGCTCCTGCGCCGAGGGCCGCACGGGATCGGGCGCGACGCGGGCATAGACACCGGCGCGCTCGCCCGACTGAAACGCCTTCTTCGCGCGCCGGTCTTCGCCCGAATGAAAACTCAGGATCGCGACGCGCCCACCGGGCTTGAGGCACGCGGGCAGCGCTTCGAGCAGACGATCCAGCGCCGCGAACTCATCGTTCACCGCGATGCGCAGCGCCTGAAACACGCGTTGCAGCGTTTTCTTCGTCTCGGCCTCGCGCTCGTCTTTCGGCATGCTGCGTTTGAACACCGCCTGCATCGTGTCACGCACCACAGCGGCGAGCTGCGTAGTCGTCTCCAGATACTGGCCTTGCAGCGCCGCGGCCAACGGCACGGCGTAGGGTTCATCGGCGTTGTCGATGAGCAGTTCGCGCAAGTGCGGTCGCGTCACCGACAGCAGCAGTTCGCTGGCGGTGGCGCCATGGCTCGGGTCCAGGCGCAGATCGAGCGGCCCGTCGGCCTTGAAGCTAAAGCCGCGCGCCGGGTTGTCGATCTGCATCGATGACACGCCCAGATCGGCGAGCACGAAGTCGAAGCCCGCGCCGGCCTCGGGCAGCAACGCGCTCAGATCGCCGAAGTTCAGGCGCCGCACCTTCAACACCGAATCGTCGAAGCCCAGCGCGCGCAGACGCGCCTCGGTGCGCGGCAGCTCCAGCGAATCAACGTCGATGCCGAACAGCTGCCCGCCCGGGCGCACGCGTTGCAGCAGTTCCTGCGCGTGCCCGCCAAAACCGAGCGTGGCGTCAAGACCCGTCTGTCCCGGCTGCGGATTGAGCAGCTCCAGAATCTCGGCCACACAAATCGGGCGGTGCATGCCGGCCGGCGTTTGCCCGCGTTGCATGACCTTCGCCAGTTCGGCGGCGTGGCGCGCGGGGTCGAGTTCCTTGTACTTCTCTTCAAAGCGGCGCGGGTGCGTGCCCTTGTAGCGTGCTCGGCGCTGATGGGGCGTGGCGGCGTCGGTCATGGGCGATTGTCTTTTGAATCATCCATGAGTCGCGCGTATTCTGATTGAGACGAACTGCGCCCACATGCCATTCGCGCCGGCATCGGCGGCTTGAACGCGAAAACTGGCGAGAATCCCCGTCAATCGGCGAAGACGCCTTGCCCGCGCGTGCGCGGCAGGGCAGTGGAGTGGTTGAACTCAGAGGATGACGACATGGCGTTGATCGAAGGTTTTCGCGTTCGTAACTACCGCGCGTTGCGCGATGTGACGCTGGGCAAGCTGTCCACGCAGCAGAGGGGCGAGCCGCTGACGCCGTTCACGGTGGTGATCGGCAAGAACGGCGCGGGCAAGAGCACCTTGTTCGACGCCTTCGGCTTTGTCGCCGACTGCCTCTCGACTGATGTGGAAACCGCTTGCGACGACAAGCAGCGCGGCGGCTTCGAGCGGATGCGCTCCCTTGGAACGAGTGATGCGATTCAATTCGAGATCTACTACCGTGAGGCCATCGGCGAGCGCCCGATCACCTACGAACTCGCCATCAATCTGGATCGCAGTGGCCGCCCCTTCGTGCAGTCTGAAGTGTTGAAGCAGCGTCGCAAATTGCAGAAGTATGGAAGACCGTTTCCATTCTTGCGCCTGGACCATGGCAAGGGCAGGGTATGGGCAGGTGAGGAAGCGGTGGAAGCGGAAGAGTCCGAAGAGGACCCCGCGCAAGAAGAAGTTGAACTCACTGATCTGCGGCAACTCGGCATCGCCACGTTGGGAACGTTGAAGGAGCACCCGCGGATCAAACGCTTCCGTGATTTTCTCAAGGGATGGTATCTCTCGTACTTCGACCCGGACGCGGCACGTTCGATTCCGTCGGCCGGTGCGCAGAGGCACCTCAACATCCATGGCGACAACATCGGCAACGTGGTCCAGTACATGGAGCGCGAGCACAAGGAACGATTCAAGTCAATCCTTGCAAGAATCGCCAGCAAGATTCCGGGCATTCAGGGCATCAAAGCCATCGTCACCGAAGACAAGCGCGTATTGCTGCAATTCAACGATGGGGCGTTCGCCGATCCGTTCTACGCGGGGCAGATGTCTGATGGCACGCTGAAGATTTTTGCGTACCTGCTCCTGATGGAGGATCCGGAGCCACCACCGTTCATCTGCATCGAAGAGCCCGAGAACGGCCTCTATCACGGTTTGCTCGACTCGCTGGCCCGCGAATTGCGCAGCCATGCCACCGGCAAGAGAAATGCCCCGCAAGTCTTCGTGACCACGCACCAACCGCACTTCGTCGATGCACTCTCGCCCAGGGAGGTCTGGATTCTGGAAAAGGCAAAGGATGGTTTCTCGATGATCCGCCGCGTCTCGGATCTGGCCCTTGTCCAGAACCTCGTGGACGAAGGGCTGCCGCTCGGTGGCCTTTGGTACAGCGACTATCTGGACGCGCGCTGAGCATGCACATCGAGGTGCTCGTCGAAGACAGCTCGGGGGCCAGGTTGCTTGACGCCCTTTTGCCAGCCATCCTCGGAGAACAAGGCACGCCGCACACATGGCGGTTGCACCCGTACAAAGGCATCGGCCGATTGCCGGCCGGCCTGTCCACCAGAGACCCATCCAAGCGGGCACTGTTGGCTCAATTGCCACGCTTGCTCGCAGGCTATGGCAAGACACCGGGTGTGGACGCCGTCGTCGTCGTCCTGGACAGCGATGAACGCGACTGCAAAGCATTCCTCAAGGAATTGAAGTCTGTCCTTTTGCGATGCCAGCCAGCACCGAATGCATTGTTCCGCCTGGCGATCGAAGAGATCGAAGCTTGGTACCTCGGCGATCGACAGGCCCTGCTCGGCGCTTTTCCCAAGGCAAAAAAGGACGTGCTGAAGCGCTATCGACAAGACACGGTGTGTGGCACCTGGGAGTTGCTGGCCGACGCAGTGTTGCCTGGTGGCTGCGCTGCCATTCGGCGAGTTGGTTGGCCCTTGCCCGGGCAGATCAAACACGGCTGGGCAGAGCGGATCGGTCCGCTGATGGATGTCGAGCAAAACAAGTCGCCGAGCTTTTGCAAGTTCCGGGACGGATTGCGCCAACTGGTGCAGTGATTTCGAGGTGGCTGCAACGAGGCAGTCTCGTGGGATGCTCCAATGCCTGCCCCGGCGCGACCCGCGCCCTGAACTGAAAGCACGCATGACCACCAACTTGCACTCCACGGCGATTCCAGTCTTCAACCAAATGCTCGGCGGCCTGAGCGATGTGCTCGGCAAGGCCGAGGCGCACGCCGCGGCGCGCAAAATCGAGCCCAATGCGCTGCTGCAGGCGCGCCTGTCCCCCGACATGTTCCACCTGCTGCGCCAGGTGCAGGTGGCATGTGACTTCGCGAAGAGCGTGTCGGCGCGGCTGGCGGGCGTTGACGTGCCGAGCTTCGAAGACAACGAGCAGAGTTTTGCCGACCTGCAGACGCGCATCGCCAAGACGCTCGCATTCGTGAGCGGCTTGGGCGCGCAGCAGTTCGAAGGCAGCGCCACGCGCGAGATCGTCACGCAGGCCGGCACGCCGAAAGAAAAGCGTTTCACCGGCCAGTCCTATTTGCTGCACTACGGGCTGCCGCACTTCTTCTTTCACGTCACGAATGCGTATTCAATCCTGCGCCACAACGGCGTCGAGGTGGGCAAGAAAGATTACATCGGCACGTATTGAACGCCGCTTAGGCCAGCGCAAACCCCTCGTAGCCGTTGCGCGCAACCGCCGCGCACTTGTCCACATACTGCGGAAACCCGAGCAGCGGCATGAACATGCGCGGCTTGCCCGGAATGTTGGCGCCCAGGTACCAGGAGTTGCACGTCATGTAGAGCGTGGCCTGCGCGACCTGGTTGACATGCGACACCCAGGCCCCTTCGGCCTCGGGCGTCGCTTCAATCGTGGTGCGGCCGCGCGCGCGCATGTCGGCGATGCACTGCGCGATCCAGCGCACGTGATGTTCGATCGACACCATCACGTTCGTGAACGGCGCCGGGCAGCCCGGTCCGATCACGTTGAACAGGTTCGGGAACCCCGCGATCGTCAGGCCGAGGTAGGTCAGCGGCCCGGCGCGCCACTTGTCTTGGATCGTGACGCCGCCGCGGCCTTGCAAGTCCAGGCGCATCAGCGTGCCGGTGATCGCGTCGAACCCGGTGGCCAGCACGAGTGCGTCGACTTCGAACTCCTGTTGGGTCGTCTTCACGCCGCGCGGCGTGATGCGCGCGATGGGGTCGGCGTTCACATCGATGAGACGCACGTTCGGGCGGTTGAAGGTGATGTAGTAGTCGGTGTCGATGCACAAGCGCTTGCAGCCTATCGTGTGCGTCGGGCACAGCAGCGCCGCGGTGCGTGGGTCGGGCACCGCGGCGCGGATCTTGTTGCGCACGAACTCGGCCGCGAACTCGTTGGAGCGCGGATCGACCAGGGTATCGGCGAAGGCCGCGAGCAGGCCAAAGCCGCCGATGCGCCAGCGTTCCTCGTACGCGGCTTCGCGCGTGCCTGCGTCCACCGCCAGCGCCGAGGTCTGGATCGGCGGCGCCAACGAGCCGATGGCGTTGTGCATGCGCGCGTTGCGCGCGCGGAAGCCGGAGTAATCGGCCTTGATGCGCGCCTCGAACTGCGCATCAAGCGGCCCGTTGTGGGCAGGCACCGAATACGCGGCGGTGCGCTGGAACACGCTGAGTTCGCGCGCTTGCTTGGCGATCACCGGTATCGCCTGCACGGCCGACGAACCCGTGCCCACCACCGCAACACGCAGCCCGGTGAAGTCAACCGGTTCGTGCGGCCACTTCGCGGTGTGATACACCGGGCCGGAAAAACTTTCCAGCCCGGCGAACTCTGGCGTATTCGGTGATGACAGCGGGCCGCAGGCCATCACGACAAAGCGCGCGCACCAAGCCTGAGCGCCGCAGGCCTCGTCAACGCCGCGCACGTCCCAACACGAGCGCGCCTCGTCGAACGCCAGTTGCGTCACGCGGCGGTTGAATTGAATGCCATCGCGCAGGCCGAAGCGATCAGCCACATGGTTCGCATAGCGCAGCAGCTCGGGCTGGGACGCGTAGTGCTCGCTCCAGCGCCACTCCTGCTGCAACGCTTCGTCGAAGCCGAACGAGTACTCCATGCTCGGAATGTCGACGCGCGCACCCGGGTAGCGGTTGTGGTACCAGGTGCCGCCCACGCTGCCGGTGGCTTCGACGACACTGGCGTTCAGCCCGTGGCGGCGCGCCTCGAACAACATGTACATGCCGGCGAAACCTGCGCCGATGATGAGAACGTCGAGCATCGGCGCGGGTGGGGTGGGGTTCATGAGCGCAGGATAGCCGAAGGCGCCGTCGGGCCGAGCCCCGATCGGCAACTCACTGCGCATCGGGTAGGCTCACGCATTTCGCGCCGCAATTCGCCCCGCAATGCGCCCCGCATTTCACGCCGCACGGCGCCACGCCAGAGCCCCAGCCTTTGAAGACCGTCAAGCCCATCAAGCTCGTCAAGCTCAGCCCGCCTGAGCCCGCCCAACCCTCGCTGCCGCCCGCCGGACCCGCGCCCGCGCCGCGGCCCCGTGCCGATGCGGCTGCGGCGGTCAGCGCCGCCCCGGTGGGCGACGTGACCCGGCTCGACGCCACCTTGGGGCCCGAGGACGCGCTGCTGCACGACACGCTGTGCGCGTTGCAGGCGCCGGCAGGCCTGGGCCGCATCGGCGAAATGATGGCGGCGGCCGGGCTGCGCACCGAACGAGGCACCGCCTTCAGCCCGGTCGAGGTACGGCGTTTCCTCGACCGGCTGCTCGCCGCGGGCCACATCACGCGCGATGCGAAGGGGCGGGTCAGCGCGGCGCAACCGCACGGCATGGAGCGCTTTCGCGAAATGATGCGCGAGCCGCGCCGCGCCAAGGCCTGGTTCGACGCGTGGCGCGCCATCAGTCACTTCGACCATGGTTACTCGCTGGGCTTTCAGGAGGTGGATCAACTCGCCGCGGCGATGCGCCTCGTGATCTACGGCGGCGGCACGATGCACAACTTCCAGCGCCTGGGCCAGATGGCCTACACCTTCACCCACCTGTGGAGCGGCGCGCTGCGCCAGGCGGTGCTGCGGCCTTTCGACGCGGCGCTGTTCGGCCGCATCGAGCCGGTGTTGCAGCACAACCTGTGCGACCACATGATGATGGCGCTCAGCGGCTTTGCCGAGAGCGCCGGCAAGCCGCTCGAAGACTGGCTGATCGCGCGCGGCAGCACCGTGCAGGGTTCGCTGTCGGCGGAACTGCGCTGCCGGCTCGCCGAGTCGATGCTGTTTCGCGCGGACTTCGCCGGCGCGCGAGCGCTGTGCGCCAACGACTTTGGGAGCCAGGCCGAAACGATGCGCGCCGCGCTCCTCATCGCCCAGGGCGAGTGGCAGCGCGGCGCGGCGCAATTCGAAGCGGCGCTGAAGCGCTCGGCTGCCGACCTGGGCCGCCGCAAGAACCTGGCCTCGCCGTCGATGCTGTGGCTGTACCTGATGGCGCTGCTGGCCAACCCCGAACCGGCGGCCTGGACCAAGGCGCGAAAATTCGCCGCCGCCGAGGCGGGCAAGAGCGGCACCGACCCGTATGGCCTGTTCGGCATCTGGGTCAACGCGATCGACCAGCGCCTGGGCGACGCGCCGAGCGAGCACTCGCGGTTTGAGCTGCTGCACATCGAGAATTCCGACATGCAGTCGCTGCACTACCTGCACCACCTGCTGCTCGCGGCGTGGCTGCGCGTCGAGCCCCAAGCGCCGGATAAAGTTCGCGCGCATGCTCAGACCCTCGCAGTGACTTTTGAGAGCGCCGAACTCGCCTGGCTCGCGCAGCTCACGCGGCGCGCTGGCGCGATGCTGCTGGGCGAGGCGCCCGCCGCGGCCGACGCCGCCGCGCCATTTTTTATCGGCCAGGCACAAGACCGCTGGCGCGAAGCACTGGCGTCGATCCTGGCGCTGGGCGGCGCCGCGCCCGGCCCGGCGCGTGCCGCCAGCAAGGCCGAGGCCGACCGGCTGATCTGGGTGGTCAGCGTGAGCGCCGATGGGCGGCTGGAGAACATCGAGCCGATGGAGCAAAAGGGCGGCGCGCGCGGCCTGGGCAAGCCCAGGCCGGTGGCGCTGGCCACGCTCATCAAGCGCAAAGACCTGGCGACGCACGACGCCGCGCTGCTGCGCGCCGTGCAGCGCGAGGACTACGGCAACCGGCCGGTGCTCGACCTCATCACCGCCGCGCCAGCGCTCGTGCGCCACCCCTTCGTCGCGTGGGCACGCGACCCGGGGCAATTCATCGAAGTCGCGGAAGCGCTGCCCGCGCTGGAAATCATGACGCAGGGCGAGGACATCACGTTTCGCCTGCTCGACCCGATCCGCCACGCGAAGCACAAGCAGGAAGACAAAGAGGACGAAAACTACCCGCAGCGCTGGCGCGAACAACGCCTGCGGCGCCGCGCCGTGATGCTGCTCGCCGACGGGCCCGCGCGCGCACGCCTGGTGCGGCTGACTCCGGCACAACTGCGCGTCGCCGAATTGGTGACGCAGGGCTGGAAGGTGCCTGTCGCCGCGCGCACCGAGCTCGACGCGGCGCTGCGCGTGCTCGCGGCGCATTTCCAGGTGGCGAGCGATGCCGAAGCCGGCCATGAAGTGCAGGCCAGCCATGTGTTGCGCGCCGAGCTGACGCCGGTGGGCGCGGGCTTGTCGATGTGCCTCCTCGCCGCGCCGTTCGGCGACTTCGGCCCGCGCCTGGTGCCCGGCAGTGGGCGCCTGCGCGTGACCACGGTGCACCAGGGCGTGACGCTGTCGACGAAGCGCGACCTGACGCGCGAACGCGAGGCCGTGAACAAGCTGCTCAGCGTGCTCGACTTCATCGACAGCGTTGAGGGTGGCGATGGCGATGCGGGGGCCCATGAGTGGCTGCTCGACGAGCCCCGCCACGCACTCGCCGCCGTCGAAGGCCTGAGTGCCTTGGGCGAACACATCATCACCGAGTGGCCCAAGGGCAAGCCGATGCGCGTGCGCGCCGTGCCGGATGCGAGCGTGAAGCTGCGCGCCAGCTCGAAAGGCGAGTGGCTGGAGTTGGAGGGCGAAATTGAGATCGACGGCGGCGAGGTGCTGCAACTGCGCCAGTTGCTGGATCTCGCGCGGTCGAGCAAGAGCCGCTATGTGGCGCTGGGCGAAGGCGACTTCCTCGCGCTGAGCGACGCATTGCGCCAACAGCTCAGCGACCTGGCGGCGCTGGCGCAGCCGCACAAGCTGGGCCAGCGCCTGTCCGGCGTGGCGGCGCTTGCGTGGGAGGCGAGCGGCAGCACGTTGACGCTGGAAGGCGACACCGCCTGGCGCAAACGCAGCCGCGCCTGGGAGCAAGCGCAGGCGCAGAGCTTCGAGCTGCCGGCGAGCCTGGACGCCGAATTGCGTGACTACCAGTTGGAGGGCTACCGCTGGCTCATGCGATTAGGCAGCAGCGGCTTCGGCGCCGTGCTCGCCGACGACATGGGCCTGGGCAAAACGGTGCAAACGCTGGCGATGCTGTTGCAGCGCGCTGCAGGCGGGCCGGCACTCGTGATCGCGCCGACTTCGGTGTGCGGCAACTGGTTGATCGAAGCCGCGCGTTTCGCACCCAGCCTGCATGTCGAGCTGTATGGCGACGTGTTGCTGAGCGAGGATGTGCAGGCCGAGTTCGTTGACGACGTCGAGGCACCCGCGCCGCTTGGCGGCACTGGTGAAGCGGGACGCGCCGACGCGGGGGCCGCCGCGGCAAGTGCCACAGCAAGTGCAGCGGCCAGCGCCGACAGCCCACGCCGCGGCGCGCGCCAGCGGCAGGTGCGCGGCCTGGGCGCGGGCCAGGTGCTGATCTGCTCTTACTCCTTGCTGCAAATCGACGCTGACATCCTCACCGCCGCACCCTGGCACAGCGTGGTGCTTGACGAAGCCCAGGCGATCAAGAACCCCAGCACGCGCCGCGCCAAGGCCGCGCTCGAATTGCAAGGCGACTTCAAACTCGCGCTCACCGGCACGCCGATCGAAAACCGCCTCGGCGAACTCTGGTCCATCATGGGCTTCTGCAACCCCGGCTTGCTGGGCAGCGCCGATCAGTTCACGCGCAACTTCGCCGGCCCGATCGAACGCGAGGACGACCCGCACGTGAAGGCCGCCGCGTCGCGCCGGTTGCGGCGCCTGCTCGCGCCGTTTCTCCTGCGCCGCACCAAGGCCCAGGTGTTGATCGACCTGCCGCCGCGCACCGAGATCGTCCATGAAGTGATCCCCGGGGCGAAGGAACGCGCGTTGCTGGAGGCGCTGCGCCAGCAGGCACAGGCGAGTGTCGCGCAGGCGATCTCCGCGAACGCAACCGGCGGCGGCGCCAAGGAAGGGCAGAACCAGTTCCATGTGCTGGCCGCGCTCACCCGGCTGCGCCGCGCCGCGTGCGACCCGCGTCTCGTGGCGCCGGAGCTCGGCATCGTCGGCGCGAAGGTGCAGGAGTTCGAGCGCTTGGCGACCGAGCTTGTTGCCGGCAAGCACAAAGCCCTCGTGTTCAGCCAGTTCACCGATTTCCTGGCGCTGCTGCGCGAGCGGCTCGACATGGCGGGCCTGACCTACCAATACCTCGACGGCAGCACCCCCGCAGCCGAGCGCACGAAGCGCGTCGCCGCGTTCCAGGCGGGTGCCAGCGACATGTTCCTCATCAGCCTGAAGGCCGGAGGCTTCGGCCTGAACCTCACGGTGGCCGACTACGTGATCATCGCCGACCCCTGGTGGAACCCCGCCACCGAAGAGCAGGCCAGCGCGCGCGCACACCGCATCGGGCAACTCCGGCCGGTGACGGTGTACCGCCTCGTCACGCAAGGCTCGATCGAAGAGAAGATCGTGAAACTGCACCGCAGCAAGCGCGATCTGGCGGAGGGCATCTTGAGCGGGGAGGACGCGGGCGATGCGAAGGCGCCGATGGATGCGGCGCAGCTGATGGAGTTGTTGCGCGGGGAGTGAGGGCGGTTTCACTCATGCGAATTCGCGTTGGATTGACCGATCAACCTACAGGCGGTTTCACGGTAGTGCAGCCGCCCTTGCCTAGCGCTCTGCCCGCGCCTGCGCCACCCAGCCGCCGCCCAGCGCCTTGATCAATGCGACGCTCGCGTCCAGCCGCACCTGGCGCACGCGCACCAGCGCGAGTTCGGCGTCTTGGACGCTGCGCTGGGCCTCTAACACGTCGAGAAACCCCGAGTAGCCGGCGTCGTATCGCCGGTTCGCGATGCGCAGCGCCTCGTTCGCTTCGGTGCGCTGGACCTCGACTTCCAGCTCCTGCAATCCGCTCTGCTCGGCGGTGACGAGCGCATCCGCGGTTTCGCGAAACGCCGTCAGCGCGGCTTTCTGGTAGCCGATTGCCGCCTGCTCGGCCTGGGCGCGCGCCTGGTCAGTGCGGGCCTCATTGCGCCCGGCGTCGAACAGGGTGAGCAGCGCTAGCGGGCCGAGAGACCAGATCCGCGCGCCGCTCTTCAGCAGGTCAGCGAGCGACGCGCTCTGGCTGCCGAAGTTCCCGGTGAGTGACAGGCTCGGCCAGATCGCCTTGCGAATCACGTCGACCTGAATTTGCGCGGCGCTGAGCTGCGCTTCGGCCTGGGCGATGTCGGGCCGGCGCTCCAGCAGTTGCGCGGGCAGTCCGGGCGGCGGCGTGGCCGGAAGGTTCAACGCCGCTGTCGATGGAGAAATCGCCAGTCCCGGCTGGCCGCTGAGCTGTGCCAACTGGTGTTGCAGCAGGCTGCGCTGGCGTTGCAAGTCGGGTGTTTGCGCGCGCGCGGCAGACAGCGCGGTGCGTGCCAGCGCCGTATCGAGTGCCGAGGCCACCCCGCCCGCGGCGCGGCGCTCGACCAGGCGCAGGCTGTCGGCGCGCGAGCGCAACTGCGCGGCGTTCACGGCGAGTTGCGCGTCGAGCGAACGCAGCCCGAAATACGCCTGCACCGTCGCTGCGGCGAGCGCGATGCTCACTGTGTCGCGCGCATAGACCGCGGCGAGCATTTGCTGCTGCGCCGCGGCGCTCGCCTGGCCCAAGCGCCCCCACAAGTCGATCTCGAATGAGGTTGACGCGGCAATGCGGTGCGAGGCAGACTCCGCACCGCCCGGCGGCGCCGGCTGGCCGTTCAAGGTGCTGATGCGAGACCGCGTGACCGACGCACCCAGCTCCACGCTGGGCCACTGCGTGGCGCGCGCCAGGCCGAGCAGAGCGGCGGTTTCATCGACGCGTGCCACAGCCAGGCGCAGATCGGTGTTGTTGCGCAGTGTCGCCTCGACCAAGCTGTTCAGGCCCGCGTCGCCATAGAGCACCCACCAATCGCTGCCGATTCTCGATTCGGCCGGCACGGCCGCCTGCTGCGCCTGCGCCGCCGTGGAGAACTGCGCCGGCAACGTGACCTCTGGCCGTGGGGCCGCGGGCCGCACGGTCGAGCAACCGACGAGCGCAACCATCGCGACCACGGCGCCGAAGGCCGCGCGCAGGGCGATCATCCCGGCCGTCATGGCGGGCCCTCCCCGCCGTCATCCCGGCGAACTCCGGGATCCACCCTTCGCTGGCCGCTCTGGATCCCGGCGTTCGCCGGAAAGACAGTGGTGTGCCCATGGCTCGGCCGCGCCTTGCGCGCGAGCAGCGCAAAGAACAGCGGCACGAAGATCGGCGCGATGAAGGTGGCGACGATCATGCCGCCGAACACGCCACTGCCCATGCTCTGGCGCGCCGCCGCGCCCGCGCCGGTAGCGAGCACGAGCGGCACGACGCCGAGCACAAACGCGAGCGAGGTCATCACGATCGGTCTGAACCGCAGGCGCGCCGCCTCCGCCGCGGCCTCCACCGCGCTAGCGCCCGCCTCCATGCCCTGCATCGCGAACTCGGCGATCAGGATCGCGTTCTTCGCCGCCAACCCGATCAGCACCACCAGACCGATCTGGAAGTAGATGTCGTTCTCCAGACCGCGCAGCAACACGAAGCCGAGTGCGCCGAGCAGCGCAAACGGCACCGCGAGCACCACCGCCAGCGGCACGCCCCAGCGCTCATACAGCGCGGCGAGGATGAGGTAGACCATGATGAGCGCGAAGCCGAACGCAAACACCGACGCGTTGCCGGAGCGCTTTTCCTGAAACGCCTGGCCGGTCCATTCGATCTGGTAGCCGGGCGGCAACACGGCGCGCGCGGTTTCTTCCACCGCGCGAATCGACTCGCCCGAGCTGAAGCCGGGTTTCGCCCCGCCCAGCACCTTGGCCGCGATGTAGCTGTTGTAGCGCTCGATCTGCTCCGGGCCAACGATGTCGGTCACGGTGATCAAGGCGCGCAGCGAAATCATCTGCCCACTGGTCGCGGAGCGCACATAGATGCGCCCCAGGTCCTCAGGTCTTGCGCGAAACGCCGCGTCGGCCTGCATCGTCACGCGGTAGGTGCGGCCGGACAGGTTGAAGTCATTGACGTAGAGCGACCCCATCTGCGCCTGCAATGCGGCGAACACTTCGTTCACCGGCACGCCCAGCGCGAGCGCCTTTTCGCGGTCTACTTCAACGCGCAGTTGGGGTACGCTGGCGCGGAAGAAAGACTGCGCTGGCGTCAGCTCGGGGCGCGCCGCGAGCGCCGCCGTGAACTCCTGCGTCACCTGCGCCAGACGCTTCGGATCGGCGTCGCCCCGGCCCTGCACGAAGACCTCGTAGCCCCCCGCCTGGCCCAGGCCGAGGATCGGCGGCGGGTTGAAAGCGAACACGACGCCGTCGCCCAGCGCGGTGAAACCGATGCCGCTCACCTGCCCCGCGAGCTGCATCGAACTCTGCGAGCGCTGCTCCCAGGGTTTCATCGGCATGAAGATCGTCGCCGCGCTGCTCTTGCTGCCGCCGCTGAGCAGATCGAAACCGTTGACGATGAAGATGTTGGAGATCGCCTGGTTGTCTTTCAGCATCAGCCGCAACTGCTCCGTCGTCTTACTCGTGCGCTCCAGCGTCGCGCCGTCGGGCAACTGCGCGACGGCGATGATGTAACCCTGGTCTTCGGGCGGCACAAAGCTGCGCGGCACGCGCGCCAGCAACCACGCCACGCCGCCCAGCAACAGCGCGAACAACACGAGCGAGATCAGACGATGGTGCAGCGCCAGATGCACAGCGCCGAGAAAGCGCCGTGTGATCCAGCCGAACGCGGCGTTGAACGGCTTGAACATGCGCAGGCTGATCGCGCTGTGCTCGGGCTTTAAGAGGATCGCGCAGAGTGCCGGCGTGAGCGTCAGCGCCACCACACCCGAAAGCACCACGGCAATCGTCACCGTCACCGCGAACTGCCGGTACAACTGGCCGGCGATGCCGCCGAGAAACGCCACCGGTATGAACACCGCGCAGAGCACGAGCACGATGCCGATCACCGCGCCCTGCACTTCGCGCATCGCCTCCAGCGCCGCGGCCATGGGCGCCATGTGCTCTTCGCGCATCAGCCGTTCCACGTTTTCCAGCACGACGATCGCGTCATCCACGACGATGCCGATCGCCAGCACCATCGCAAAGAGCGTCAGCGTATTGATCGAAAAGCCGAACATGTACAGGCCCGCGAACGTGCCGATCAGCGACACCGGCACGGCGAGCATCGGGATCAGCGTCGCGCGCCAGCTTTGCAGAAATACGAACACGACGGCGAGCACGATCAGCGCCGCCTCGACGATCGTCGTGAGCACCGCCTTGATCGACGCCGCGACGAACAGCGTCGTGTCATACGGAATCAGGTAGTCCACGCCGGGCGGAAAGCGGTCGCGCTTGAGCTCGGTCATCTTCGCCTTGATGCCCGCCGCCACGTCGAGCGCGTTCGCGCCCGAGGCGAGCATCACCGCCAACGCGATCGCCGGCTGGCCGTTCACCGAATTGCTGGCGTCATAGCTCTGCGCGCCAAGCTCGATGCGCGCCACGTCGCGCAACCTCAAGGTGCCGCTCGCGCCGGCCGAACGCAGCACGATGTTGCCAAACTCTTCTGCCTTCACGAGCCGCCCGCGCGCGGTGACGGTGTACTCCAACTGCTGCCCGGGCAGCGACGGCGGCGCGCCGATCTTGCCCGCCGCGAACTGCGCGTTCTGCGCGTTCACCGCCTGGGCGATGTCGTCCGTCGTGATGCCAAGACTCGCCATGCGGTCGGGTTGCAGCCACAGGCGCATCGAATAGTCGCGCGCACCGAAGATGAAGACGTCGGCGGTGCCGGGAATGCGCTTGAGATCATCAAGGATGTTCTGTGTGGAGTAGTTCGACAGGAACAGCGTGTCGCGCGACAGGTCGGGCGAATTCACCGCGATCACGAGCAGGAAATTGTTCGAGCGCTTCACCACCTGGATGCCGCTGCGCCGCACTTCGTCGGGCAGGCGCGGCGTGGCGAGTTGCACGCGGTTGTTCACGTTGAACGTGGCCTTGTCGATGTCGGTGCCGACCTCGAACGTGGCGGTGATGATCGCCTGGCCGTTGCTCGCCGCGCTCGAATTGAAGTACAGCAGGTTCTCCACGCCCGAGAGCTGTTCTTCGATGGGTGCGTTGACGGTCAGCGCCAACGTTTCGGCGGAGGCGCCGGGGTAGTTGGCGGTGATCGTCACCGTGGGCGGTGCGATTTCCGGGTACTGCGCGATCGGCAAGGTTCGCGCCGCCATCAGCCCGGCGATGACAAGCACCAGCGCCAGCACGCTGGCAAACACCGGGCGTTCGATGAAAAAGCGAGACATGGGTGGGGTGGCTTGGCGTTAACGCGGCGCTTGTGACGCAGCGCCTGATGCCGGCGCTGCTGAAGCCGCCTGCACCGGCGCGCCGGGCCGCATCTTGATGAGGTTGCTCGCAATCACGCGGTCGCCCGCCACCAGCCCGGAGCGGATGACCCATTCATTGCCCTGCCACGCGCCGGCTTGCACCGGCCGCGGCGTGGCCTTGCCGTCGTCGCCGATGAGCCACACAAAGCGCCCCTGCTCGCCACTCATCACAGCCGCCAGCGGCACGAGAATGGCGTTCTGCTCGCCAGTGCTCACCTGCACGCGCACAAATTGCCCCGGCAGCCAGGCACCGCCCGGATTGTTGAACTCGGCGCGCAACTGCACGGTGCCCAGGCGCGCATCGACCACCGACGCGGTGAAGTCGAGCCTGCCCGCGTCCTTGCTGAACTCGCCGTTGGCGAGCTGCAGCCGCACTTCCCTGCCACGGCCTTGGCGCACCTGGCTTGCTTCCGATTCCGTGAGTGCAAAGCGCACCCGGATCGGGTTCGTCTGCACGATCGTCGCGAGCACGCCGCCCTCGATGGTGGGCGACACATACGAGCCCACGCTCTTCATCGAGCGCTGCACGACACCGCCGATCGGCGCCACGACATCCGCATAACCCAGGTTCAGCGCCGTCTCGCGCTCCTGTGCGCGCGCCGCGGCGAGCGCGGCTTCTGTCGTCTTGAGCGCGCTGCCGGCTTCGTCGGCCTCGCGCTGGCTGATTGCGCGGTCCGCGATCAAGCCCGCCAGGCGCGAGCTTTCACGCCGTGTCTGCTCGACCCGCGCCTCGGCCTGCGCGACGTTCGCACGCGCCGCGTCGCGCGCGATCTCGAACGGCGCGCGTTCAATGCGATACAGCACCGCACCAGCGCGCACCGGCTCGCCTTCGCGAAACAGCTGCTCCTGCAAGGTGCCGGCAATGCGCGCGCGTACCTCCACTTCTTTCAGGCCTTCGAGCGTGCCCACGGCCTCGATCATGATCGGCACCTTCACCGCCTTGGCGACGACCACGTCGACCGGCATCGGCGGCATCGCGCCGCCGCCGGGCGGGCCGGCGTGGCCGGCACCGGGTGGCGGGCTCGGGCTGCATGCGACGAGCAGGCCTGCCAAGGCGACGGCCGCCAAGGCACGGCCAGTCCTGGTGGATGGGGTAGCCGGCGCGCGCGGTTGCACCGACATCGAAGTGGCTGGGGTCACGACTCGCTCCTGGACTTCTGGCCGCGCCGCGTGGGTGCGCGGCGTCTGGCAGTGTGGCCCCGAGCATAGCGGGGCCGCATGACGGCGGCCTGCCGCGCCGCCGGCCCACAGGCGCGGTAGGCGCAGTAGGCGCAGTAGGCGGCCACGCTACTTTCGTAGAGATGGTCGAACCGATCTACCGTTCGCGCCCGGCGCGCCGCATCACCTGCGTCAGCGGCTCCATCAGGTACTGCAACACGGTGCGCTTGTCGCCTTCGATGTACACCTCTACCGGCATGCCGGCGAGCAGCTTCATGTCGCCGGCCTCGACCAGCTTCGCCGCCTCGGCCTCAATGTGCGCCACATAGAACGCGCTGTTCGACTGTTTGTCGACCATCCGGTCGCCCGAGATGTATTTCACCGTGCCGTCGACCAGCTGGGTCGTGCGGTACGCGAACGCGGTGAAGCGCATCTGCGCCGCCTGCCCGCGCTGCACGCGGTTGATGTCTTCCGGGCGCACCAGCGCCTCGATGATGAGTGCCTGGTTGTCGGGCACGATCTCGGCGATCGTCTCGCGCGGCGGGATCACCGCGCCCGGCGCGGTGACCTTCAGGTCCATCACTTCGCCCGACGCCGGCGAGGTGATCACCTGGCGTTTCGCCGCGTCGCCCGTCTTGCGCTGCTCCTGCTGGATCTAGGCGAGGCGCGCCTGCGTCACCTTCAACTGGTCGCTCGCCTGCTGCCGATACTCGTTTTCCATCGCCTTGATGCGCAGGCTGGTGTCGACGAGTTTCTGCTCGCTGCGCGCCAGCTCGCCGCGGCGCTCTTCGAGCTTCACACCGTAGTCGGCCATCTGCGCTTCGATCTGCGTGACGCGGTTGGTCGAGATGAACCCCTCCTTCAGCAACCCCTTGTTGCTGTCGAGCTCCTGGCCTTGCAACTTGAGCGCTTCGCCGGCGCGTTCGATCTGCGCGCCCAGCGCCTGCGTTTCCTGGTTGACCTTGGCCTGCTGCGAACGCAGCAATGCCACCTGCGACGTCAATGCACCGCGCCGCGCGGCGAATAGAGCGCGTTCGTTGACCAGCAGCTCGGCCAGACCAGCATCGCTGCGCGCCGCCTCCACGATGTCGGCCGGGAACACCACCGCCGCCGCTCCGGTCTGCTCGGCCTCCAACCGCGCCATGCTGGCGCGCTCGGAGCGCACCCGCGAGTCCCAGCGCTGCATGTCAGCGTTCACCGCCACGTCGCCGAGCACGAACATGGTGTCGCCCTCGGCCACGCGCTGGCCGATGCGCACCCGCACCTCGCGCACGATGCCGCCCTCGGCGTGCATCACCGGGCGGCGGTTCAAGTCCACCTTCACGACCCCCGGCGCCACCACCGCCGACGCGAGCGGCGCCAGCGCCACCCACGCCGCCAGCGGCAGCAGGCCGATCAGCAGCACCAGCACGCCCCAGCGCACCAGTGAACGCGCTTCGCGAACGTGGGGGACAAGGGGGTTGTCGAGTGCGAGGGTGGTCATGTGGATCGTGGCGCCGCAACGTCGTCAGGCAGCAGCTTCGAAGATGGCAACGGGAACTCGTCGCGGCACCGAGACCGACTTTCGCAGCGCCTTGATGCGCTCGACCTCGTGCAATGTCTTCGCAGAGAAGTACGATCCGCCGCAGCTCGGGCATGACCACACCGGAATCCGCTCGATCACGAGCAGGCTTGCCCCTGTGCCGAAGCTGCGGGTCACGAGCCGCTGCTGCACCTTGGGGCTGGCGCAGAACGCGCAGCCAATGTCAGCAGCGGTACGCGGTGATGACGATGAGCTTGCCGGAGAACCCGACCTTGAAGACGACTTCGGCAGCGGAGCCGTCGAGCGCCGAGCCGGCGATGACGGACTTGACTTCGCGGCTTTGGGCGTCGCGCTGGCGCTCGATGATCTGGCCCGTGAGGGCGATGTTTTCGAGATCGAGGATCGAGAGGTGGTCATCTTCAAGCTCATCGGCGGCGTGGGTTGAAACGACGTAGTCCAGTGTGCGGATCAGGTGGCGTATCCGGCTGATCGAGGCTTGTACCATGCCACCGAGTGTACGGAACGAGGTGCCCGCTCGATCTGGCGCCATCGGTTTCGCATCGCCGCTGGTAGACTGCGCCACATGAATGCCCGAGTGGACCACCTGATCAACGAGGCTCTGCAACTCGGTGCCGAAGAACGTTCGGCCGTCGTCGTGGCCTTGCTCGACAGCCTGGATGGCGACGATGACGCGGGCGTCGCCAGGGCCTGGGCCGAGGAAATCCGCCAACGCAAGGCTGACCTGCGTTCAGGAGCTGCCGCGTCCGCACCGTGGGCTGAGGCAAGGGCGCGCCTGAGCGCGTTGTGAGCAATTTCGACGTCGTCATATCGGCAGCCGCCGAGGACGACATTGCCACATCGTTCGCCTGGTACCGCGAACGAAACGCGCACGTCGCTGACGCATTCCGCGCTGCGGTACTCGATTTGATCGACGCCATTGCCACCTCGCCGCTGAGCCGGCCCGCGGATGCAGACAACAACCGGCATCGGGTGGTTCAGCGCTTTCCTTACTCCGTCTACTACGAAGTCGTCGAACGAGCGGTGACCGTCCTTGCGGTCGCGCATCATCGCCGGCACCCTGGCTACTGGCGAAGCGCGAAGTCCCGAGGGCCGGAGGGAAAATGATGCGTTGCGCATGCAGCAGACCATTCACCACTACACAGCTTTTGATGGAAGTGGCTTCAGGCCCCGTCGAACCACTCCGCGAACGATGTGCCGGATGTCGGCTTCGGGGTACTCGGCACTGGGCCCGCCTCGTTCGGCTGAGGACTTCAGTCGTGCCCAGTCAGTCTTGGACGGCGCGGAAGTCGATCGCTGCCTCACGCCGGGTCGCTTTGCGGAACGAGATGATGTGGATTTCATGCCCTACCCCACATTCCTCGTCAACGGCACCACCTGCGCTCCGCCCGCATTCATCGCCTGCATCACCTGCACCTTGGTCCCGTAGTGCTTGGCGCGGCCAGCATCTAACACGAGCATCTTGTCGGCGTGCTTCACGAGCGTGCTGCGGTGCGTCACCATCACCACCGTGGCCTTGCCCTTGATGGATTCGAGCGCGTCGCTGAGTGCCTGTTCACCCGCGCCGTCGAGGTTGGAGTTCGGCTCATCGAGCAGCAGCAGTTTCGGCTCGCCGTACAA
>JANOLJ010000251.1:0-8951 GCA_031419715.1 Burkholderiales bacterium | reverse complement strand
GAGCCACGTCACGCGCATTGAACACAACGACGCCGGCAAGGTGACGGGTGTCGTCTACTTCGACAAGGACGGCAAGGAGCAGCGCCAAAAGGCTAGGGCGGTGGCCGTGGCCGGCAACTCGATCGAAACGCCGCGCCTGTTGCTGCTGTCGGCGTCGAACCAGTTCAAGGACGGCCTGGCCAATTCATCGGGCCAGGTGGGGCGCAACTACATGCGCCACATGACGGGCTCGGTCTACGCCGCGTTCGACAAGCCGGTGCACATGTACCGCGGCACGACGATGGCGGGCATCATCACCGACGAAGCGCGCCACGACACGAAGCGCGGTTTTGCCGGTGCTACGAGATGGAAACGCTGGCGCTCGGCCTGCCGTTCATGGCGGCGTTCCTCGACCCCGGCTCCTGGGGCGACGAGTTCTCCTGGTGGATGGACCACTACACCAATACGGCAGGCATGTGGCTGGTGGGCGAAGACATGCCGCGTGAGACGAACCGTGTCACGCTCAACACGGCGGTGAAAGACAAATGGGGCAGCGCGGTGCCGAACGTGCACTTCGACGACCACGACAACGACATCGCGATGCGCAACCATGCGTTCACGCAAGGCGAGGCGGTGTACAAGGCGGCCGGCGCGATCCGCACCTACCGCACGCCGCCCTATCCGAGCACGCACAACCTGGGCACCTGCCGCATGGGGGCATCGGCGAGTTCGAGCGTCTGCAACAGCTTCGGCCAGACGCACGACGTGGGCAACCTGTTCATCAGCGACGGCAGCCAGTTCACGACCGGCGCCGCCGAAAACCCGACGCTGACGATCGTGTCGCTGGCGATACGCCAGGCCGAGTACATCGCCAAGCAGATGACGGCGCGGAGTTTGTAAGGGTGGAAAGCCGCCGGTGAACGGCGGCATGGGTGGCTTTATTGGGGGCAGTGCGATGTGCGAATTTTTCGTCAAGGCGGATCCGATTGCGTATGAGCAGCGCTCGCGCACCGTGCGCATGCACGGCGTGCTCACCAGCATCCGGCTGGAGAACATGGTGTGGGACACGCTCGCCGAAATGGCCGAGGAAGAGGGCTGCACGACGAACGCGCTGATCTCGACGTTCCACGACGAGATCCTCGCGCACCGCGGCGAAGTGCCGAACTTCGCGTCGTTCCTGCGCGTGTGTTCGATGCGCTACTTGCGGCGCAGGCTGACGCAGGTCGAACGCCTGGCCGACCTGCCGGAGCACGAACGCGCCAGCGCGCTGGCCAAGGCCCGGGCGCCCAAAGTCGTGCGGCAGGTTCTGCCGCACAGGGTGCCGATCGCCGCGCGCGCTTGATTCGGGCTGCGCCCGTTCCCGATGAGGTGAGCTGCCCCGTGGCAAAAATCATTCACACCATGATTCGGGTGCTCGAACTTGAGCGCTCGATGAAGTTCTACGCCGACGTGCTGGGCCTTGAGCCCTCGCACCGCCTCGACTTCCCCGACTTCTCGCTCGTCTATCTGCGCAATCCGCAAAACGATTTCGAGATCGAGCTCACCTGGAACAAGGGCCGCGCCGAGCCGTATACGCATGGCGACGGCTATGGCCACGTCGCGGTCGTGGTTGACGACGCCGCAGCCACCCGCGCCGCCGTGGTGGCCCAGGGCTATGAGCCCTTGCCGGTGAAGGAATTCAAGCGCGGCGATGAACTGCTCGCGCGCTTTTTCTTCATTCAGGATCCCGACGGCTACAAAATCGAGATGTTGGAGCGGCACGGGCACTATCGGTAGAGAGCCTCTTGCCTGCGATGCCCAAAACCATCCGAACCGCCGCGAGCGTGCTGCCCGGCAGCGATGTCTCGGTATCTCTTGAGTCCGGCCGGATCGTCATCAGCAAAGTGGCCGGCGGCATCAAGACGGATCGCCGTGAGTTGCTTCGCACGGCTGCCGCCAAGCTGCGCAAAACCATGAGCCCGGAATTTCGCCAGATGAGCGGCGAGGCCATGATGGCCTTTTTGCGCGCCGACACTCCACCGAAAGCGGCCCGGCGAGGCAAGCGCTGATCTGGCTTCGTATGAAGGTAGCGCTGGCTATCTGGTCGACAGCAACGTCTGGATCGATTGCATCGACCCCGAGAGCCCTTGGCATGACTGGGCCGTCGACCGGCTTCAGGCGTGCAGCGAGCGCGCGCCGTTGCACGTCAACCTGATTCATTGATTGCGCGCACCGGGCGCCGTCGTCGCGTGGCGGCGCGGTGGAGTGCGACACTCCCCTGCGGCACTGCCATGTCGGACTCCGTCGATCGCCTTCGCCAGACCATCGCTGCGCTTCAAGCGCAGCGCGGCGCGCTGGGTGACGACATGGTCGAGCTGGCGCTGGGCCCGCTGCGCGCCCGCCTGGCGGCGCTAGAGGGCGAGCCCGCCGCGCAGCAACTGCGCCAGGTCAGCGTGCTGTTCGTCGACGTGGTGGGTTCCACGTCGCTCAGCGAGCGTCTGTCTCCGGAAGAAATCAGCGCCGTCATGGACGGCACGCTTGCCGGCTTCACGCGCCTGGTGCAGGCGCACGGCGGTGTGGTCCTGCAATACGCGGGGGACAGCATGCTCGCGGTGTTCGGCAAGTCGGTGGCGCGCGAGTCCGACGCTGAAGATGCCGTGCGCGCCGGGCTGGACATTCTTGCGCAGGCGCGCGAGCAGGCCGAGCGCGTGCGCCAACGCCACGGCCATCAGGGCTTCGGCGTGCGCGCCGGCATCGCCACCGGCGGCGTGTTGCTCGGTGGTGGGGTGGACGGCGAGCAAAGCATTCGCGGCATGACGGTGAACCTGGCGGCACGCATGGAACAGACCGCGCCGCCGGGCACGCTGCGCATCTGCCCCGACACGCGGCGCCTGGTGCGTGGCTTGTTCACGTTGCACGAGCAGCCGCCGCTTGAGGTCAAGGGCCGCAGCGAACCCATCATGAGTTGGCTCGCGGACGGCACCGCCGAGCACGGCATCGCGCACGCCCAGCGCGGCGTGACAGGCGTGGCTGCGCCCATGGTCGGGCGCGCCCAGGAACTCGCGGCTTTGCAGGGCGCCTGGCGCGACTGGCATGGTGAGGGCCCGGCCGGGCCGATGGTCGTGACGGTGATGGGCGAAGCGGGCCTGGGAAAGTCGCGCCTGCTCGCCGAGTTCCGCATCTGGGCGCAAGACCAGGAACCGCAGGCGCGCTGCCTGGACGCGTATGCCAGCGAGCGCGACATGGGGCGGCCCTATGGCCTGCTGCGCCAGGTCTTCGCCCGCCAGTTGCACCTTCTCGACAGCGACGCGCCGGCCGAGGCACGCGGCAAATGGCTGGAGGCGATGACGCCACTGTTGCGCGGCGAGGGTGACGCTGCGGTGCTCGGGCACTTGCTGGGCCTCGACTTCGCCGCGCACGATGAAGTGCGCCCCTTGCTCAGCGAAGGCCGGCAGTTGCGCGACCGCGCGTTCTTCCATGCGGGTCAGGCGCTGCGCCATTGGGCAGCAAGGGAAACGGCGTTGCTGCTGGTGCTCGAAGACCTGCACTGGGCCGACCCGGGGTCGCTGGAGTTCGTCGACCACCTGGTGCAACACTTCGCCGACGTGCCGGTGTTCCTGCTATGCGCCGCGCGCCAGGAATTCGACGAGCTGCGGCCTGCCTGGTCCGCCAGCGCCGGGCGGCGGCGCATCGACCTGTCGGCGCGGGCCGGCGCCGACGCGCAGTGTCTGGCCGAAGCCTTGCTAGCACCCTTCGACGAAGTGCCGACCGGCTTGCGCGAACGGCTGACCACGGGCGCGGAAGGCAACCCCTACTTCATGGAGGAGTTGGTCAACATGATGGTCGACCGAGGCGTCATCGTCTCGGAACACGGCCATTGGACGCTCAAGCCGGAGCGCCTGCATCTTGCGCAGATGCCCAGCACGCTGGCGGGCGTGCTCCAGGCGCGCCTGGATCTGTTGCCGGCCGATGAGCTGCACGCACTGCAACTCGCCGCCGTCGTCGGCACGGTGTTTTGGGACGATGCGCTGCGGGTGCTGGGTTTGGCCGGCGAACTGCCGCTCGCCTCACTCACAGTGCGCCAGTTGATCGTCGAGCGGCCCGAGAGTAGCCTGGAAGGCCGGCGCGAATTCGCGTTCCGCCATCAGCTGATGCACCAGGTGTGCTACGGGCGCGTGCTGCAGCGCGTCAAGGTGCCGGCGCACGCCCGCGTCGCGCAGTGGCTCGAAGCGCTGCCGGGTGAACGGCCGCTGGAGTTGATCGCCGAGCACTTCGAGCGTGGCACCGAGCCGGCGCGGGCGCGCGATGCCTGGCACAAGGCGGCCCAGGTGGCCCAGTCGCGCTATGCCAATGCGCAGGCGCTGGCGCATGCGCAGCGCGCGCGTGCGCTCACCGCGGCGGAAGACCTGGAACATTTGTATGAGCTGGCGCTGCTGCGCGTCAAGGTTCTGGCATTGCTGGCGCAGCCCGAGCCGCTGCAGACCGCGCTCGACACGCTCGAACAGTTGGCGAGTCGCGGCGGCGACGCCGCGAAGCGTGCGGAGGCCGCGGGACGTCGCGCACTGTTCCACTTCAACCGAGGCGAGGCGGCAACGGCACTGGCGCTCGCCGAGGCGGCGGTGGTGCAAGCCACTCCCGATGCACCGCGCCAGGCGGCGCGGGCCGGCTCGATCGTCGGCCAGGCACTCGGGCGCCTGGGGCGACACGCCGATGCGCGGGTGCGCGCTCTGGATGCGCTGGCCTTGGCCCGGCGCTGCGGCGACAAGCAGATCGAAGGTTCGATCCTGAACACCTTGGGCACGCTCGCCGACGACCAGGGCGACATCACGTCGGCGGTCGAGTTCTATCTCCAGGCGCTGGCGCACCACCGCGAAACCGGCAACCAGAGCTATGAAGCCGGGGTCCTCTCCAACCTCGGCTACGCCGAACTGTGCCTGGGGGGCTACGCCCAGGCGCAGGCGCGCTTTGTGCAGGCCGGCGAGCTGTTCGCGCGCATCGGCCAATCTGAACTGGAAGCGATTGTTTCGGTGAACCTGGCGCTCGTCGCGCTGAACCGTGGTGAGGCGGCCGCTGCCCTGCAACACGCACGCCATGCCTTGCCGCTGCTCGCTGCGGCGGGCAGCCGCTGGGGCGAAGCGGCGGCGCAGCGCGTCACCGGCCAGGCGCACCTGGCATTGGGGGAGTTGGTGGCCGCCCGCGACTGCCTGCACGCCGCACGGCTCCAATACCTCGAAGTCGATCTCCCGAATCTCGCAATGGAGGTCGATGCCAGCCTGGCCGAGACCGCGCTGGCGGCAGGCCAACTGGCGGTCGCGATGGTGCACGCCGAGGCCGTTTTAGCGGCGCTGCAGGGCGGCACGCCGATCGATGGCACCGAGGAGCCGGTGCGCGTCTACCTGGCGTGCTGGCAGGTGCTGGACGCAGCGGCCGACCAGCGCGCGCACGCCGTGCTCGGTGACGGCCACGCCTTGCTGATGCGGCGCGCCCAAGGCATTGCCGACACCCACCGACGCGTCGGCTTCCTGCGGCTCGTGCCGCACCATCGCCGGCTCATCGAGGCGTGGGATCGGCACCGACCCGGCGCTTCGTAAGCGTCGCCGCAGCGCCTTCAGTTATTCTGGATTTTCGGATCCAGCAGCCCGTAGTTTTCGGCGCTGTCCATGAACAGGACATCGAACTCGTAGGAAGTCTTGACGCTGTCGTTGTCGGTCAAGGTCAGCGTCTTTCGGTCCGCTGATATCACGCTGGCGGGGAAGCTGTCCCTGCCTTGCGGGTTGCCCGAGTTGCCGCTGCGTCGGATCACGATGCCGCACAGGTTGAAGTAGGTCGAGCCCGTGATGTCGAGAACCTTGATGTCGATTGCGGTCGATGTGGCCGGCGAGCCGTTGGGCTTGCTCACCACCAGGCTCGGCTGGCCGTTGCCGCCGGCTTTGGTCACCCAGCCGTCGCTGCCGGCGGTGAAGATCGGGGAGATCGTGTTCGGGTCATACCAGGTGATCTGTGCGCCTGCACTGTTCGCGCTGACGCTCAGTTGGTAAACGGCAAGGGAATTGGACATGGGAGGCTCCAGTTCTGGGTGGTGGGAGGTGCCAGCGCAAGGTGTTGGAAGGCAACGCCAACGAGCTGGAGCCGCGATCATGCGTCGCGCATCCACCGCTGTCCATCGATTGCAGGACGCCTATCCGCGCGAGCTGCCGCGCAAGCGCAGCGCAATCAGTTCGAACGCACCTTCGAACAACAGCGCCAGCGCCGCGGCGGGCAGCGCACCAGCGAGCAGCAACTCCTTGTCGTTCAGCGCCAGGCCGGTGACGATGCGTTCGCCATAGCCGCCCGCGCCGATGAACGCGGCGATCGTCGCGGTGCCGACCGCGATGGTGGTGGCGGTGCGCACGCCGGCCAAGAGCGTGGGCAGGGCCAGTGGCAGGTCGATCAGGAACAGGCGTTGCCGTGGCGACAGGCCAAGCGCCGTGCCGGCATTCTTCAATCCGACGGGAACCTCGGTCAGCCCGACGCAGGTGTTGCGCATGATCGGTAGCAATGCGTAGAGCGTGAGCGCCAGCAACGCCGGCACGGTGCCGATGCGGCCGACCCAGGAGATGAGCACGGCGAGCATCGCCAGCGACGGCACGGTTTGCAGCAGGCCGGTCGCGCCGAGCACGCCCGTGCGCCAGCGTGCATGCGGAGTCACCGCGATTGCCAGCGGCACGCCAAGCACGACGGCGAGCAGCACCGAGGCGAACACCAGGCCCAGGTGCTGCGCGGTGAGGCGCCAAAAATCCGCGCCGAACAATTTGCCCCAGAAGTTTGAGCCCGCCAGCGCGGAGCCGGCGCGGCCAGCGAGATGATCGCGCGCGATCACGTCGAACGCCACGCTGTTCAATTCGGCGCGCGCGTTCATCGCGATCATCGTCTTCTCGTTGATGCTGCCGCTCAAGGTTTGCAGGGCGGCCCAGGCTTTGGGAAAGCGCTGTGGCACGTCCAGGCGGTACAGCACGACGGCGTCGTAGCGCGGGAAGTAGCTGGCGTCATCAAGCAGCACGCGCAAACCCAGGTGATCGATCTTCGCGTCGGTGGTGTAGATGTCGATCACATCGACCTGTGACGCGCCGATCGCGTCATACGCCAGGCCATGGTCCAGGCCCGTGGGCTGCTGCGGCAGCACGTAGCGCTGTGCCAGGCCCTTCCAGCCGTCGGCGCGGCCGATGAATTCATTGCTCAACCCCATGCGCAGCGCGGGGTGTTGGGCGAGGTCCGAGAGTTTGGCGATGCCCAGCTTGGCGGTGGTGTCGGCACGCATCGCGAGCGCATAGCCATCGTTGAAGCCCAGCGATATGTCCACGCCCAGGCCCAGCGGCGCGAGCTGCGCGCGCATGGCCTCAATCGTCATGGTTCCCGAACCCTTCAGGATTTCAAGCGCAATCGTTCCCGTGTACTCCGGGTACAGATCGATGCTGCCCGAGCGCAGCGCCTCATACACGATCGCCGTGTTGCCCAGACCCTGCTTCACTTCGGTCGCGGCATGCGGCTGCGCGGTCTGCGCCAGCACCTGCGCCAGGATGTAGGACTCGGTGAAGCGCTTCGAGCCGATGCGCAGGCGGTCTTGGGCGCTGGCCAGCGTGGCCAGGAGCAGCAAGGTGCAGGCGAGCATGACGCGCATTGGATTGCCTCGACTCTCATTCACAAGATCAAGCTTCAACTCTGCGCACACCGCGCGAGCAAGGAACTTGTCGTTGGGAGTTTCCTGGGTTTCGCGCGATTGTGCCGCCGGGCGCGAACGGTGGCCACTTCGGCGGGCCGGGTGCGAACGGATGGAACGGCTTGCGACGACATCCCTATACTGCCGCGCATGCGTGTGTCACCGGATCAAATCCTCACCATAGGGCGGGTCGTGACCGAGATTGCCGGAGCGGGGGCGAGCGTGCGCTTGTTCGGGTCTCGCCTGGACAACGCAGCGCGCGGCGGCGATATCGACTTGCTGGTGGATGTGCCGCACGCCGTGGAGCGCCCTGCGGTTTTGGCTTCGGCAATTGCAGCAAGGCTCGAACGCCTGCTGGGTGGCCGCAAAGTCGACGTGCTGCTCGCGGCGCCCAACCTGCAGGTGCTGCCGATGCACGACGTCGCGCGCAGCACGGGCCAGCTCTTGTGAGTACAGCTTCTTCCGCGGAGATCGCCCGCCTGCGTTTTTTGCGCGAGGTGACCGAACTCGAAGCGCGCTACCTGGCGCAGACGGACTCGCGGTCCAGCGGTGCTGTGCGATGCCTTGAACGCCGGTCATGCGGGCGTGCAGATGCTTCAGGATGCGGCCAAGGCCTTGTGTGCGGAGGTGGATGCTCGGCTGGCGCCCTGACCCCGCGGGCTGTCTCGGCAGTGGCCACGGGCACCGTGCGCGCTCGGTTTACAAGTCGGTGCGCAACTTCCAGATCTCCGGAAACAGCACCACGTCAAGCATCTTGCGCAAGTAACCCACGCCGCTCGTACCGCCGGTGCCGCGCTTGAAGCCGATGATGCGCTCCACCGTGGTGACGTGGCGAAAGCGCCAGAGGCGGAACGCGTCTTCGAGGTCGGTGAGCTCTTCGCCGAGTTGGTACAGATCCCAGTGGCGCTCCGGGTCGCGGTAGACGATCAACCAGGCTTGTTCAACAGCGTCGTCCGCTGCATAGGGCAGCGTCCAGTCGCGCTCGGTGTGGCTCGTGGGAACGCTCAAGCCGCGGCGCGCGAGCAGGCGCAGCGACTCGTCGTAGAGCGACGGCGCACGCCACGCGATCTCCACTTGCGCCAGCAGGTCGGGCCGGTGCGAATGGGGTTTGAGCATCGCAGCATTCTTGTTGCCGAGCATGAATTCAATTTGCCGGTACTGCCAGCTCTGGAAGCCGCTGCTGCTGGCGAGGTAGGGGCGGATGGCGGAGTACTCCGGCGGCGTCATCGTTGCCAGCACGTCCCAGGCGTGCACGAGCTGCTCCATGACTCGGCTCACGCGCGCGAGCATCTTGAAC
>JANOLJ010000250.1:0-10543 GCA_031419715.1 Burkholderiales bacterium | reverse complement strand
CACGCGCAGCTCGGTCAGGTCTTGCAGGTCGGCGATCGTCATCTCGGCGACGCGAAAGCCGCGCTGGCCTTCGGCCACCACCAGCGCGTCGCTCACCAGGCGCGTGATCGCTTCGCGCAGCGTGCCCGCGCCGACCGCGTAGCGCGTTTTCAGGTGCTCGACCCGGAGCTTCTCGCCAGGCGCGAGTACGCCTTCGACGATGTCGTGGCGCAGTTGTGCGTAGGCGCGTTCGATCAGCGTGCGCGCCGTGTCGGGCTGCTGCGCGGCGGGGCTTCCCGGCGGGTGCGCGAGTGCCAGATAGGGGCGTTTGGCCATCGTCGTCAGGGTTGGCTGGGCGCTGCTGCTGCCTCGGCGGCGCCAGTAGCACTAGTAGCACTGGTAACACTAGTAACACCAGTAGCACCAACAGCACCGGCGGCACCGGGCGCACCCGCAAGCGCCTCTTCGGCCTGGTTCGGTGCCGCGCTTTCCCGCTCGCGTATCCGCGCCAGCCGGTAGCTGAGCTGCGGCCGCGTCAGGCGCAGCGCGCGCGCCGCCGCCGCGAGGTTGCCGCTGGCGCGTTGCACGGCTTCCTGGATCAATGCGCTCTCCAGCTCGTCCAGGCTGAGGCCACGGCGCTGCACGTCTTCATACAAGGCTCCCACTTCGCGCTCGGGGCTGGCTTCGATGCGCCCGGACGCATTGACAGTGGCCTTGGCGGTAGTGGCTCCGGGCAAGGTGGGGAAGAGCCGGTCGACGTCAATCGGCTCGCGCGGGCTCGCGAGGATCACGCCGCGCTCGATCAGGTTTTCGAGTTCGCGCACATTGCCGGGCCAGGGGTAGTGGCGCATCGCGTCCAGCGCCCGGTCGGTGAAGCCGGGCACGAGCTTGTCGTGCAGCGCGCCGAAGCGCTGCAACAGGTGCTGGGCCAGCGGCTCGATGTCTTCGGTGCGCTCGCGCAGCGGCGGAATGCGGATCGGGTAGACGTTCAGCCGGTACAGCAGGTCGAGCCGGAATCGCCCGGCGGCCACAGCCGCTTCGAGGTCGACGTTCGTCGCCGCGACAACGCGCACGTCCACCTTGCGCGGCGCGGTGCCACCCAGGCGCTCGACTTCTCCGCTTTGCAATACACGCAACAGTTTCGCCTGCGCGGGCAGGGGCAGGTCGCCCAATTCATCGAGCAACAGCGTGCCGCCGTCGGCGCGCTCAAAGCGCCCGGGCCGCGCGCTGCTCGCCCCGGTGAACGCGCCCTTGTCCGCGCCGAACAGTTCGCTTTCGATCAACTCGCCGGGCAGCGCCGCGCAGTTCACGGCGACGAAGGGCTTGTCGGCGCGTGGGCTCATCTTGTGCATCGCGCGCGCAAAGCGTTCCTTGCCGACTCCCGTTTCGCCGGTGAGCAGCACATTCACCTTGGTCGGCGCGGCCTTGCGCAGCAGTTCCAGCGCCGCTTGGAAAGGCTTGGAGCGGCCGACCAGGGGCCCGGTTTCATCGGCCGCCACCAACTGCGTGCGCAGCGCTTCCACCTTGGACTGCAAGTCGTCCATGCGCAGCAGCAGCGAGTCGGCGTCGTAGTCGTGCGCCATGCTCGCGCCGTCGGGCCATTCGTCCTGAAACCTCCCCTCGATCAGGCAGTGGCCGGCGCCGCAGGCCACACACGCCACTTCCTTGTAGAGCATGCGCCGGCCGAAGAAGCCGCTGGTGTAGCCCGAGGCGTAGCCGAGCAGCGTCCAGCACACGGGTTCAATCTGCACGCCGAAGTCGCGAAGAAAAGTTTCGACTTCCCAGGAGTGGTCCCAGCGGTAGAGCCCGAGGTAGTGTGAAGCGTCCAGATCCAGCTCAAAGCGCAGCGGCGTGACCTGCACCGCGCCTTCGAGCATGTGCAGTTGCGGCCCCACGGCAAATGCTTCGAACAGCGGTGCGTTCGGCCGCACCTGGCGCGCCAGCGTGGCGTCGCGCTCACCCGAGGCGTAACCCACGCGCATCATCACGCGGCGCGTTTGCTCGCGGCCGATTGTCTGGATCAACTCGCGCCGCAAACCGCCCAGCGCCGCCGTGTGCATGAGCAGCATGCGCTGGCTTGCGAGCCAGATGCGCCCGTCGCCCGCCGAGAAGTGCACCAGACGCTTCAGATCGGCGTCGGAGGGCAGCGGCGGCACAGGGGTGATGGCTTTCATTGGCAACAAAGTATCGAGAAAACGACGTTGGACCGAAACCCGCAAATACCCGACGCCGATCGATTGAAATTGACGATTTGATCGCTTTGACAGTTTGCGCTTCTTCTATTGATGAATTTAACCTGTTGATCGACGCACACGACTCTCCACCTTTTGGGTATTTACCCTCGCATCGTTCTGGTAACAACAAGCCATCAGAAACCCAGAGCGTCGGTGTTTACCCTTCTTTATCGTGATTTCTCGGTTCGATCCGGGTTGATGGCATGCCACATGCAGAGACGTTCCAGCCTTCGTGCCCACACCCGTGAACCCCAGCGACCCCACCGACCCGCAAGCGCCTGTTGACGTGACGCGCAAGTTCGTGCGCGTTACCCAGGTTCGCGACAACGGCTTGGTGGTGTTCGAGTTTTCAGTCGGCTGGCCCGAGCTGGCCGCCGAGTTGGTGTTGCCGCGCGCCGCGTTCAACGAGTTCTGCGCCACGCACCAGGTGCAGCGGCTGGACGATGCAACGCTGACCGAGGCCACGCGTGCCGATGCGACGCTTGGCGACACGACCGCCACCGATACGAATCAAGACGTCCAGCAAGTCCACACCGGAGCCCGCGCATGACCGTTGACCTGCACGCCCGCGAGATCAAGCCGCTGCGCAACACCTTCGCGCATGTGGCCAAGTACGTCGGCGACGACAAGCCCGCGTCGCGCTACCTCGAGGCCACGCTCGGCGCGCAGCCGACCTCGAACTTCCACTACCGCCCGACCTGGGATCCCGAGCACGAGTTGTTCGACGCGTCGCGCTCGGCCGTCGTGCTGGCCGACTGGTATGTGCTGCGCGACCCGCGCCAGTATTACTACGGCACCTGGACGATGGCGCGCGCGCGCCAGCAAGACGCAATGGAAACGAGCTACCAGTTCGTCGAATCGCGCGGCCTGCTCGGCAAGATGCCCGACGCGACCACCGCCACGGCCTGCGCCGTGCTGATGCCACTGCGCCACGTGGCGTGGGGCGCGAACATGAACAACTGCTTCGTCGGCGCTTACGGCTACGGCACGGCGTTCACGGCGCCGGCGATGTTCCACGCCATGGACCACCTGGGCGTGGCCCAGTACCTGACGCGCCTGGGCCTGGCCGTCAACGAGCCCGGCGTGCTGGAAGCCGGCAAGAACGACTGGCTCGGCAACCCGCATTGGCAGCCGCTGCGCCGCTACGTCGAAGACACGCTTGTGCTGAAGGACCCGTTCGAGCTCTTCGTCGCGCAAAACCTCGCGCTCGATGCCCAGCTCTACCCGCTCATCTACGGCGCCTTCGTCGACGAACACCTCGCGCTGCAAGGCGGCACCGCCGTGTCGATGCTCACCTCATTCATGCCCGAGTGGCATGAAGAATCGTCGCGCTGGGTCGACGCCGTGGCCAAGGTCGCCGCGGCCGAGTCCGACGCGAACCGGCAATTGATTTCCGGTTGGGCCAAAACCTGGGCCGACCGCGCCCAGGCCGCGCTCGCGCCGATCGCCGAATTGGCGCTGGGTGCCACGGGGCAAAAAGAACTCGCCGCCGCGCGCGAGGCGATGAATGCGCGGTGCAAAAAGGCTGCCATCGCGGGCTGACGGCAGCCACGAATCAAGGAAACGCATGTCCAACGTATTCATCGCCTTTCAAGACAACGAAGACTCACGCCCCATCGTCGAGGCGATCCTCGCCGACAACGCGCACGCCAGCGCCGTGCATTCGCCGGGGCTGGTGAAGATCGACGCGCCGAACACGCTGACGATCAAGCGCGAGACGATAGAAGAGCAGACCGGCCGGCCCTTCGACCTGCAGCGCATTCACCTGAGCCTGGTCACGCTCACCGGGCACATAGACGAAGACGACGACCAGTTCACTTTGAGCTGGAGTCATTGAAACGCCACGTCGAGCCACCCACATGGACACGCGCGTCGCGAAAAAGAAGCCGGGCCTCAAGGAGCGCTACGCCGCGATGACGCGCGACCTCGGCTGGCAGACCACCTACCAGCCGATGGACGCGGTGTTCCCCTATGAACGCTACGAGGGCATCAAGATCCACGACTGGTCGAAATGGGAAGACCCGTTTCGCCTGACGATGGAGGCCTACTGGAAGTACCAGGGCGAGAAGGAGCGCAAGCTCTATGCCGTGATCGACGCCTTTGCGCAGAACAACGGCCAGCTCGGCATCTCCGACGCGCGCTACGTGAACGCGCTCAAGCTGTTCATCCAGGGCGTGACACCGCTCGAGTACAACGCCCACCGTGGCTTCGCGCATGTGGGGCGGCAGTTCAGCGGCGAAGGCGTGCGCGTCGCCTGCCAGATGCAGTCGGTGGACGAGCTGCGCCACTACCAGACCGAAACCCACGCGCTCTCGCATTACAACAAGTATTTCAACGGCATGCACCGGCCGAATCACTGGTTCGACCGGGTCTGGTACCTCTCGGTGCCCAAATCATTCTTCGAAGACGCGATGACGGCCGGGCCGTTCGAGTTCCTCACCGCGGTCAGCTTCTCGTTCGAATACGTGCTGACCAACCTGCTGTTCGTGCCCTTCATGTCGGGCGCCGCGCACAACGGCGACATGTCCACGGTGAGCTTCGGCTTCTCGGCGCAGAGCGACGAGTCGCGCCACATGACGCTGGGCATCGAGTGCATCAAGTTCATGCTTGAGCAAGACCCGGCGAACCTGCCCATCGTGCAGCGCTGGATCGACAAATGGTTCTGGCGCGGCTACCGCCTGCTCACGCTCGTGGCGATGATGCAGGACTACATGCTGCCCAAGCGCGTGATGAGCTGGAAAGAGGCCTGGGAGATGTACGCTGAAGCCAGCGGCGCCGCCTTGTTCAAAGACCTGGCGCGCTACGGGCTGCGTGAGCCCAAAGGCTGGAAGGACGCCTGCGAAGGCAAGGACCACATCAGCCACCAGGCCTGGAACACGTTCTACAACTATGGCGCGGCGGCCGCGTTTCACACCTGGGTACCGAGCGACGAAGAGATGGCCTGGCTCGCGGAAAAGTACCCCACCAGCTTCGACTCGCTGTACCGCCCGCGCCTGGAGCATTACCGGCAACGCCAGCAGCAAGGCAAGCGCTTCTACAACGCGACGCTGCCGATGCTGTGCACCACCTGCCAGATTCCGATGTTCTTCACCGAGCCCGGCGCTGCCACCAAGATCTGCTACCGCGAGTCCGACTTCGAGGGCGAGAAGTACCACTTCTGCAGCGACCACTGCAAGGAGATCTTCGACTTCGAGCCGCGCAAATACGTGCAGGCCTGGCTGCCGGTACACCAGATCTACCAGGGCGCGTGTTTCAAGCCCGGCACGAACCCGAATGCCGAGGGCTTCAACCCGATGCTCGCCGTGCTCGACTACTACGGCTTGAACGACGGCCAAGACAACCTCGACTTCGAAGGCTCGGCCGACCAGAAGAATTTCGCGCAGTGGTGCGGGCCCGCGTTGCAAGGAGCGCAATCATGAGCGTCGCGGCAATCGGCGCCTACCGCTTCCCGGCGCAAGACGCGGTGGAGAAATTCGTCTCGCCGCTGCTCTACATCGGCTGGGAAGACCACCTGATGTTCTGCGCGCCGGTGTGCGTGCCGGTGCCTTCCTACCTGTCGTTTGGCGATTTCATCCGCGGCGTGCTGCCGGGCATCTACGGCGAGCACCCCGACTTTGCCAAGGTCGATTGGGCACGCGCCGAGTGGTCGCGCTCGGGCCGGGCGTGGATTCCAGACTCAAGCCTGTCGATGCGCGCAAACGGCCTCACGCACAAGTCGGTGATCCGCTTTCGCACGCCTGGCCTGGCTGGCATCGGCGGGTCGTGCAGTTGAATTTTTGAAATCCATGGCGCTGCGGGTAACAAGCCCGGCCTGCGGCGCCACTTCAAGATCGGGCCTGACATGAACCGAGGAGACCTATGAGCAAGCATTACATCGCAGTCGCGGCCGTACTGGCCAGCGCTGCCATCGGGACCAGCGCCTTCGCGCAAGAAAAGTGCGGCCTGAGCAATGGCAAAAAAGCCGCTGGCGAGCCAATTCAGATCGGCGCCGTCACCGGCAAGACCGGGCCGGAAGACTTTTCGTCGTCCACCCGCGCCGCCGACGCCTACTTCAAATGCGTCAACGCGAACGGCGGCATCAATGGCCGGCCGATCGCCTACACGATTCAAGACGACACCTGGAACCCGGAAGTGGCCGCGCAGGCCGCGAGCAAGCTCGTGAAAGACACCAAGGTCGTGGGCATGGTGGGCTCATCCAGCTTCGTCGAATGCGGCGCGAACAACAAGCTCTATGAAGCCGAAGGCGTGGCCGTAATCTCCGGCGTGGGCGTGCCGCGTGCGTGTTTCTTCGGCAAGAACTATGTGTCGTTCAACTCCGGGCCGCGTCAATCGACTGTCGGCGCCGCGCAGCACATTGCCGAGACCCACAAGCTGAAGAGCCTGACCTGCGTCGCCCCGGGAATTCCGGGCTTTGGCGACTGGATCTGCGCCGGGGTCGAAGCCTACGGCAAGGCCGCCGGCATCGCGGTCAAGACCGTGATCTTCGATCCGGGACAGCTCGACGGCAACGCCATCGCGCTACAGATCTCCGCGGCCAAGAGCGAAGGTGTGGTGCTGGGCATGCCGCGCGGCATGATGCTGCCGATCCTGACGGCTGCTGAACAGCAAGACCTGGGCAAGACCATGAAGTGGGGCCTGCCGACCTCGGCCTACCACGCCGACATGCCCAAGGCCGTGGGCAAGTACTGGCACGGCAAGCTCGCCGTGCACATGGAGCTGCAGCCGATGGACGCTGACACACCCGACATGAAGAATTGGAAGGCAGTGATGGCGAAGTACGGCGCGAAGGGCGACCCGATCGACACGTTCTCGCAAGCCGGCCACCTGTCGGCGCGCGTCGCCACCGATGCGCTGCTGAAAATCAAGGGCCCGATCGACCGCAAGTCCGTGCACGACGCGTTCAAGGGCATCGTCAACTTCCGCACCGACATGATGTGCGCACCCTGGTACTTCGGCCAGGGCGACCGCCACCAGCCGAACCACGAAGGCCGCGCTGCCGACCTCACCTCCGGTGGCTTCAAGACCGTCAGCCAGTGCTATCGCTCGAAAGACGACGAACTGGCCGACGTGATTGCGTTCGAGAAGAAGGGCGGCGTCGTCAACTGACCAACAGTTGATTCGCGGCGAAGCTCACCATGGACAGCCTGCTGCCATTCCTGGTTGTCGGCATCAGCGTCGGCGCGGTGTATGCGCTATCAGGCGTCGGCCTGGTGGTGCTGTATCGCGCCAGCGGTGTGGTGAACTTCGCTTACGGCGCATTGGGTGGCCTGGCGGCAATGATTTGCTGGCAGGTCATCGACCTCGACTACGCCGACTGGATGGGTTGGACCGCGGGCGTGGGCTGCGCGACGCTGCTGTCGTGGGCTTATGGCCGCTACATCGCGCCATCTCTCACGCACCAAGACCGCGTGATCCGCGCGATGGCCACCCTCGGCTTCGCGCTAATGATCATGGGCATCGCCCAGTGGTATTGGGGCGATACGCCGCGGCGCCTCCCCCTGCCCACCGACGCCGGTGGCATTGAGATCGACGGCAAGCGCCTCGTCAGCTACACGCGCCTGGCGGCATTGACGTTCGCCGCCGTGGCCACACTCGGCATGGTGTGGATGCTCGCCAACACGCCGCTCGGGCTGCGCATGCGCGCCCTGCAAAGCAACCGCACGCTGAGCGCGTTGCTCGGCGTGCGCATCAAACGTGTCGACACCTGGGCCTGGACGATTGCCGGCGTGCTGGCCGGCGTGACCGGCCTGTTCATGGGCAATATGGTTAGGCTCAACCCGATCGTGTTGACTTTTCTCGTGATTCCGTCGATGGCCGCGGCAATGGTCGGGCGCATGTCGTCGCTGCCACTCACCGTGGCGGGTGGCCTGGCGATCGGCGTGATCGAGGCGCTGACTTCATTGCAGCCGGCGCTGCAACGCTACGGCTCGGCCACCGCATTTGTGGTGGCGATCGCCGCCGTGCTCTGGTACCAGCGCAAGGGCATCGGCCTGTCGCGCGATAACACGCATCTCGAGTAGCCGCGCACCATGGCGACCGACCGCGACAAACCCGACATTCCACCCGGCACGCCGCTGTCGCGCGTATTGCCGATGTGGGTCACCTTCGGCATCGTCGCGCTGCTCGGGCCGTGGCTGTTCTCCGCCTATTGGCTGAACACGATGACGACGGTGGCCTGCCTCACGCTCGCCGCCGGCACGGTGGCCCTGCTCTACGGCCAGCTCGGCATGGTGTCGCTCGCGCAATTCGCGCTGGCCGGCGTGGGCGGCTGGTTCTGCCTGCGGCTGATCCACGGCCTGGGCCTGCCATTCGAAGCCGCCCTGCTGATCGGCGCGGGAATCGCCGGCGTGTTCGGCCTGATCCTCGGCCTGCCAGCGCTGCGCATGCGCGGTCTTTACCTCGCGCTGCTCACCTTGATGATCGCGGCGGCGGTGCAGGTGGTGCTGAACGTGATTGGCTTCCCTGACGGCGGTCCGGGCTGGACGGGCAAGATCGTCGCCGGCCAGCGCGTATTGATCGAGCGCCCCTGGATCGCTCGCGGCGACGGCGCCTACTTCCGCTACACGATGTTCTGGCTCGCCGCCGGCCTGGCGCTGATTGAATGGCAACGCGCCACGATGCCGGGCCGCGCCTGGGCGTTGATCCGCAAAAGCGAAGCCGCGGCCATTGCCGCAGGCGTGAGCGTGGTGCGCTACAAAGCCTGGGCGTTCGCGCTCGGCGGGTTTCTCGCGGGCCTGGCCGGTGGCCTGATCGCCGGCTTGAATGGCCAGCTCGACAACACCGGTTTCCCGGTCGCGCAATCGATCCTGCTGTATGCGCTCACCGTCGTCGGCGGCGCCTACCACTGGATGGGCGCAGTGTTCGCGGGCCTGATGATGCGCGCCCTGCCGGCCTTGCTGAACGACCACGGTGTGGACGGCAATCTCGCGAACGCGTTCTACGGCTTCGCACTGCTGGTGTCGCTGATCCAGGGCCGCACCGGCCTGGCCGGGCAACTGGCCGACTTCTACAAAATCGTTCGCATCAGCCGCATCGTCGAGGGCACGCTGACGTGGGGCGTGATCGCTATCGGCTTGGCGTTCGCGGTTTCGCTCGCAGGGTTGGCGGGCTTCGCCGGCACGCTGTTCATCGCGCTGATCGCACTGCTGTTTCGCATCGCCATTCCGGGCGTGTGCTGGCTGCTGCTGGGCTTTTTTGGCAAGCCGGTGCAAGACCGGGCCGAAGATCTCGAGGCTGCTTTGTCGCTGCGCATTGCCAACTTTTTCGAAGCGCGCGGACTCACACCCGACCACCGCTTGCCCAAGCGCGTGCTGAACTGGCTCTTCGTCGGCCTGTTCGTGGCATGGATCGCCTGGGGCGTATTCGATGTGCCTTACCTCGTGGGCCTGGCCATTGTGTGGTTGGCGATGGCAGCCAAGGCGGGCCTCGAGATCGCTGCGTACCCGCATGTGTTGCCGCTGCGGGAACGCATCGACCGGCGCTTTCCTAA
This sequence comes from Burkholderiales bacterium, assembly GCA_031419715.1. Lineage (GTDB taxonomy): Bacteria > Pseudomonadota > Gammaproteobacteria > Burkholderiales > Burkholderiaceae_C > JAEMQF01. Next base: position 841 of record JANOLJ010000250.1, on the reverse strand, counting down.
GCCTTTTGCGGCTTATCGTTGATATGAAGCTTGCTGCTCAGTCTGCTGCTGTGCTTGACCTTGGTCTGCTGGGTCGGCGCTTGCTGCCGGTGCGTCAGCGCGAGGTGCTGGTGGGTGAGCGGCTGCTGTTGGTGGATCCGCGCGGCGCGCCGACGATGGAGCGGTGCGGCAGGCGCTGCCCGCAGGGGCCCGCAGCGGGCTCATGCTGTGACGGTCGGCGCTGCGCGCCGACTCCGCTGTGCTGCTCGCTCTGGGATCGCGCCGCGAACTCGCTGCACTCACTTCGTTCGTTACGCTCAAACAGGCGCGGCGAAGTCAGTTTTGGATGCGCGCTGCGCGCGCCGATCCCAGAGACTGCGCTGCTCGCCGCCACAGAAATCGCCCGCCGCAGGCCCCTGCGGGCAGCGCCTGCCGCACTGCAACCGTGGTGCACTTCGTCGCAAACACCCGCTGCGCGTTTTCGTGCTGTGGTGCTTGGTCGCTCCCGATACTCACCAGCCTTTGCGAATGCGCTTTTGACTTTCGTCGCAGAGAACCCAACGGTGACAGCGCGGCAGGCGGTGCCCGGTGGGGGCGATTTCGGGGGGGGCGAGCCTTCGCCCGCGCACAAAGGCCCGGAAGGGGCTTTGTGGCTGGCGAAGGCCGGGGCGCTTGCACGCGCCCCGGCGCACAGCCCTTGGGTCGGCGCGCGCAGCGCGCTTCCAAAACTGACTCGCCGCGCTTGTTTGAGCGTAGCGAACGAAGTGAGCGAAGCGAGTTCGCGGCGCGATCCCAGAGCGAGCACCACAGCGGAGTCGGCGCGCAGCGCCGACCGTCACAGCATGAGCCCCCTGCGGACCCC
>JANOLJ010000249.1:0-8520 GCA_031419715.1 Burkholderiales bacterium | reverse complement strand
GCTTGACCGACACCACCGACGACGAGAGCCCGAGCTTCGCCCCCAACGGGCGCCTGATCATCTACGCGACGCGCTCGCAAGGGCGCGACGTGTTGATGACGACAACCTTGGATGGCAAGATCAAAGCCCGGTTGATTAGCTCCACGGCCGATGTGCGCGAGCCGGTGTGGGGGCCTTACGGCAGATAGCAGAAGACACAGGGGGGAGACGCGTCGCTGGCGTTCGTGAACATTGAAAGTGAAAGGAACCTAAATCATGAATTCGATGAAACAAGTGTTGATCGGTTTGGGCATGCTTGCCCTGCTCGGCGGTTGCTCCAGCACTAAGCTGGACGCCGACGTTCCGGTGGAGACCCGTGCAACCTCGGCAGCGGGCTCCGGTTCCGGGTCGAACACGGGGTCGCAGTCCGGCGCCGGCACAACGGGCGCGGCGACGAGCGGCACCTCGCAATCGGCCATCACGCCGGTGGACCTGACCAAAGTGGCGCCGGTGGTGGCAAGCAACCTGCCGCGCATCGTGTACTTCGACTTCGACAGCTACGCCGTGCGCGACGAATACCGCCCGGCGATCGAGACCTACGCCAAACTGCTCAGCGTGGACCGCAACAAGCGCCTGGCCATCGAAGGCCATACCGATGACCGGGGCGGGCGCGAATACAACCTGGCGCTCGGCCAGAAGCGCGCCGAGGCGGTGGCGAAGTCACTCGCGCTGTTCGGTGCGAAGGACGCGCAAGTCGACGCCGTGAGTTTCGGCAAGGAGCGCCCGGCGGCGCAGGGCAGCGATGAGTCGGCGTGGGCGAAGAACCGGCGCGCCGAACTGACGAGCCGTTGAGGGGCCTCGTGATGCGCGCCACGCTTCGCAGGTTTCGGGTGTTCGCCGGCCCGCTGGCCGTGGTGGTTGCGTTTGCCGCTGCTGCCTCCAGCCTGTTCGTCGTGCTGCCGGCGCACGCCGGATTGTTTGACGACGAAGAGGCGCGCAAAGCGATCCTCGAACTGCGCCAGCGCCTGGACCAGGTGAACGAGCAGAACCGCGCGCGCCAGGTCGAACAGCTCGCGCAACTGAGCGCGCAACTCAACGCCCAGCTCAACGGCCAGGTCGCGCAGCAAAACACCCAGTTGACGATGCTCAACGAGCAGATGCTGCAGATGAAGCGCAGCATGGTCGAGCTGAACAACCTGATCGAACAACTGCGCGCCGACAACGCCAGGTTGCGCGGTCAGGACGAACAGCTCGCGCGCGACCTCTCCGAGGTGCAGCGCAAACAGAAAGACATCGTGCAAAGCGTGGACGACCGGGTGCGCAAGTTCGAGCCTGTCAAGGCGTCGGTGGACGGCCGCGAATTCCTCGCCGACCCCGACGAGAAGCGCTTGTACGACGAGGCCATCGCGGTGTTCCGCAAGGGCGACTTCGACAAGGCGGCGAACGTGCTCTCCGCCTTCGACCGCCGCTACCCGGTGAGCGGGTTTCACGAATCGGTGCTGTTCTGGCTGGGCAATGCGCAATACGGCAAGCGCGACTACGCCGCGGCGATCAATACGTTTCGCCAGCTCGTCACGGTGTCGCCAGATCACCCGCGCGCGCCCGAATCGCTGTTGTCGATCGCGAACTGTCAGCTCGAGTTGAAAGACCCCGCGAAGGCGCGCATCACGCTCGCCGAACTGGCCAAGGCGTATCCGAACTCCGAGGCGGCGCAGGCCGGCAAAGAGCGGTTGGCGTCGATCAAGCCGTAGCCGCAGCCCTCACAAAGTGGCGCCCGATCTGGAGCGCCGCTTCGGCGGCCTGCGCCGCTTGTATGGCGAGGTCGGCTACGCAAGGGTGCGCGCGGCGCGCATCGCCATCATCGGTGTGGGAGGCGTTGGCTCCTGGGCCGCCGAGGCATTGGCGCGCTGCGGCGTGGCGGCGCTCACGCTGGTCGATCTCGACCATGTGTCTGAGTCCAACATCAACCGCCAGGTGCAGGCGCTGGGCAGCAGCGTGGGGCAGGCCAAGGTGCTCGCGCTGCAGCTGCGCATCGCCGACATCCACCCGGGCTGCGTGGTGCACACGATCGAAGAATTCGCGGACGCCGAGAACTGGCCGCAACTGCTGACGCAACCGGTGGACGCGATCATCGACGCGTGCGACCAACTGCGCGCCAAGGAAGCGATTGCCGTCGCGGCGCTGCGCGCGGCAACGCGCCTGGTGATCGCCGGGGCGGCGGGTGGCAAGCGCCAGCCGCAGGCGGTGCGGGTTGACGACCTGGCGCGCGTCACGCACGACCCGCTGCTCGCCGCGCTGCGCCAGCGCTTGCGCAAGCATCACGGCGCGGCGCGCGAGGGAACAATGGGCCTGCGCTGCGTCTATTCACGCGAGGCCGTGCACCGGCCTTATGGCGATTCAGGCGATGCCGGCGTTGACGGCACATTGAACTGCGCCGGCTATGGCTCCAGTGTCACCGTGACAGCGACCTTCGGCATGTTGGCGGCCAACGTCGCGCTAGAATCCCTGCTCGATCCGCCAGGCCCGGCGGGCGAAGGACGAAATCTATAATCGAAGGCTTGCCGGGTTGTTAGCTCAGTTGGTAGAGCAGTAGACTTTTAATCTATTGGTCGTGGGTTCGAGTCCCGCACAACCCACCATCCACGCGTCACCATCGCGTGGCAGGCGCATAAATTCAGGGGCTCTTAGCTCAGTTGGTAGAGCAGCGGACTCTTAATCCGTAGGTCGAGTGTTCGAGTCACTCAGGGCCCACCAGGTTTTTGTAGGTTTGTCCTCTGTATTGACGGGCGTTGCAGCGCTCCGTTTGACACTCCGCCGGTGACGGCGGCTTACCGCATTGGCGTGGCGACCAATCGCACGCCGAGTGCGGCGCAAACGCGCATCACGGTGTCAAACCGAGGCTGCGCTCCGGGTCGCAGTGCCTTGTACAGGGCCTCGCGCGTGAGGCCGGCGTCGTGCGCGATCGTGCTCATGCCGCGCGCCCGTGCAATGTGGCCCAACGATTCGGCGAGCAGCGCCGCATCGTTGGCTTCAAGCACATCGCTCAGGTAGGCCGCAATGGCCGCCTCACTGTCGAGGTAGTGAGCCGGGTCGAATTCCGGCAGATCTTTGATCTTGATTCGATCGGTCATCGTCGTTGTTCTCACAGGTTACTCCAGATTCGCGGCCAGACGCTTGGCGCGCATGATGTCCTTTTGCTGCGCTCGCTTGCTGCCGCCGCAAAGCAGCACGATCACCGTGCGCCCGCGCTGCATGTAGTACACGCGCCAGCCCGCTCCCAGGTGTATGCGCAGTTCGCTGACCCCATCGCCGACCGGCTGAACGTCACCGGGCAGACCATGCGCCAGGCGCGCAACGCGAGCCACAACGGTGCCGCGCACAGTCGCGTCAGTCAGGCCGGCCAGCCACTCGGTGAACTTGGGCAGTGGCTTGATCGTGAACACGGATCAAATGTAATCGATCGACTACATAGGTGTCAATTGGGTCCAACGCGCTGGCCTGGCGCGAATACGGTGCGTGTTGCCACCACGCGGGCGGGTGGCGCGCCGGGGAGGTCAGCGCGCTGATTGCGGATGCCTGCGGTGCCAATCCGTCTCGTGCTGAAACGCGCGCCCAGCGCGCACGAGCAGCGCTTCGTCCAGGTGCCGTGCCACGAGTTGCATCGCCACCGGTGTGCCCTGGCGCGTGAAGCCGGCGGGGAAGGTGATCGTGGGGCTGCCGGTCGTGTTGAACGGTGCGGTGAACTTGACGAGCTTCGCGAAGCCGTTCGGGTCGGTGCCCAGGGTTTGCATCTCGGCCACCGTAGGTGAGGCCACGGGCTGCGCCGGGATCAGCAGCAGGTCGATCGTTTCGAACAGCGCCGCCACGCGTCCGGCAAAGCGGCGGCGCCGCTTCCAGACCTCCTGCAAGTCGATCGGCTTCACTTCGCGGCCCATCGCGATGAAGCCGCCCAGGCCGGGGCCGTAGGCTGCGGCTTGCGCGGGGTAGGTCGCCGCATGCGCGGCGGCGGTTTCGACGGCGCACTGCGGGCCCCAGTCACGGATCACATGTTGCGGGTCGGGGAACTTGACACTGCGCAGCTCGGCGCCGAGGCCGGCGAACACGCTGCGCGCGTGTTCCAGCGCGGCGCTCATCACGGCGTCTAAGCCTTGCGACGTGTAGTGCGGGTCGATGCCGATACGCACGCCCTGCAGGTCGCGGCCATTGCCGGCCAGGTAGTCGGGAACCGGTTCTTGGCGCGCCGTCGGGTCATGCGGGTCGGCGCCAGCGATGATGCCGAGCATCGCGCCGGCATCCGCCGCGCTGCGGCACATCGGGCCGATATGGTCGAGCGATGCGGCAAGCTCGTACGCGCCGTTCACCGACACGCGGCCCCAGGTCGGCTTGATTCCCGTCACGCCGTTCGCGGCGCTCGGAAAACGGATCGAGCCTCCCGTGTCGGTACCGATCGAGCCATAACACAGGCCCGCTGCGGTGGCCACGCCCGAGCCACTGCTGGACGCTCCCGACCAGTGGTCGACATGCCACGGGTTGAGCGGCGCCTTGACTTCAGGATGATGGTCGGCGAACGCGCCTTCCGTCATCGTGAGCTTGCCAAGCAGGATAGCTCCCGCATCGCGCAGGCGCGACACGACGGTGCCATTGAACGCGGGAATGAAGTTGCGGTGCATCGGCATGCCCGCGGCGGTGGCAATGCCCTTCGTGAAGCACAAGTCCTTCAAGCCGATCGGCACGCCGTGCAGCGGGCCGAGGATGCGGTGCTGCATCAGCAGTTTTTCGGCGTCGCGTGCCTGCGCCAACGCGAGTTCGGGTGTGACAAGCGCGTAAGAGCCCAGGCGCTTGTCGACCTGGGCGATGCGATCGAGCATGCTCTGCGTCAGCTCCACCGGCGAGAGCTTGCGCGTGTGCAAGAGCCGCGCAAGCTCGGTGATTTCGAGGAAGAACAACTGATCGTCGGTCATCGGCTCATCGAATGCGAAAGTGCGTGCCGTTCACGCCGTCTTGGCTTCTTTCACACCCAGCTCGCGCATCATCGCCTCGCGCATCACGAACTTCTGTGCCTTGCCCGTCGCGGTGAGCGGAAACTCGGTGACGAAGCGGATGTGGCGCGGCACCTTGTAGTGCGCGATTCTCCCTTGGCAAAACGCAGTGACTTCTTCCGCGCTCAGGCTCAGGCCTGCCTTCAATACGATCCAGGCGCAGATTTCTTCGCCGTAGCGCGCATCGGGAACGCCGAACACTTGTGCCTCCTGCACCGCGGCGTGGCGGTGCAAGAACTCTTCAATCTCGCGCGGGTAGACGTTCTCGCCGCCGCGGATCAGCATGTCTTTGACGCGGCCGACGATGTTGCAATAACCTTCGGCGTCGATCGTTGCCAGGTCGCCGGTGTGCATCCAGCCCGCGGCATCGATCGCTTCGCGCGTGCGCTCCTCGTCTTCCCAATAGCCGCGCATCACGCAGTAACCGCGCGTGCACAGTTCGCCCGATTGGCCGACCGGGACGATGCGGCCCGCGTCGTCAACGATCTTCACCTCCACATGCGGGTGGATGCGGCCGACGGTCGACACCCGCCGCTCCAGCGGATCGTCCACGCCCGACTGGAACGAGATGGGGCTCGTTTCCGTCATGCCGTAGGCGATCGTCACCTGGCTCATGTGCAGCTTGCTCACCACCTGGCGCATCGTCTCGATCGGGCAGGGCGCGCCGGCCATGATGCCGGTGCGCAGTGTGCTCATGTCGTGCTGCGCGAGGCTAGGGTGGGCGAGCATCGCGATGAACATTGTGGGCACGCCGTGCAGGGCGGTGCAGCGGTAGCGCGAGATTGCGGCAATCGTCTGCGCGGCGTCGAAGCTCTCGCCGGGGAACACCATCGTCGCGCCGCTGGCCACGCAACTGAGCGCACCCAAGACCATGCCGAAACAGTGGTACAGCGGCACGGGGATGCACAGGCGATCCTTTGCCGTCAGCGCCATCGCGTCAGCGCAATAGCGCGCGTTGTTGATGATGTTGAAGTGCGAAAGCGTCGCGCCTTTGGGCGAGCCGGTCGTGCCGCTCGTGAACTGGATGTTGATGGCGTCGTCGGGGTCGAGCTCGGCCGCCAGGCCGGGCAGCCGCAGCTTGTGCGCCGGGCCGGCGTGGCGGATGAAGTCGCTGAACTTCTGCGCGCGCGCTGGGACGGGCCCGTCGCCCAGGACGATCGCGTGTTTGAGGTGCGGCAGGCGGCGCGATTCGAGAATGGCCTCGCCACCGGGCCGGTCCAGTTCAGGCGCCAGACCTTTGAGAATCCCGATGTAGTCGCTGCTTTTCAGCGACCGCGCCATGATGAGCACGCGGCAGCGCACCTTGTTCAGCGCGTATTCAAGCTCCGAGCTGCGATAGGCAGGGTTGATGTTGACGAGAATCGCGCCGATGCGCGCCGTGCCGAACTGCGCGAGCAGCCACTCCACGCGGTTCGGCGACCAGATGCCGACGCGATTTCCGCGCCGGATTCCGAGCGCCAGCAAGGCCGCGGCCACTTCGTCGGAGCGGTGCTGCAGGTCGTACCACGACAGCGTGCTGCCGTCGGCAGCGAAGATCGCGGCGTCTTTCGAGCCGTGCGCCGCGACGCATTTGTCGAGCGCCTGCGAGATCGTGCGAAACCGCAGCGGGTCGTCGGTCGCACCCGACACATACGACAAGGTTCCCTGCGGACGCAGGCGCTCATCGGCGCCGCCGCGCACCCAGCCCGATGCGAAGGGGTTGCGCGCCGCGGAACTCATGCGCCGATCCGAGCGATTGCCGCCGGGCGGGTTCTCACGCGGGTGCTCACGGTTGTCACTGTGTCACTCAATACTTGCGCCAATCGCCAGTCTGCTCGAACGCGTGGGCAGCGCGGTAGATCGTCGATTCGGCGTAGTGCTTGGCCACGAGCTGCATGCCCACCGGCAGGCCATTGCTCATGCCGCAGGGCACGCTCATCCCCGGGTGGCCGGTCACGTCGAACGGGCAGGTGTTGGCGAGCATCTCGAAGCCGCGCTGGCACCACAGCGCCAGCGGCGCATTGGCTGGCGGGATGGGGGTGGCTTTCATCGGCAGCGTGGGCATCAGCAGCAGGTCGTAGCGTGCCAGCGCGTCGTCATAACTCTTGGCGAGCAGCCGGCCGAGGTTTTGCGCCTTGGCGTAGAAGTGGCCGCGGTAGTTGCGCGTGAAGTATTCGCCAGCGAACATCGAAATCTTCAGCGTGCGCGACAGTTCGTTGGCGCGCGCGCGCCAGTTGGCGTGGGCGTCCAGCAGGCTCGTCGTGTACAGGCCCTTCCAGTTGAAGCCCATGCCGTTGCCGTGCATCATCTGCGCCATCAGGCCTTCCAGCGCGATCGGCGTCCAGATCGCAGGCCCGTCGCGGTGCATCGGGATCGACACGTCTTCCACCGTCGCACCCAGGTCGCGCAGGCGTTTCGCCGCTTCGCGCACTGATCTGTCGACGTCGGCCTCGCTGTTGTCGAAGTTGAAGCCTTCCGTGAGCACACCGATGCGCATGCCGGCCACGCCCCGGCCGAGCGCCGCCGTGTACTTGTCTACTCGAACATTGTATTGGCGCGGGTCCAGGCCGTCGGCACCGGCGATCACCTCCAGCAGCAGCGCGTTGTCGGCCACCGAGGCCGTCATCGGGCCGGCGTGGTCTATCGTCGCCTCGATCGGCATCACTCCCGTGTAGGGCACCAGGCCGTGCGTGGCCTTCATGCCGTAAACGCCGCACCAGCCGGCGGGCATGCGGATCGAGCCGCCCTGGTCGCCGCCGATGGCCATCTCAATCTCGCCCGCGCCCACCAAAGCCGCCGAGCCCGATGACGAACCGCCGGCCGCATAGCCGTAGCGATACGGGTTGTGCACCGGGCCGCTGGCGGAAGTGTGGCTGCCGCCGGACAGGCAGAAGTATTCGCAATGCGCCTTGCCGACGATCGTGCCGCCGGCGTCGAGGATGCGCGTCACGAGTGTCGCGTCGATGTCGGGCACATAACCTTCGAGGCTCGACGCGCCATTCATCATCGGCACGCCGGCCAGGCAGATGTTGTCTTTGAGCACGATGCGTTTGCCGGAGAGCGGCCCGTGCGCCGCGCCGCGCACCTCCGACTTGACGGCCCAGGCGTTGAGCGTGTTCTGCTCGGCGCTCGGCTTGAAACCCGGCGTGCGCGGGTAGCGCACGGGAGGCAGGTTGTCGGGCAGTTGCGTCAGGCGGTCGTAAGACTGGAACGTGCCCTCCATGACATCAAGGTATTCGGCGACTTCGCGGCTCGACATGCTCATGTGCAACGAAGACACGATTTCCTGCAATTGTTCGACGGTAGGTCGTTTGACGGTGGACATGCTGCCCCCTGGTGATGCGGCGGATGCGGAGCGCGACTCGTGGCGCTGTGGCGATGGCGGGTGTGCGGCGACGCTCGCTGAGGTGCGCGCGGGTTTGACGGCGCTGCTGCTGGGCGCTGAACCCTTGGCGTGGTTGTCGGCCTGGGCGTGCGTGGTGTGGGCCGCGTGATTGGCGTGATTGCCTTGCGCCGTTGCCGT